>JAZLDO010000167.1:0-13413 GCA_045614825.1 Candidatus Aphodosoma sp. | reverse complement strand
CCTAAAAAGCAACCCTCGAAGCCTAAAGCCTCAAAACCAAAGGCGACAAAATCTGTGGCTAAACCACCTGTCATCGTCGAAGGTGCGTCATGCCCTAAGTGTGGCAAAGGCGTGATTATCAAAGGGCGCACCGCATTCGGTTGTTCCCTTTGGCGCGAAGGCTGCGATTGGCGACATCCATTTGAGTGATTATATATGTAAATAGGCTAACCCTAGGGTTAGCCTATTGTTGTTTTAAAGCACGGAAGCCGATGAAAACTTTTAACTTTAAACTTTTGATTATGAAAAATAAGGCTTCCGTGCTTTTATGTGAAGTTTGCGATGAATTAAAGTTGTGTTAGAACTTTAACTTGGTCGGCATTAATCTCGATGATTTCGCTATCTGGTTGGAATTCAAAAGGAATGTAGCGATAGAGACGATAGCGTGCTATGCTGAGGTCGTCAGAGTAGGCTAATTCGAGTTTCAAACCATTTTCGGTAGAGTTTTTGTAGCTTTTCAAGGCTTTAGCATCTTTTGAGGCGATAGCTTTTTCGACATTGGCATTGGCTGTGTCGAAATAGAGAGTGTAGCCGTTGAGGCGTTTGCCTTCGCACATTATGTCCTTGCTTGCGAAAATTGCAACGCAAACAGCCATAATGTAACCAAATGCAGCAATAATGCCTACGAGCATATACATTGATGATTTGCTGTCTTTGATGAATACGAGTGCGCATGTTGCTGCGATTGCAATGGCAAGGTATATAAGTGCTTTTACGATTGAGGCGCTATTGCGCTTTTCTGTGATATTGAGTCCTTCGAGAAGGTTTTCTGGAATATTATTATTTTTCATTTAGGTTTAATTATTTAATGTTTATAATTTTGGTGTGAGTTCTGAGCACAAATTTACACATCTTTATATGGTTTGCCCCCTTTGGGGACGAAGAATCGTAGGTTTTACTATCTGCAGGTTCCCGTTGGTTACCCGCAGTTAAGTATAGTTGATCGTCTTTGACGCTCTTTTTTAGTATCTTAATGTGTGTTTAAGTAATTTATGAGAAATCACATTATATTAAGTGGGTGTAACAAATAGAGTAAATAGTCTTGCGACTTGTTATTTACTACTTGTTACTAAAAAAAGTGTGTTTTATTTAGGGGGGGAAGGGCGGAGGCTAATTCCGCATGCGATGTAGTGCAAATATGTAATACAAAGGTGGTTGGTGGCTAAACGATAGGACATCGCTGTGGCGACCTTCACGAAGGGATGTTTGTACTATATTATTTGCAAAGTGAAGTTGTAAATCGAAGTTAGAAGATTGAGTGTTAGTTCGTTTCGCCGAAGTGTAGTTGGTGAATGTGGGTGATTTCGAACTATTGGCGGTAATCTGTATGTTGAGTGCCGAGATTTGTGAGAAAAGAGGCTTTTGTGGCTCTTGATGGTCGCTATTTTCGATTGTTTGGCATACAACATTGGCATACTGTGTGGTGAATAGAGAGACAACAGTAGTGGTTGCAATGCTGATGAGCATAGCAACAATGAGAAGGAAAATATTTGTATGTTGTCTTGTTTTCATATTCGGGCGCAAAGTTACTAAAAAATGCACAATGCACAATGCATAATGCATAATTATTTTTGTTGAGTAAAAATAACAGTTTTTTTTAGCGTCGAATTCATAATTTTTTTGTATTTTTGCAAATTGCAAAAAATGTACTGAAATAGTTATGTTAGAGATAAAGAATATATCGAAGAGTTATGGCGCGCAACGGGTGTTGTACTCTATTAATCAACAGTTTGGAGTTGGTAGGATTGTGGGATTGTTGGGGCCGAATGGGGCTGGTAAGTCTACGCTTATGAAAATTGTTACGGGCTATATTGCAGCCGATGAGGGCGAGGTGTTGATTGACGGCAAGCGTGTGGCGGTGGATGATGTAGAGACTAAGCGATTGGTGGGTTACTTGCCTGAGCATAATCCGTTGTATTTGGATATGTATGTGCGAGAATATTTGGATTTTGTAGCAGAGGTTTATGGATTGAAGGGTGTGGCGAAACGAGATGCTGTGGAGGAGGTGATTGAGCGCACGGGTTTGACAGTGGAGGCGAATAAGAAGATAGGTCAGTTGTCGAAGGGGTATCGTCAGCGGGTTGGTATTGCGGCGGCGATAATTCATAATCCGAAAGTGTTGATTTTGGATGAGCCGACTACGGGTCTTGACCCTAATCAGTTGATTGAAATACGTCAGTTGATTAAGGATTTGGGGCGTGATCGATTGGTGATATTTTCGACTCATATTATGCAAGAGGTGGAGCAAGTGTGTGATGATGTGATAGTTATCAATAAGGGTAACGTGATTGAGCAAGGCGATAAAGATGCGCTTGTGGCGAAATATGGTTCGATTGAAAGAATATTTTATACAATGAGGAATGAGGAGTGAGGAATGAGGAATTCTTAATTATTAATTGTTAATTCTTAATTGATTATGAGTAATTTTGATATACATAATCCGAAGCGAGAGGCTGAGGGTGATTTGGATAAGGCGTTGCGTCCGTTGTCGTTCGACGATTTTGCGGGACAGGATAAGGTGGTTGAGAATCTCAGCATCTTTGTGCAGGCAGCGCGTATGCGTGGCGAGAGTCTCGACCACACATTGTTGCACGGACCTCCGGGGCTTGGCAAAACTACGTTGAGTAATATTATAGCCAATGAGTTGGGCGTAGGGTTTAAGTTGACTTCGGGGCCGGTGCTTGATAAGCCGGGCGATTTGGCGGGCTTGCTTACGTCGTTAGAGCGAAATGATGTGTTGTTTATTGACGAGATACATCGTTTGAGTCCGGTGGTGGAGGAGTATTTGTATTCGGCAATGGAGGACTATAGAATTGATATTATGATAGATAAGGGTCCTTCGGCAAGGTCGGTGCAGATAGAGTTGGAGCCGTTTACGTTGATTGGAGCTACGACGCGTAGTGGACTTTTGACAGCTCCGTTGCGTGCGCGATTTGGTATAAATTGCCACTTTGAGTATTACGACGACGAAGTGTTGGTGAATATCATAAATCGTTCGGCAGCGATAATGCAGGTGCCGATAGTGAGAGAGGCAGCGGTGGAGATTGCGCGTCGTAGTCGTGGTACGCCTCGTATAGCGAATGCGTTGTTGCGTCGTGTGCGCGACTTTGCTCAAGTGAAGGGTAGTGGTAGAATTGATAAGTCGATAGCATGCTATGCACTTGAGGCATTGAATATTGACCGTTATGGATTGGACGAAATCGACAATAAGATATTGTTGACGATGATTGATAAATTTAAGGGTGGACCTGTGGGGTTGACCACGATTGCGACGGCGATGAGTGAGGATGCGGGCACGATTGAAGAGGTGTATGAACCATTTTTGATTAAAGAGGGATTCATAAAAAGGACTCCTCGTGGTCGTGAGGTGACCGAGTTGGCGTATAAGCATCTTGGACGCACGAGAGGGGATTTGGAACAGTCGCTTTTTGATTGAATACACACTGAGAGTGTGTGTCTGTTTTCTTCGGCACAGGTTGCTTGCACCTTGCTTGACGGTAGGGTGAATTTTTAGTGTTGAATACACACTGAGAGTGTGTGTTTGAATAAGGAATGAGGAATTAAAAATAGATATTTTTTTCATTGAATTATGGCAGGATTGAAACAGTTGGCTAAGGAGACTGCGATTTATGGATTGAGCAGTATTGTGGGTAAGTTTTTGAATTGGTGTTTAGTGCCGTTGTATAGTTATGTGTTGGCTGATGCGTCGGAGTATGGGATTGTGACCAATCTTTATGCTTGGACTGCATTGGTTATCATTATATTGACTTACGGGATGGAGACTGGATTTTTCCGTTTTGTGAATAATAATCCAGAGGACGAACAGAAGACGAATAGGGTGTATAGCACTACGTTGACATCGTTGGCTGTTACGTCGGCGGTGTTTGCTGTGTTGTGTTTGCTGTTTCAGCAGAATGTGGCGGATGCTATGGGGTATGGCGCTCATCCTGAGTTTATTGCTATGCTTGGTGTGGCAGTGGCGATGGATGCGTTTGATAGTATTCCGTTCAGTTATTTGCGATACAAGAATAGGCCATTGACATTTGCGGCTTTGAAATTGTTTATGATATTTGTGAATATCGTGTGCAACTTGTTCTTTTTGGTGGGATGTCCGATGATAATGGATTGGAGACCAGAGTTGATAGATTGGTTTTATAATCCGTCGTATGGAGTGGGGTATATTTTTGTGTCGAATGTGATATCGACAGCGGCTGTGACGTTGGCGTTGTTGCCATTTGTGTTTGTGGGTAAGTGGACTTTTGATTGGGGGTTGTTGAAGAGGATGTTGAGGTATAGTTTGCCGTTGTTGTTGTTGGGTATAGCGGGGATTATGAATCAGACGGTTGACAAGATTATATTCCCTATTGTTTATCCAGATGCGCATGAAGGTATGCAACAATTGGGGATATATGGTGCGAGCTTCAAGATAGCGATGATAATGATGATGTTCACGTACGCGTTTAGGTTTGCGTATGAGCCATTTGTGTTTGCAAAACATGGCAGTAGAGATAGCAAAGAGAGTTATGCCGACGCGATGAAATATTACATAATTGCGGCGTTGTTGATATTTTTGGGTATGGTGTTTTATATGGATGTATTCCAGTATGTGCTTGGGCCACAGTATCGTGAGGGGTTGCAGATTATACCGATAGTGTTGATAACGTATTTGGTGCAGGGTATAGTGTATAACTTGTCGTTGTGGTATAAATTGATAGATAAGACGATATATGGGGCGTGGTTTTCGATAGTGGGATTTGTGATAACGTTGATAATCAATGTGGTGTTTGTGCCGAAATATAGTTATTGGGCAAGTGCGAGTGCATCGTTGGTGAGTTATGTGGTGATGATGTTGTTGAGTTATTTTATTGGACAAAAATATTATGCTATTGCTTATCCATTGAAAAGTATAGGTATATATGTTCTCTTAACTGCAGGATTGTGGATTGCGGGATTGGTGGTTGATGTGCCAAACTTTTGGTTGAGAATGGGTTACCGTACGGTGTTGTTGATGGTATTTTTGTTTTATTTGGTTAAGAAGGATTTGCCTTTAAGAGAGATTCCAGTGTTAAAAAAATGTGTAAAAAAATAAAGTGTAAATAATTGGTTGTTTGGGCGTTTTTTTGTAACTTTGCAGTTGAAAAATTTCAGGTTAAATTTCAAGTTTCAAATTTTAAATTTTAAGTTAAAAGATGGGTTTATTTTCGTTGACACAAGAGATAGCGATGGACTTGGGAACTGCGAATACGGTCATTATTCATAATGGCAAAATCGTAGTAGATCAACCATCTGTTGTGGCATTGGATATACGTTCTGAAAAATTAGAGGCAATAGGTGCTGTAGCGGCACAAATGCGAGGCAAAGAAAATCCGAACATTCGTACTGTTCGTCCTTTGCGTGATGGCGTTATTGCAGACTTCCATGCTGCTGAATTGTTGATTCGTGGTTTGATTAAGATGATTCCGAATAAGGGTCATTGGTTTACGCCTTCGTTGCGTATGGTTATAGGTATTCCTTCGGGTAGTACAGAGGTTGAGATACGTGCTGTGCGTGACTCGGCAGAGCATGCAGGAGGTCGTGATGTGTATATGATTTTCGAGCCTATGGCAGCGGCGTTGGGTATCGGTCTTGATGTAGAGGCACCAGAAGGTAACATGGTGGTTGATATCGGTGGTGGTACTACAGAGATTGCTGTTATTTCGCTTGGTGGTATTGTTACTGATAAATCGTTGCGTGTTGCAGGTGATGCTTTCACTCAAGATATTATTGATTATATGTTTAAACAACATAATATTCGAGTGAGTGAGGTGATGGCTGAGCGTATCAAAAAACAAGTAGGTTCTGCTTTGATTGATTTGGGAGAAGAAGCGCCTCAGGATATGATAGTGAAAGGTCCTAACCGTGTTACAGGTTTGCCTATGGAAGTCCCTGTTTCTTATCCTGAAATTGCACACTGTTTGGATAAAACTATCTCGAAAATAGAAACTGCTATTCTTGCTGCGTTGGGTGATACTCCTCCTGAGTTGTATGCTGATTTGATTGATAAGGGTATTTATCTTGCTGGTGGCGGTGCTTTGTTGAGAGGTTTGGCTAAGCGTTTGACTGATAAAATTCAAATTCAATTCCATGTGGCTGAAGACCCATTGCGTGCAGTGGCTCGTGGTACAGGTATTGCGCTTAAGAATGTTGATCGATTCCGTTTCTTATTAAGATAATATAGAATCAATATTCGAAGACAGAAGAACATAAGAACATAATTTTGTTCTTCTGTTTTTCTGTCTTTTTTTTTGTTGAAAATGAATAAGATTTTAGAGTTTTTTTATAAGTATTTGGCTGTAGTTATCTTCTTTGTGTTGGAGATATTGGCTTTTTTGTTGGTTGTGAATAAAAATGATTTGCAGCGTTCTGTTGCTTTTCGTTCTGTGACAACATTATCGGCTTGGACTCATGGGGTTACTAATTCGGTGACAGCCTATTTTGGTTTGGCTGAGGCTAATAGATATTTGGCAGAGGAGAATGCTCGATTGTATAAAGAGATTGCCGATTATAAAACATGGATTGCAGATAGTCTTGTAGCGCAAAGTGCAGATAATTATCTTTCGGCAAAAGTGGTTTATAATAGTGTGTATGATTTGCAGAATTATATAATTATAGATAAAGGAAGCGCACAGGGAGTAGGGGAGGATATGGGTGTGTTTGCTCCGCAGGGTGTTGTGGGGGTAGTGCAGAGTGTGAGTAAAAATTATGCAGTTGTGTTGCCTATTATAAATCCAGAGCAGGTGATAAGTGCTAAAATCAAAGGGAATAATCAGTTAGGATCGGTGAAATGGAATGGTAGAAGTCCGTTGTCGGCTAAACTATATGAAATACCGAGTCATGTGACTGTAGTGGCAGGAGATACGGTGGTTACAAGTGGATTTTCAGCAATATTTCCAGAGGGAGTTATGATTGGTGTTGTTGATAAAGCGGCGCATGTAGAGAATACGATGTATTGTGATGTAGATATAAATCTTGCGGTTGATTTTCAGTCTTTGTCGTATGTAACAGTTGCTGTTTTCGAAAATAAAAATGAGTTGTTGAACCTTCAAAAATCATTAGGAAAATGAAATATGCTATAGAGTTTATATTTTGGTTTGTTGGTTTGGTGTTATTTCAAGTTTTATTGCTTAACCATATTCAAATAGCAGGTGTTATAAATCCATTTCTTTATATCTATTTTATAATAGCTTTGCCGATACATACCAATCGTATATCGTTGATATTTACAGGTTTTTTTCTTGGTTTAGTGGTTGATGCACTTTCTAACACATGGGGTATTCATGCAATGGGAACAACACTGATTGCTTTTCTTCGTCCATATATATTTCGTATTGTGGTAACTCAAGAGGAGTTAGATAAGGTGATGCCTCGATTTAGAACAATGGGGATAAACTATGTGAAATATATTATATTTATGGTGTTAATTCACCATTTATCTCTATTCTTGTTAGAGGCTTTCTCATTTAAATATTTTGGAATTATCTTGTTGAAAACATTGGTTAGTTCGGCATTAACTATTTTGTTAATTTTCACTCTTGAAAAAGTCAGAAAATAGTTATTGTGCATTTGTATTGTGAATTGTTTTTATGCTTAACGATAAATATAAAGATAGAAGTATTATAATTCATATTGTGTTAGCTTTAATTATAATTGTATTTATAGGAAGGTTGGCACATTTGCAATTATATGAGGATTATACTGGTGTGGCAGAGGATAATGCATTTTATCGTAAACCTATTTATGCTCCACGAGGGCTGATATATGACCGTAATGGCAAGTTGTTGGTTTATAATCAGCCTACCTACGATTTGATGGTTACGATGAAGGAATTGCGCGATCAGTCTAAGGCAGGAACACCTATAGATACATTAGAGTTGTGTGGTTTATTGGGCATTACTCATCAGCAGTTTTGCGATAGAATGGCGTATATCAAAGATCGTCGTAGAAATTATGGTTATTCACAACTTACGCCACAACGATTTATGACTCAGCTTTCGCCAGAGGATTATGCTATGTTGCAAGAGCATTTACGCAAATTTCCTGGATTTACTATTCAGAATCGTACATTGCGTAATTATAATTATCCTTGTGGAGCTCATGTTTTGGGGTCGATTGGAGAGGTTAGTAAAAGGCAAATAGAGCGTGATTCTTATTATCGACCAGGAGATTATGCTGGGTCAGAGGGATTAGAGTTGACGTATGAGAAGGCATTGAGAGGAGTAAATGGAGAGGAGATACTTTTGCGAGATTCGCATGGGCGTATTCAGGGAAAATATAAAGATGGCGAGTTAGATAAGATGCCTACAGCAGGAGAGGATATTACTACAACGTTGGATGTTGAGTTGCAAATGATTGCAGAGGAGTTATTGCAAGGTAAGATTGGTAGTATTGTGGCTATAGAGCCATCGACGGGAGAGATTTTAGCTATGGCGTCTAATCCAACTTGGAATCCTTCTTTGTTGGTTGGTAGATTACGTTCTGAGTATTATCCTATTTTGCAAAATGATAGTACTAAGCCATTTCTTAATCGTGCAACTGGGGGGCTTTATTCTCCAGGTTCGACATTTAAAACATTGCAAGCATTGGTTTGTTTAGAGCATGGGGGTATTACTCGTTATACAAAATTTCCTTGTAGTGGTCCAAGTTCAAAACCAATTAAATGTACACACAATCATGGCTCTCCCGTGTCGCTTGAAGAGGCAATACAAGAGAGTTGTAACCCTTTCTTTTGGTTGACGTATAAGGCAACGCTTGAGCGCGATGGTTATGGAGAGGGAAATGAGAAGTTTAAAGAAAATTATCGACGTTGGCGTGAAGATATATTGAGTTTTGGGTTAGGATTCAAGTGGGATGATTCGGATGTTTATGGACTTAAAGATGGGGCGATATATCGTGCCGAGACATACGATAAAATTTATGGTAAACGAGGGTGGAAAGCTTTAACAATCCGTTCTAATTCTATTGGACAAGGCGAGGTGTTGGTTACTCCAATTCAGCTTGCCAATGCAGCAGCAGTTATCGCAAATAAGGGATATTATATAACTCCTCATTTGAATAAATGTGATTCGTTGTTGGATAATCGTCATGAAGCAAAGGTGAGTCAGAAACATTATGATGTAGTGCAAGAGGGTATGTGGCGTGTGTGTGAATATGGTACTGCACATTATTATAAATTGCCAGAATTGGCAGTGTGTGGTAAGACAGGTACAACCGATAATAGTCATGGTAAGCCACACTCAATATTTTTTGGATATGCACCGCGAGAGAATCCGCAGATTGCAATTGCGGTAGTGATTGAGAATGCAGGTTTTGGTGCTCAGTGGGCTTGTCCTATTGCAATGCTTTGTATGGAGCAATATCTTTATCGGGAAATAAAACAAACAGCCTTGTTTAATCGAATGAAAACAACAGTGTTGAATTCTAAGGTTAAAATGTGGAATAAAGAGTGAGGAATGAGGAATGAGGAATTAGGAGTGAGGAGTGAGGAATTAGGAATGAGGAGTGAGGAATTAGGAATTAAATATTTTAATTATTAATTCTCAATTCTCAACTCTCAATTCTCAATTCTCAATTCTCAATTCTCAATTCTCAATTCTCAATTCTCAACTCTCAATTCTCAACTCTCAATTCTCAATTCTCAAATTTATTTATTGTGTCAAGAAATTTTAATGTAATACAAGCGTTAGATAAATGGGCGGTATTTTTCTATATCGTTCTGGTGGTGTTTGGTTGGATAAATATATATGGTGCGAGTGTGTCGGATGACCAAACCTCTATATTTGATATGAATTATCGTTCGGGTATGCAATTCATGTGGATGTGCATAAGTTTTGGTATGGCGTTGGTGATATTGTTTACCGATAGTCGATTGATAACTGCGCTACCTTATCTACTATATGGATTGATTATTTTGTTGTTGATAGTTACGGTGTTTGTGGCGGAAGATATTAAGGGCTCTCGGTCGTGGTTGAAATTAGGACCATTTAGGATTCAGCCAGCCGAGTTCTCGAAATTCATAACGGCGTTAGCGTTGGCAAAGGTTATGAGTCATCCGCAGTTTCAGTTAAAGTCTATGCAGAGTTATGCTTTAGTGTGTTCGTTGATTTTGTTGCCAATGGCTATTATTGTAGCGCAAAGTGAAACGGGATCGGCTTTAGTTTTTTTGTCGTTTATTTTTATGCTTTATCGCGAAGGTATGCCAGGATTGATACCAGCTTTAGGTTTTTGTGCTGTAGTGTTGTTTGTCGTAGTGCTTCGTTTTAGTGTTGTAGATTTGTTAGGAGTAGAGGGGGCATCGATGGGATTCTTTTTAGGACTTTTGTTGGCATATATTATAATGTTGATTTTCTTGCGTGTATATCAACAAGATAAAAAGCATCTCTTGATATTCTCAATAGTGCCTATTGCTGTTTTTGTCATTGCTTTACCTATATTTAAATGGGTAGTGCCTTTCAATTTGGTTTATGTAATGTTGGCAGTTGTTATTGTAGCTATTGTATATTTGCTTGTGTTAGCATATTTCAAATGGCGAAAAACATATCTTTTCCTCTCTCTATTTTTGTTAGGGTGTTTAGGATATTGTTTTTCAACTGAATATATATTTAATGATGTATTGCAGCCACACCAACAAAAGCGTATTCAGTTATTGTTGGGTATGGCAGATGACCCAACAGGTATTGGGTATAATACAGCTCAGGCTCGTATTGCTATTGGTTCGGGTGGATTTTTGGGTAAAGGATTTTTGCAGGGAACACAAACGAAATTGAAATATGTGCCAGAACAAGATACCGATTTCATTTTCTGTACAGTAGGCGAAGAGTGGGGTTTTTTAGGTAGTGCAGGTATGTTGCTCGTTTATCTCTTTTTTCTATACCGATTACTCTTTTTGGCAGAGCGACAAGATACTCGTTTTGCTCGGGTCTATGGTTATGGAGTTGTAGGCATTTTTGCATTTCACCTATTTATAAATGTAGGAATGGTGATAGGGCTTGTGCCTGTTATTGGTATTCCACTTCCTTTTTTTAGTTATGGAGGCTCTTCGTTTTTGAGTTTTACAATTTTACTTTTTTTATTCTTAAAGCTTGATACTATGCGCGTTGAGCGAGTGAGAAATTGATATAAATATAGTAAGTTTGTTTCGTATGTGCAATCTGATACAAGCCGAATGTATATCAATTTCAAGCAGTACAAGTTGGACTAATGTTGTAATAGAGAGAAAGTTGTTTGTTTTGACAGTTAAATATTGTTAAATATTGTTAATGGGGGGGTGAGTGTGAAAAATTATTATTACCTTTGTGAATTAAAATATTGATTTATTGTATAATTTTGCGCACTATCTATAGTGTTGATAATTAAATTTTTATTGTTTGTTTGTATTTAGATTGCTATATGAAAAAATCAGTTTTTATTATTTTGTCTTTATTATTACTTGTTTTGTCTAATCTTTCGGCTCAACAAATATTTCGGGAAGATGTGCAAAATTTTGGTGGTGACAGAGGAATGGTAACACCATTTTCAACTCAAACACCAATTGATGTTTATCAACAACGCCACATTCAACGTTCGAATATAAGTGTTGAGTATCATCGTCGTGATAATGTATCACGACCAGTTCGCTCTAATCATGAGTTAGTAACCAGCTGGCAGTATCAACATTCTGATAATGGTAGAGTGGTTTTGGGTAACCAATCGAATGGTGTTTATACACAAACTCCAAAAGATGTAAATAGTGTTGTAGCACAAAATGTTACATATAATTCGATCCCTACAATCAACAGCAAAGGTGAGGCAATGAATATCTCCGAAGAGGGTAGTGTCGTAGAAATAGGCTCAATGCAAAATCTTCCAGAAAACTGGGACGAACCTTCAAATCCTACACCTGTTGGTGACATTCTATTCCCTATGCTTCTTCTCGTAGGTGCATATCTCTCTATTCGTCTTTTTAAAGGTTTTAATAACTAATTTTTAATATAGGAGGTTATTATGAAAACGTTAATTAATAAAATAGCATTTTTGACAGTGGCATTTATGTTGTTGTCAGTTAGTGTGTGGGCAGCTTTACCAGAGAATAATAGTATTATGCGTTTTGAATCTAACGATGGAGGTAAAACTATATATGCTGTGGCAATGTCAGATGGAACCGTTAAACCTTTGGCTGAAGATGAATCTGGTTATATTTATGAAAACACTTTGTGGTTGGTGACAGTTACAGGAACAGAGACTTTTACTCTTCAAAATGTTGGCACAGGAAAGTATTTGAATTATAAAGAAGAAGGAGGAACTTTTTCTGCCAAAAAAGTTTCTTTACTATTAAAAGATAGTCCTATTACCATTTATGCAGATGCTAACAGTAAGTATTATATTAAGCATACCTCTTGGTTTATTACAAGTAATTTGTATATCCAATACGACCCAAACACAAATGTTTGGATGTATTATGCGGCAACTGGTACCAACAAAACTAATTCCCAAAGTAGTGGTGGTTGGACTGATAAAACAAACCCTCCTGCAAATGAAGAAGAATCAGTGAGAATTCCTGGTTCTGAAGTTGAAGACCTTCTTGGTTCTGAAGAGGTGAATGTTGAAAATCTAAGAGAGAATATCGATAAAGTAGAGGATAAAGAGGAAGATTATGCAGAGTTTAAGAAAGTAGCAAAAGCTGAAGCTACTCCTATTGTTGTAGGAACAGAGTCAACTTATCCAGATGAAAACTCTTCTTATTGGAAACAATCTACTATTAAAGTCACTGTGAATAGTTCTACTTGGACTCCTGTTTCATTCCCTATGGATGTCAAGTGTGTTACAAGTATTAGTGATGTTTATGTTCAAACATATAATACAGAAAAACGTGCTAATGGCACTATAGCGTGGGATAATAAACTTTTAACTTCAAGTGAAGAGCTAAAAAGAGGTGTCGCATATAATCTTGCTACAGATAAGACTCCAGAAATAACACTTGAATTTGCAGTTGAGGCTACCGATGGGGTTAATATTAAAAACGAGGTTGTTTCTATTGTTGATGATTATAGTCATAATTTGGAAGAAACTACAGTTAATGGCTTAAATCGTGATAAAAACTGGTACTATATCGGTAATGCCTTATTCCTTGAGGCTAAGATGAATAATGCTATCGATTATGCTTGTGTTTATAATGGTAGTAGTTATGTTTCAGTAGATTTGGAGAGTGAATCTTTTGCCCCGTTCTCAACTTTCTTTGTACAATATGCGGGTGACTATACTATGAGTAGTGCAAAAGCTACAAGAAATTCTGCTCCTATGTTGGCAAAAGAGAAACAGGTTACTGAAAAGTATTCGTTGAGAATCGATGGCGAAAATAGT
>JAZLDO010000166.1:0-1648 GCA_045614825.1 Candidatus Aphodosoma sp. | reverse complement strand
TCCTTCTTCTTTTCGAAAAAGCTATCTATTTCATCTTCACCATAATAATCAAACGTATTATATCTAACTACACACAACACATCTTCAACGTTAAAATAATCTATAACATAGTCATCTAAAAAAAAGATATCCGTATCATACTTCAGTCTATAATAATCGTATATGCTGTCACTGTGATAGTCTATTCTTATAAATGGATTTACATCTATACCGTTTCGTTTTTGCTTATTAACAAATTCCGTAACTTTTTCTTGGTTTATCTCGATATATGATTCTATCTTGTCGGACAAGTCTTTGTAATAAGTTTTATCGCAATTGTTTAAAGTGCATGATGTCGTAAAGACTAAAATCATTATTAAAAGCAAATGTTTCATAATATATTATTTTCTTCTTTTGTTGTAGTTATCTTTGAATAATTTATAAAAATCATGAGCTCATGACGGAGGTGTCGTTTTAATCTTCTATCGTATAATTACTTATATCCGGAATGTTATCACAGAATGTTCCTCTTTCTTTTAGTTTTATCTTGCCATCATTACTATACACAAACAACCATATCATTGGAGGATCTTGTATCGACATTATTTCATGTACTACATTTCCATTATGGTAGGTTTTAGGTCTAGGTATGTTATTGCGTTTGCTCAGCATAAAAATTTTGGTTTCGTTTGTTATCGCAAAATATTTTTCCGCATATTTTTTCATCACAAAGAATAAACGTCCATTAAAATACAACACCCCATAATATTCACCATTATCAATATAATTTATTATATCATTTTCTTCATACGCTTCCACATAGAAACTATCCTCTTTATTGGCATAATCATTCATTTTACCAACTTCCAGAATATAAGAAATCTTATCAATGTCAAAACTCTTGCTGTCTTCTTCACAATTAGTGGTGTTTGCGACAATTGATTCAAACATCTCATATATGTTATCATCGGATACTGACAAAACTGGGAGTTCGTACTCGACATAATCATAATAAACTGAGTCATTATCCATCATAAAATTTGAGTATAATCTTAATGAAGATAATGACAGAAATAAGACAACAAACAGTTTGCAGATTTTCATAATTATAGGATTTTATATTTTGTCAATAGAATGAATTTCCGTTTTTTGAGTTGGAAGATTTCAACCAGATAAAATACTGCGGATTAAGAACATCATTTCTCCCTCTCACCACATACCCGCTCGGGTCGGTAAATCTCAACGGGTTGTTGAAGCAGTAGGAATAACGGTTGTAGGATTGGGAGTATTCTGACATAGCTGTCATTGTTTAGGTTTTATTTCAATTTGATATTATGGACAAGTGGTATATGGATTACCACACCGGTTTAAAGGTGCGAGCCAACCTTCTATTTCATTGCCGTCCTCAACAATTGCTTCTATATAAACCCAATTTCGTTTTGTATTAAGGATTGGCACATGTTGAGGGGAATTTATGTTAGCCACTATTGGTGATTTAAAACAAGGCTTTTTATAAATAGGGACAGAGGTGTTTTTTTCATCATCAGATACTAATCCTCGAATATTTAATCCTATATCACCTTTTTTTATCCAAAACTGACCTATATTGGGATAATCAAAACGCACAAAGAAGAAGTCTTTTTTTTGTGATATAATAGTCACCATGTAT
>JAZLDO010000165.1:0-9645 GCA_045614825.1 Candidatus Aphodosoma sp. | reverse complement strand
ACGATGAGGTAAACTTTTTCGCAAAGACCAGCGAGGTAGCATGCTTCTTCGCAAGCAGTGTCGCCACCACCTACTACTGCAACTGTTTTTTTGCGATAGAAGAAACCGTCGCAAGTTGCGCATGCAGATACACCTTTACCCATATATTTATGTTCGTCAGCGAGACCGAGGTATTTAGCACTTGCACCTGTAGCGATGATTACAGTGTCGGCTTCGATTACTTTTTCGCCATCGATAGTTAGTTTTTTAGGTGAGCAGCTGAAGTCTACTTCTGTGATGCAGCCGAAACGTACGTCTGTACCAAAGCGCTCAGCTTGAGCACGGAGGTCAGCCATCATGAGGTTTGCATCGATACCTTCTGGATAACCAGGGAAGTTTTCGATTTCGGTAGTTTGAGTCAATTGACCACCAGATTGCATTCCTTCGTAAAGAACTGGAGCAAGGTTAGCGCGTGAAGCGTAGATTGCGGCAGTATAGCCAGCAGGGCCTGAGCCAATGATAAGGCATTTTACTTTTTCGTTCATAGTTATATTAATGATTAGTTATTAATTACTAGTGATTAACGATATTTGTATCGTTGGTATACTTGGGAACGCAAAGTTACGATAATTTTGGCATATTAGCAAATGTTTTTGCTTAATTTGCGAGCCAATTTTCGGGATTTTGTATTTCAGTGTCTTTGTAGAGCATGAAATAGAGTTCGGTTTTGTTGTCGTTTTCGGTATCTGTATATACTTTACCGATTTTTTGTTTGGTGCTTACTTTGTCGCCAACTTTGACGTAAAGTGTTACTAGATTGGAGTATACGGTACGGTAGTTGCCGTGTTTTACGATAACGGATTGGTTGCTACCTGGCACAGAGAAGCATTGGGTTACTTCGCCTTCGAATACGGCGCGGGCATCGGACCCGGCAGGGATTTGGAAGTAGGTTCCTTTGTTGTTGACTTGCACTTTGTCGAGGAAAGGGTGGGGTTGAACACCAAAATGGGCACTGATAAAACCTTTTTCGATAGGGCGAGGGAGTTTGCCTTTGTTGGCTTCGAAGTTGCCTGCTACGAGTTTTTCTTCTTTGCTTAGTTCGTATGGGTCTTTTTTGCCTTGTTCTTTAGCTTTTTTAGCTGCTTCTTCTTTTTGTCGTTTGATTTCAGCAGCAATCATATCTTGGATTTTTTGATTAAGTTTGTCGGCTTTTTTTTGTTGTTCTTTTTGTTGTTTTTTGAGTGATGTTTCTTTCTTTTTGAGAGATGCGAGTTCGTCGTTGCGTTTGCGTCGTTGTTGTTCAAGGCGTTGTTGTTCGAGTTCTTTTGCGCTTACGGCAGTCTCTTTTTGTATGCGGTTTTCGGTTAGGAGGTTTTCTTCTATTTGGAGTTGTTGTGTGATTTTGGCTATTTCTTGAGCTTGATATTTGCGGTGTGCGGCTACTTGTTGTAGATAGCGAAAGCGTCGTATGGCTTGGTTGAAGTTGTCGGCAGAGATGATGAATAAGAGAGGTGAAAAGTATTTGTGATGAGAATATATTGCACGAGTTGTTTGTGCATATTCGTTGCGGAGGCGTTCGAGTCGCTCTTGATGTGATAGACGCGATGCTTGTAGTGATGTTATATTTTCGTCGATTAGTCCGATTTCTTTATTCAAAGCATTGATATAGTTGGTGCTTTGTTTGATAGATTGTTTTAGTAGGTTGAGTTTGTTTTCGGTGCCTTTTTTGTTTTTTTGTGTTTCGTTGAGTAGGCGGTTGGTTACGGCGAGTTCGTCGAGTGCTTTTTTCTTTTGGGCTTCGAGTTCTTTGATTGTTTGTGCGCTTAGATTAAAGCATAAAGTACAATGTACAATGCACAATAGTATGGTTAGTATTTTTTTCATTTTTGGTTTGTTGGTTTGGTTGAGGGGTTGTGTCAGTCTTCTTCGAGATAGGTTGCTTGAAGGTATGGAAGGGGTAGGGTGTGGCGTTATTTTTTGAGGAGGTCCATGAAGCCTATTTTTTTGTAGCGGGCTGTACTAATTGGTGATATGTTGAGTGGTTCGTTGAATTTTATTTTTTCGATATTGAGTGTAGCTGAAACGTCGATTTTTGTCATTGTGGTTTGTAGGTAAACAGTTTCAGGGAATAGTATTTTGTCGAAAGATTTTAATATGCCGTATGTGATAGCCATGACGAGTTGGTCTTCGTATTGTAATCCGCTCATAGTTAGGCGATAGTTGTTCATGTCGATGTCGAATTGTTGGGTGTATTTGCCTATTGGGGTATTGCTTACGATTGAAGTGGTATCTGCCATGTGTTCAATTCGGAAGTCTTTGCATATTTCGGACGGATTGGTTGTTGTTGGGATGAATAAACGATGAGAGAATAGTGCTTCGATTGCTTTATAGTCGACATCTAATCCCCAGCTGAGTTTTATATATTCGTAGGAATTTTCGGAGTAGCGTCGATTGAGTTTGTCGTAAACGATGAAGCCTTTTGGGGTGAAATCGGCACGGAACATCTCGATGCCGAGGGCTGGTTGTATGCTTATAGATAGTATGCTGTCGGTGGCGATACGGATTGATGAGCGGAAAGTGAATTGCATGCCTCCGTAATTGACTGACATTGACATTTTCGAGATGTTCATTGTTGTGAATTGGGGTTGTGCATCGTATGATTTTTGTGTTATGTCACATACTGAGACACGTTGGGCTGCACGTTGTTGTGTTTGTTTTTGTGTTTGTTGTGTTTTGCAACCTGTTAGAATACTAACAATGAGTATTATTATGATGAGAATTTTATTTGTTTTCATTGTCGTTAAAGAAATTTTGGATTGTTTGAATTATATCTTTTTCATTGAAGTTTTCAGGGTCGGTGTTGTAGAGTTCTAAGGCTTGGTGCCATATTTCTTTTGCTTGCTCGATGCGATTAGTTTTTAGGTATAGGCATCCGATGTGGTAAAGTGTTTCGATGCTTGGTTGTAGTCCTTGTTCTTTTTCTACACGAAGGAGTTTGTCGAAATAGAATTCAGATAAGAAGTTGTCGCCTTGAAGGAATAGAATCCAAGCGTAAGTGTCGAGTATGTAGATGCTTTCGGGGTCTAATTCGATGGCTTTAGCAGCCATTTTTTCAGCTTTTTTAAGGTCGGGGTTTGGTTGTTTGGTGATGTTGTATGCTACGTTGTTAAGTGCTCCAGAGTTGTTTGGGTCGTAAACAAGACAACTATCGTACATCATCATAGCAAGAGTGTCTTGATTTTGTGATGAGTATGTGTCACCGAGCATTTGATAAAGACGACTTTTGATGTTTGGTGTTGTGATTGATGGTAATAGTCGGTTGCTTTCGGTGATGATGGAGTCGGTCATGTCATTTTTAACGAGACTGATAATGTAGTAGTATGCCCAAGTGTCGTCGCCGTATTTATCGTAACCCTCTTTGGTGAGTTTATAAATTTCTTTGTTGTCGAGAAGAGATTCGGCAAGAGTGACGAGTTGAAAGTCGAGAACTTTGTCGTTGTTGCGTATTTTTTGTAGTTCGTAAAGCGAGGAACGCCAATTAGATGTGTCTTTAAGGGCTTTATAGACATCTGCATGGAGTTCGATGATAGGTGATTCGTTGGGGTATATGTGAGTTAATGTGTTAAGTAGCGGATTTATTTTGGTTGTGTCATTGCTTTGTACGTAGCCAGAGAGTATTGGACGGATTATTTTTACTGCAGTTGCAGCGTTGAATGTAGCCGATTTTACAGCATCGAGTGAGTATTTTTCGTAGAGAGAATCGTTGTCGGTGTTTTTGTAATGGTCGGCTAAAGATGTGAGTATTGTTCCGTCGTCGGGGTATTCGGTATTAAGATTGAGAAGGAGGTTGAGAGATTCGGTATTTTTGTTGTTTTTTAGGTATATGCGACTTAATAATAGCGATGCTTCAAGTTTGTTTTCGGGATGTTCGTTGATATAGTTAAGAATCTCTTTTTCTGCTTTTTGAGGTTTTCCTGATTGTTCGTGAATAGCTGTACGTTGTGCGAGTATTTGAACAGAGTTACCTTCGAGAAATTGGTATTTTTCGAGTTCTTTTAGGGCTTTATTGTATTGTTTGTCTTGAAGATATATTTGGCAGAGACTGTAGATGTTGTCGGAGTTGTATGGTAGGCGTTTGTTTAGTTCTTTGAAATGTTTTATTGCTAAATCGTATTGTTGGAAACCATATTCCATCCAAGCGAGGTCGCGGAGATATATGTTGTTGTTTGGATTGTGTTGATGTGCTAATTTGATGAAGTGGAAAGCTTCGCTATATTGTTGTGCCTCATAAAGAATTTGGTATAATTGGAATGATGAGGTTGCATATAGTTCAGGATAAAGGATGTTTGTATCAAGTTCTATGTTTTTAACTAATTGGTTTGCTGCCTCGTTGATTTGACCTTTAAGTTTATACTTTTTGGCATTGAAAAGATTGTAGAATAGTTGGTCGTAAAGGGTAGAGTCTGTGAGTTGTTCTTTTGCGATTTGGGCACGAAACATTGAATCGGCATATTCTTCGTGGGCCGATAAATCAATGTACAATGTACAATGCACAATGCACAATAGAATTGTTATTAGTTTTTTCATAATTATTTTTTGCCGGTGTGACCGAATCCGCCTTCGCCGCGTTCGGTAGTAGAGAGGGTTTCGACTTCGATAAATTCTGCTGTTTCGTGTCGTGCGATGACCATTTGGCATATGCGGTCGCCGTCGTTGATAGTGAATGGGTCGGCGCTGAGGTTTACTAATATAACGCAAATTTCGCCACGATAGTCTGCGTCAATAGTGCCTGGAGTGTTGAGTACGGTGATTCCGTTTTTGATTGCGAGGCCTGAGCGAGGGCGAATTTGTGCTTCGTAGCCTTCTGGGAGAGCTATATATAGACCTGTTGGGATTAGTTTTCTTTCTAATGGTTTGAGGGTTATAGGTTCGTCGATGTTTGCGCGTAGGTCCATACCAGCTGATAGTGGTGTGCTGTATTGTGGAAGTGCGTGACGTGATTTGTTGATGATTTCGATTTTCATAGTTGTATTATTTTTTTAGACATGAATACAGTATTTTTATTTTAACCAAATATTGAGGGCAGCGTCGGCTTGGCGGTAGAGCATAGCTAGACCATTTTGGGTTGTAGCACCTTGTTGTGCGCCTAGTCGTAGGAATTTTGTTTCTGTTGGGTTGTAGACCAAATCGTAAAGGAGGTGTTTGTTGGTTAGTTGAGTGTAGTCGATGTTTGGTGCTGTGTCGGTGTTTGGGTGCATGCCCAGTGGTGTGGTGTTGATGATGATTGGGGCGAGTTGTGTTATTGTGTTGGTGTCGAGTTCTTTGTGTGTGACTAGGCGGAATGGAATGTTGAGTTGGTGGAGTACGTATTGTACGGCTTGTGATGCTCCACCTGTACCTAATATGACTGCGTGAGTGTGATAAGGTTTAAGTAGGGGGGTGAGGGTTTCGTGGAAACCTATTATGTCGGTGTTGTGACCGATGAGTTTGTTGTTGTTGATTTCTATTACGTTTACTGCTCCTATGGCTTTGGCTTCGGGTGAGAGTTGGTCGAGGTAGGGTATTATGGATTTTTTGTGTGGAATAGTGATGTTGAAGCCGTTGTATTTGCTTGATTGGATTAATGTTGTGAATTGTGTTAAATCGGGCATGTCAATTAGTTCGTAGAGGGCGTCAATACCTTCGTTTTGAAAACGGGCATTGAGGTATTGTGCCGAAAATGAGTGGCTTACGGGATGTCCGATTAGGGCAAATTTCATTTTTTAGATTTTTAGACAGAATGATATAAGTATATATTCTTTTTTTATACAAAATCTCGACCATAAAGACATAGCCATTCGGGATTTTATTTCTTTTTTATCATTTTTTTGATGATGTAGTAGATGGCGACGAGGGCTATGAGGGCGAGAATGATGTAGCCTATTTCGTGTGAGTAGTGGTTGATGAGGTCCATGTTGTCGCCTACGATGTAGCCTATGAGGGCAAGAACTACGTTCCATATGCCTGCGCCGAGGGCTGTGAATCCGATGAATGGGAGAAGAGGCATGCGAGCTAAACCTGCTGGAATAGAAATTAGTTGGCGTATGCCAGGTATGAGTCGACCGACGAATGTGGCGATTGAGCCTTTGCGGTTGAAATAGTCTTCGGCTTGTTTGATTTTTTCGCTTGAAAGTAGGCAAAGACGACCGAGACGGCTATCGGCGAAACGATAGATGATTGCGCGACCAAGACTGATTGATAGATAGTAGTTGACTAAGGCTCCGATGATGGCTCCGATAGTGGCGAAAAGGATGATTAAGAAGAAGTTGAGGTTAGAGTTTTCGCGAGCAGAAACGGCTGCTGCAGGTGGTACTACAATTTCGGATGGGAATGGGATGAATGAACTTTCGATAGCCATTAGGGCAGTGATTGTGCCGTAGTTCATGTGGTTGTTGTACCAGTCGGCGATGATGTCGACGTAGGATTTACTCTCAGAATGAGGAATGAGGAGTGAGGAATGAGGAATTGTATCTATAGAATTAGTAGAGATTATAGAATCTATAGTAGTAATAGGAACTATAGAATCTGATTGATTAGCTTTTAAATTGATGAATGTGCAATTTAGGATGCAGAATAGTAGGATTAGTGTTTTTTTCATATTTATTTTATAAGAGTTTGAGCGTTAGGGAATAAGGATAAAAATATTTCGTCGGCATTTGATATTGTTTCGCGGGCAATGTTGAGGAATTTTTTTGCTTGTTCGATATTGCCAAGAGCGAAGTAGTTCATTGACATAAAGAGAGTTATCTTTTCGATGAAAGGATTTTTGGAATAGGCTACTTCGTATAGTTTTATTGCGTTTTCGTAATCGCCGAATTGTAGGAGTATGTTGGCTGCTTCGAAGTTTAGAGTTTCGTTTTCAGGGTCGTTTTCGAGGCAGAATAGTAGGTGTTGAAGCGATTGGTTGAGTAGAAAATCGTCGAAATTGGCAGCAGCTAAATCGGCTTCGATGCGCGACATGCAATAAATGATATGCTGATTTTCGGGGAATTTTTCGTCGGCTTGTTTTATAGTTTCGTATGCCGTGATAAGTCCGTCGATTTCGCTTTGGCAAGAGGCTAGACCAATCCAAGTTTCGGGGAGTTCGTCGTATATAGCTAAAGCTTGTAGGTATAACTCTTTTGCGCGTTGGATGTTGTCGATATTCTCGTAAGTTTCGGCAAGGAAAGTTATTACGATTGCGTCGTCGGGATGTTCGGCAAGATATTCCTCGTAAGGCTCAATGGCTTCGTTGAATTGTCCGAGATTGAATAGACAATGTCCGCGTTGTAGTCGAGTGAGAGAGTCGTTAGGCTCAATAGCGAGGGCATAGTCGTAGGCATGGATTGCCTCAGTAAAATTGTTTTGACGGAACAAGATAGAGCCAAGCATGCACCATAATTCAGGTTGATAAGGGTTGTTGTCGAGAGCTATGGTAAATAGCTTAGCTGCTTCATCGAGTTGTTCGGTTTGTTCGAGGGCAATGGCTTTTTCGGTGATTAGAGTGATGTCGTCGGGGAATAGAGCAATGCCACTTTCGATGAATTCGAGAGCTAGTTCAGGGTTGTTGTGAGTGTTGTAGAGCGAAGCTATATCGGCAAATATTGCTGCTAATTCATTAGTGTTGCAAAGTGTGAGGTATTGTGAGAATAACTCCTTTGATTTAGAGAAATTATATGTTCGCAGGTAACATTCGGCGAGAATAGCAATATAGTCAGGTTCTGGATTTTGTATTGTGTTAAGTATTTCTATAGCCTCATCGTAGCGACCTTCCATGAGAAGGAGTTTGCCTTCTTTGCAACGAATTTCGGTAGAAGTAGGGTGGATACGATAAGCATAATCGAGTGCTATACGTGCTTTATCGAGTTGGTCGATAGCAATATAACAATCGATTATAGTTTCAAGGTCGTCAGTGTCGTAGTATTGCACAGCGCCTTGGCTTATTGTATTTTCGAAACGTTGGAGTAATGCGTTGACTTCTGGTTCGAAATTCATTTTAATTTTAATATGTTTTTTAGACAGAATGACATAAGAACATATTTTTCTGTACATAGCCTCGCTACGTTTACGACGTACCTTGGCGGAAGAATGACAGACCTTAGGCGTTAGTCTTTGCGGCGAAGGACGAGAGCAGAGCGTGCAGGTATGTAAAGTTGAAGCCACTCTTTATTTTTGAGGTGAGAAGCAGTGGTGTGGTGCTCGATTGAGTCATCGGCAAAACCAAAGCCACCAAATTCGGTAGCATCAGTGTTGAGAACTACGTTGTAAACGCCTTTTTTCACGAGGATACCATAATCGGTAAAAGACTTTTCGCCATTGAAGTTGAAGATAAAGAGCAAATCGCGACGGCGGAAAGCTACGAGTTGGTCGCCTTCGTTGTCCCAAATTTTTTCGATTGGCGATTCGCTGAAGCGATATTCTTTACGAATGAGTTCTACCATTTTTTCGTCGAAGTGGGCGAGGTCGCAGTAGTGTAATTCTTTGCGGTCAACGAGAGACCATTGGCGACGTGCGTATTTGTGAGACCATCCGTTACCTTCGCGTGGGAAGTCGATCCATTCAGGGTGACCGAATTCATTACCCATAAAGTTGAGGTAACCGCCATTGATAGTAGCGGCAGTCATGAGGCGAATCATTTTGTGGAGAGCCATACCGCGATTGACCATAAATGTTTCATCGCCACGTTGCATGTGCCAATACATATCAGCATCGATAAGACGGAAAATGATTGTTTTGTCGCCCACGAGAGCTTGGTCGTGAGATTCGGCGTATGATATAGTTTTTTCGCCAATACGACGATTAGTCATTTCGTAAAAAATGTGTCCTGCTTTCCAATCTTCATCGCGCACCTCTTTAATATATTTAATCCAAAAGTCAGGGATACCCATAGCCATACGGAAATCGAAACCAACGCCACCATCCTCAAATGGAATAGCCAACTCTGGTAAGCCTGACATCTCTTCTGCGATTGTTATAGCTTCAGGGTTTATTTCGTGAATGAGTTTGTTGGCGAGTGTAAGATAGCATAGAGCATCACCATCTTGGTTGAGATTGTAGTAGTCTTCATAGCCTTTGAAATCTTGACCAAGACCATGATTGCGGTATATCATTGATGTTACACCATCGAAGCGGAATCCATCGAATTTATATTCTTCAATCCAATATTTGCAGTTAGATAAGAGGAAGTGCATTACTTCGTTTTTAGCATAGTTGAAGCAAAGCGAGTCCCATGCTGGATGTTCACGACGATCGCCTCCATGGAAGTATTGATATGGTGTGCCATCGAAGCGACCGAGACCTTCGATTTCATTTTTCACCGCGTGCGAGTGAACTATATCCATTATGACAGCAATACCAAGTTTGTGTGCTTCGTCAATAAGACGTTTAAGTTCCTCTGGTGTACCGAAACGTGATGAAGGAGCGAAGAAGCTAGATACGTGGTAGCCGAAAGATCCGTAGTAAGGGTGTTCTTGGATAGCCATAATTTGGATACAGTTGTATCCAGCTTTGGCAATGCGAGGAAGAATGTTTTCGCGGAATTCGTTGTAAGTACCAACTTTTTCATCTTCAGCAGCCATACCGATGTGGCATTCGTAAATCATCAAAGGGGCTTTAGTAGGGTGGAATTTGCGAACACGGAATTTATAT
>JAZLDO010000164.1:0-3686 GCA_045614825.1 Candidatus Aphodosoma sp. | reverse complement strand
AGGGTAGATATTTTGACCGCTAGGGCCGAGCAACATATTTTTGTTACGACCTTTGATGTAGATAGTGCCGTCAGGGTCCATAGTACCCATGTCGCCAGTGTGGAGCCAACCATCTTCGTCGATAGCAAGGCGAGTAGCCTCTTCGTTTTTGTAGTAACCGAGCATTACGTTTTCGCCACGAACGATGATTTCGCCCACCTCGTATTGAGGATCGTTAGAGAGGATTTTAGCCTCCATTGTTGGCAACACTTTACCTACAGAGTGGAGTTTGAATTCGTGCCAGAATGAGTGGCTGATGAGCGGAGCACATTCGGTCATACCATAGCCAACAGTGAAACGGAAACCGATTTTTTTGAAGAATTCTTCAGCTTCAGGGTTCAATGCAGCACCACCGATGATAACTTCTTTGAATTCGTTGCCGAAAGTTTCGGTGAGTTTTTTGTTGATAGTGGCAAGGATTGTAGAATCGAGCAATGGCACATTCAACATGAATTGCATTGATTTTTTCTCCAACATAGGTTGGATTTGTTTGCGATATATCTTTTCGATGATAAGAGGTACAGTGAAAATCACAGTAGGTTTCACTTCGCTCAAAGCTTTAATCAAGATTTTTGGTGAAGGAATTTTGCCAAGGTATGTAGTGTGAGCACCGCAGCAGAAGGCAGTGAGGAAGTCGAATGCGCAGCCGTATGCGTGAGCCAAAGGCAAGAATGCTAAGCAACGCGAACCTGGTTGGAGCAAGCCTGATGATATACCATAGGTGATGTTGCCAGCGAATGCGTTACCTGAGAGCATAACACCTTTTGAGAATCCAGTCGAACCAGAAGTGTAGCTGATACAAACCATCTCTGAGTTAGGGATTGTAGGGTAGAGTACGTCGGCAGCAGAGAAACCATTAGGATATGCTTCTTGGAAGTTTTCGTCCCATGCTTTGTATGCTTTTTGGATTGTGTATCCATCTTTTTGGTGGATGCAACGGTAGTCGTTGAGCGAGAATACTCCGTTTACATAGAGGAGGTCTTCGCCAAAGAGGTTTTCCCATAGGTTGTCGCTAATGAAAAGGAATTTAGCGTCAGAGTGGTTAACGATGTGTTGAATATCGTTAGGGTTGAAATCTTGGAGGATAGGCACGATTACACCGCCATAAGTAACAGTTGCGATATAAACTGTACACCATTTAGGACCGTTTTTACCTACGAGCGCCAATTTGTCGCCTTTTTCAAAGCCGATGCTTTTAAACAATACGTGAAGGCGCGCAACTTCTTTTGCGATATCGCCGTATGTGTAGGTCTTTTTTTCCATGTAGTCTGTCATAGCGTTCAAGTCCCAATTTGACTTCATGCTATTTTCGAACAGACGAATCAAGTTTTCTTTAATCATATTTTAGAGTTTTTTCAATGCACAATGCACAATTCACAATGCATAATGCACGATTATTTTAGTTTTGTTTTTTTATTTTGTTGAAGTGTAGCCTATCATGGCACAAATTCGGTGCAAAGTTACACATTTTTCTTCAAAGTGAGCATATAAAATTAAAAAAAATGCACATTTTGTTGAAAAATGCGCACTTTTGTGCTCAAATGGTCTGTTTTGAGCAAAATATGTGTTACTTTTGTGACCCCTCCTCCCTTTTAGGGACCTCCCCTACGACAGGGGAGGAATATGAGAGCGCCTCATAATCTTTTTCTATCGGGGGAGGAGAGTGTTGGTAGGAGTAGGTGGTTATTTATGAATTATAGTAAATATCTCTTCGCATGTGTCCACTACGGCGAGAGGGGAGAAACTTTCGAGTTCTTGGCGTGAGCGGCAACCCCACGACACGCCTACGGCTTCGATGCCTGCGTTGATGGCGGTTTGTATATCTACGCCAGAGTCGCCTACGTATAGCACTTCGCTCTTGTCGGTGATGCCAGCTGCGGCGAGTATCTCGTTGACGATAGTAGGGTCGGGTTTGGTAGGTACACCTTCGCGTTGACCGAACACGGCGCACCATTCAATTTCGGGGAAATAGGTCTCTACCAAAGCCTTAGTGGCTTGTTCGGATTTGTTTGATGCCACTGCGAGTTTCATGCCGAGGCGTGGGAGTGTATAGAGTAGTTCGACAATACCTTCAAAAGGGAAGGTGAAGTCGGAACCATGCTCGTTGTAATAAGGTATGAAAGCGGCACGGATTTTTAGTACTTCGTCCATATCTTTATGTCCTTCGGGAAGGGCGCGTTCGAATAGTTTGTTGATGCCATTGCCCACAAAACTCTTGATTACAGGTGTTGAGTGGGTTGGGTAGCCATGCATCGCAAGGGCGTGGTTGGTAGCCGCAGCAATGTCTTCGTATGTGTTTAGTAGCGTACCATCAAGGTCGAATATAACTAATTTTTTCATCTCTTATTGTTTGTTTTTTAGACAAAATAACATAAAGACATAATTTAATTATTTTCATAGATGCCTCGTTATGCCTGCGGCATATCTTGGAAATGAAAGACATATTTTAAGTTACATTTTTAAGAATATGTCTTTATAGTCGAGATTTTGCGAAGCAAAAGCAAGAGCATTATGACATGAGAATAAATATGTTTTTATGTCATTTTGTCGTGTAAAATCTTAAAGAATTCCCAAATCACGATGCCTGCCGTTACGCTGACGTTGAGTGAGTGTTTAGTGCCGAACTGTGGCAATTCGATACAACCTTTGCATTGGTCGATGACCGATTGTTGCACCCCCTTCACTTCGTTGCCCAACACCACGGCGTAGCGAGTTGCCGATTGAGCCGATGGACGACTGAAAAATTCTTGTAGCATCACCGAGTTTTCGGCCAATTCGATAGCCCACACCTCGTAGCCATCGGTTTTGAGGGTAGCTACAGCCTCGTTGGTGTCGGCATAATACTCCCAATCCACACTAAATTCAGCGCCGAGGGCAGATTTATGAATGTCGGGGTGTGGAGGTTGAGCCGTGATTCCGCATAGCACCACCTTTTCGACTACATAGGCATCGCTGGTGCGAAACACCGAGCCAATGTTGTGCATACTGCGCACATTGTCGAGCACTATGACGAGCGGAATCTTCTTTGCTTGCTTAAATTCGTCGGTCGAAATGCGAATGATCTCTTCAGTATCTAATTTGCGTGACATAATTTTTTAATTTTCTTGCAAAGATACAATTTTTTTTGTACTTTTGCAATGATGAATTTATTTTCAACATAAGTACAGATTTTTTCTTTATTGGTTGATAATGTATAGTGTACTTTTGACATTATGAATGGACGATTGCTTTTTTAAGTACATGCCTTGTTATTTAATATTTTATGATTTATGGCTTGTACTTGGATAAAGAATTTTTCTTCACAAAATTGTAAAATAAAGATTAAAATCTGACAACCCGAAAATAGAGAGTATGTACTTTTGTTAAAACAAAAAATGGCTGATAATTATCTTGAAAAACAATATGCCGACTATCAAGCGCGTAAGTCGGCGATGCCGGCAGGCGCACAGCGCAAGTCGCGCACAGCAATGTGGCAGGTGGCGGAATTGGTTGTGCCGTCGGTAGATGATGCGCGTATGTGTGAGTTTTATGCCGAGCTGTTTTGTGGCACGAAAGTTGCGGAGGATGCAGTAGAGTTTGACAACGGCATGCGCTTGCGATTTCAGTCGGCAATAGGTGCGCCCCTACAGTTCACCGTTCGCATGGTA
>JAZLDO010000163.1:0-20919 GCA_045614825.1 Candidatus Aphodosoma sp. | reverse complement strand
CGCGCTCATGGTCGTAAAAAATTGACTGTATCTGACGAATATTGCAAAAAAGCATAATCATTAAGTCGGTTACATTGAAAAAATAAGAAAAGTATGGACAATTTATTTTGTCTATACTTTTTTTATTGCTCGAAAATTTGTAACTTTGCAACGCAATAGATTTTAGATTCGAGGTATTGGATTTAGATAATTATATCTCTAATATCTCGTGCCTTATGTCTCACGTCTCGTGTCTTATAGATATGAAAACAATTTGGAATTTTTTGAAAAGTAAATTTTTTTGGTTTAATATATTAGCAGCTATAGTTTTAGTTGCTGTGATTTGTTGGGTGGTGTTTTGGCGATTGGATGTTTATACTCATCATGGTGAGGCGGTAGAAGTGCCAGATTTATCGGGAATGTATGTTGAGGAGGCAGAATTAATTCTTAAAGATTGTAGTTTGGGTTATGAGATAATCGATTCTGTGTATATTCGATCGATGCAAGGGGGTGAAATTGCAGAACAGTCGCCAGTTGCGGGTACGAAAGTGAAGAAAAATCGAAAAGTTTATATTACAGTAAATAGCAAACAACGCAAGATGGTGATGGTGCCAAATTTAGTAGGAGAGAGTCGTAGAAAGGTTCAATCGAATTTGAAAACTCTTGGATTTAATGTAGATTCGGTACGTTATGAACCATACGAATTTAATGACGAAGTGTTGGCTGTGATGTGGGGGGATAGTACATTGTCGGTAGGGGCAAAGGTGCCGGACGGAAGTCAGATAATTCTTGTAGTTGGGCAAAATGATATGTCGATAGAGGTTATTGTGCCAAGTTTTCTTGGTATGACATTGCCTGAAGCGCGCAAAATAATAAAAGAGTATCGATTGGGATTTGGAGTTGCTCATTTTGATGAAATTCCGGTTGACAGTATTGATAGTTTGCAGTTTAGAATTTATCAGCAAAATCCCGATGCAGGATTGTCGGTGTATGGAGGGAAGACTGTTGAGTTGAAATTGTCGAAAGGTACTCAAGAGATGGAGGAAGAGTTCTTTTAATTCATAAATTAATTTAGTTGGACTAGTCGGACTGGTCTGACCTGTCAGACTAAAAAAATAGAAAAATGCAACAAGAACAAAATTACGAAGAAGATGATGATTTGATGTTAGAGCAGCCACGTGAGCGCTATGAACACCATCGCTTTACAGTTGACAAAGGGCAGACGATGATGCGCATAGACAAATACCTTGTGAATTGCATGGGTAATGTGTCGCGTAATCGCATCCAAGAGGCTGCCGATGCAGAGCGTATATTGGTCAACGACAAACCCGTAAAAAGCAATTATAGGGTAAAACCGCTTGATGTAATTTCAATTGTGTTAGATTATCCACGTAGTGCGGTAACTATAGAACCACAAGATATTCCTATTGAGGTAGTTTATGAGGATGATGATATAATTTTGGTAAATAAGCAGCCTAATTTGGTGGTGCATCCTGGATTTGGTAATTTTGATGGAACGCTTTTGAATGCTGTAGCATGGCACATGCGTCATGATCCTAAATTTGATGCCAATAATCCACATATCGGTCTTGTGCATCGTATTGATAAAGATACTTCAGGTTTGCTTCTTGTGGCAAAAAATGAGGAGGCAAAAGCCAATCTTGGATTGCAATTTTTTAATAAAACTACAGAGCGTACCTATAATGCCCTCGTTTGGGGGACGGTGAAAGAAGATCAAGGTACAATCATAGGAGCCTTGGCTCGTGATCCACGCGATCGTATGTTGTTTACAGTGTTTGATGAAAACGAAAATCCATTGGCGAAACATGCAGTTACTCATTACAAGGTGATAGAGCGATTTGCTTATTGTACATTGGTCGAGTGCAAACTTGAGACAGGTCGTACTCATCAAATTCGTGTTCACATGAAGCACATTGGGCATACATTGTTTAATGATGATAGATATGGTGGTAATGAGCCGTTAAAGGGTGTGCCGACTGCGAAGTACAAACAATTTGTGCGTAATTGCTTTGAAGTGTGTCCGCGTCAGGCGTTACATGCAAAGACACTTGGATTTAAACATCCAACTACGGGCGAGTGGATGCAGTTTGATAGTGAATTGCCAGCGGATATAACAGCCCTTTTAGAAAAATGGCGTAAATATAATCCATTGAATATAGTAGACTAACTCTTATCTTCTACGAAAGATATACGAAGGATAAACCTTAGTGCGAATTATAGAATAACAAAAATAATGAAAAGAAAAATAGCAATAGTTGCAGGCGGAGATTCTAGCGAATGGCAAGTGTCAATGCGCAGTGCTGCAGGTTTGGGTAGTTTTATTCCAAGTGAAAAATACGAAAAATATATAGTAGTTATCATTGGACAAGATTGGCATGTAGAGCACCCATCTGGCGAAAAATTGCCGATAGATAAAAATGATTTTTCGTTTATTTATCAAGGGGAAAAAATTAAATTTGATTTTGCATATATAACAATTCACGGAACACCAGGTGAGAATGGAATTCTTCAAGGCTATTTCCGTTTGTTGAATATCCCATTCTCGTGTTGCGATGTATTGCAAGCGGCATTAACTTTTGATAAGTATGCTTGTAATAACTATCTTCGTTCGTTTGGTATTCGTGTGGCAAATAGTATGGTGTTGCGTGCGGGCGAGAGTGTAACTGATGAAAGAGTGATGCAAGAAATTGGGTTGCCATGTTTTATAAAACCAAGTGTTGGAGGTAGTAGTTTTGGTGTTACAAAAGTAAAAACACAAGATCAAATTCAAACTGCTATAGCGAAAGCATTTAGTGAGGGAGAGGAGGTGATGATCGAAGCCTACATGCAAGGTACTGAGGTGACAAGCGGAATGTATAAAACTAAAACGGCTACACGTATATTTCCTATCACAGAGGTTGTTACGGATAATGAATTCTTTGACTATGATGCAAAATATAATGGACAAGTAGATGAGATAACTCCAGCGCGTGTAAGTGATGAAATAACACGTCAAGTGCAGCAAACAACCGAAAAAATCTATCGTATTCTTAATGCAAAAGGTATTATACGTGTAGATTATATTATTGATGCTGAGGATAATATCAATCTTTTGGAAGTAAATACCACACCTGGTATGACGGCTACAAGTTTTATTCCGCAACAAGTGCGTGCAGCAGGACTTGATATAGCTGATGTAATGACAGAAATTATTGAAAATGAATTTTAATCAATTTGAAATTTGAGATTTGAAATTTGAAAACTCCATTTGGATTCAACTTTCACATTTTAACTTTCATATTTCAACTTTTAATTATGGATATAAAGAATTTTGTAAAAACCTATTTTGAACAAATAGATTGGAATCAAGAACCTAAAAATCTTTACGAACCAATCGATTATGCATTGCAATCGGGAGGTAAACGCATTCGTCCTACACTTGTATTGATGGCTGCAAAATTGTTTGGTGGTGATATTGAGAGATGTATAAAACCAGCGGCAGCAATGGAGATTTTTCATAACTTTACGCTTCTTCACGATGATGTGATGGATAATGCTGATGTGCGTCGTGGGCGTCCAACAATCAAAGCTAAATGGGATGACAATACGGCTATTTTGTCGGGTGATGCTATGTTGATAAAAGCATATCAATATCTCGAAGAAGTACCTGCGGATAAATTGTTGTCAGTTATTAAGTTGTTTTCAAAGACAGCTTTAGAGGTGTGTGAAGGGCAACAATACGATACTGATTTTGAAAAACGTGAAGATGTTACAATTGAAGAATATTATGAAATGATTCGCCTCAAAACAGCGGTTCTTCTTGCTGGTTGTTTGAAACTTGGAGCTATTCTTGGTGGTGCGTCAGACGAGGATGCTAATAATCTTTACGATTTTGGTATCGCAATTGGTATAGCATTCCAACTCCGTGACGATTATCTCGATTGTTATGGTGATGAAAAAACTTTTGGTAAAAAGATTGGTGGCGATATTCTTTGTGGTAAACGTACATTCCTTTTGATTCAAACACTCAAAAAATGTGGTGTGTCGCAACGTCAAACTATCTCTCAATTGTTGAAAAACACAGATATTGCTGCAGAAGAGAAAATAGCAACAATTATTGATATTTATACTCAAATGGATATGCCAAAAGTGTGTGAAGAGGCAATGGAGGAGTATTATGCTAAAGCAATGTCTGCAATTGCTAAAATAAGCAAAACCGATGACGAAAAAGCCCCATTCATTGACTTCGCAAAACAACTTATGGGTAGAATAGATTGATTTGAAATTTGATGTTTTTTATGTATTGACTTTCAATTTTCAATTTTTAATTTTCAACTTAAAATTATGCCTTACAGAAGATTACCAAAAACAGATCAAGCACGTCTTAAATCATTGAAAAAGGCGATTGCGATGGAAAAGATGCCAGTGAATGATATACCGGTGTCGTTTCGTTTGTTGACACAGGCTAAAGCTTATTTGCCAGTGTTTGAAACATTGGTAAGTCAGTATAATATGACTTTTGAAACTCAGGTAACAGAAAGTAAAAAATATCAGAATATGTTGAAAAATGCGCGTATGTATATCTCGCATTTTATTCAGGTATTAAATTTTGCAGTATTGCGTGGTGAGTTTAAAAAAGAAGTGAAAGTACTTTATGGGCTTGATCCGGATGATTATACAGTTCCTGATTTGACTACAGATGCAGCTCTTGTGACGTGGGGGCGTAAGATTATTGATGGAGAGCAAGAACGAGTAGCTCAAGGTGGAGCCCCATTATCTTATCCAACCATTGCAAAAGTGCGTGTTCATTATGATATATTTTGTGAACACCGGACAAATCAAAAGACACACCAGCAATCAACTAATCGTAACCAACAGCGTGTGGCAGAAATGCGTGATCAGGTAGACGAACTTATACTTCAAATTTGGGATGCTGTTGAGGCTGCGTATGTAGATTTGTTGCCGTATGCTCGTTATCAAGCATGTGTTAAGTGTGGTGTGATTTATTATTATCGTAAAGGGGAAAAACATCTTACTCCTAAAGTAGATGAAGATATAAAAAAGGCAGAAGAGGCAACTCTTTCGCTTTCGTTTGAAGAATAAAAAAACTGACCATTAGGTCAGTTTTTTTTATTCTTTTACGCTTTTCAAAAATATATCATTCATTGATGGAAGTTGTTCTTCGAATTTTAGTATTGTTCCTTTGGCTATTAGTTCATTTAGTATGTCGTTTGCTGTGTTGTTTTCTCTTAGTGTGAATTCGGCATGCGTTATGTTATTTTCTTCTTTGGTGTTTAGCAAGTTTGCGCATTGGAATGTGTGAGATGAGAGTGTGTTGCAGTCTTTTAGTGTAACGGTGTATTTGTTGTTACTGAATTGTTTGCGGATATCGTTGATGTTGCCAGAGAGTACGACTTGTGATTTGTTGATTAGGGCGATGTTTTCGCAGAGGCGTTCGACAGAATCCATATTGTGGGTTGAGAATATTACAGTAGCTCCTTTTTGTTTAAGTTCGAGGATTTCTTTTTTGAGAAGTTCTGCGTTGATGGGGTCGAAGCCACTGAATGGTTCGTCAAATATTAGTAGTTCGGGTTCATGTAGTACTGTTGTTATAAATTGCACTTTTTGAGCCATGCCTTTTGATAGTTCTTCCACTTTTTTGTCCCACCATGATTCGATTTCGAATTTTTCGAACCAGTATTTTAGGCGTTTGAGAGCTTCTGTTTTTGAGAGTCCTTTGAGTTGACTGAGATAGAGGGCTTGTTCGCCAACTTTCATTTTTTTGTATAGCCCGCGTTCTTCAGGGAGATAGCCGATATTGGCTGTGTTTTGGAGTGTTAGAGGTTTGCCGTTTAGTAGGACTTCGCCTTTGTCTGGCGCAGTGATTGAGTTTATGATGCGGATAAGTGTTGTTTTTCCTGCGCCATTTGGACCTAATAAACCAAATACGGAGCCTCGAGGTACACTTATACTTACATCATTAAGAGCTAAATGATTGGCGTATTGCTTATAAACGTTTTTTACTTCTAAAATCATAACAGTTGACTATTGACTATTGTCTGTTGACATTTTCTCTGCAAATTTACAAAAAAAATTGGGTTAATGTTATTTTTTGTCAAAAAAGTGTGTTTGTGTGGTTAAAAGTGTGTGATATATGAGATAATTTTTGTAAATTTGTAGCAATTTTTGAAGAGTTTTTGCGTTTATTCAAATAATAGTAGTTTTATAGATGCAGATTAAGTTTAAAAAGATAATTTTATTGTTTGTAATACTCTGTATTACAGTGAATAGCGCAAAATCTCAAGATACATTCTATGGTGAGATAGGTCTTACTGGAGGGTGTGGTTTTGTGTTAGGTGATACTAATGATTTTTTGTTTCAATATTCCCAACCTGTGGGTGGATTGTATGCAAAATACAAATTTAATGGACGTTGGGAGGCTAAATTACAGCTTGACGGAGGATTGTTAGGGTATGATAAAGACTTAAATTCGGGTTATGTAGGGTTGCAAGCTTTAGGCGAATTTAATTTTTTTAATTATGGTGTGAAGAAGTGGGAGGCAGATTATTCTTGGTTTTCGCCATGTTTGGTTGGAGGGCTTGGAGTTGTTTTGTTTGATTTGGGAGGTAAACCTAAATTTACAATGACTTTGCCTCTTGGGGTTGGTGTGAAATTCAAGTTGAATAATAGAACTAATGCAGGATTTTATTGGACTGTAGCTAAGGTGTTTTCTGATAAGATGGATAATGCTGCTAACCCGAATGGTTTGTATGGAAAGTTTTGGAATAATCAGGATTGGTATTCTACTGCACAAGTATTCTTGTCGTTTAATTTTTATAAAATATGTGCTCCATGTCGTAATGGGGTGAAAGTTAAGAAAAGAAGATGATTACTTTGAAGGATAATATAGATATGACTCGCTTGCCACAACATATAGCTATAATTATGGATGGTAATGGGCGTTGGGCTAAACAACATGGAAAGGAACGTTTGTTTGGTCACTATAATGGTGTTGCATCTGTGAGAGCAGTGCTTGAAGCATCGGTTAATTTGGGTATTAAATATTTGACTTTATATACATTTTCGACAGAGAATTGGAATCGCCCAAAAGCGGAAATTGATGGCTTAATGGAGCTTTTGGTTGAAAATATTGTGAAAGAGACTCCAACTTTTCATAAGCATAACGTGCGTTTTTGTACGATAGGTGATAATTCAATGTTGCCAGAAAAGGCACAAGTTAGACTTAATGAGTGTATCGCGGATACTGCATCTAATACGGGTTTAACTTTGGTTTTGGCATTGAGTTATTCTTCGCGTTGGGAGATTACGAATGCTGTTCGTAAGATTGCAGAGAAGGTGAAAAATGGGGAGTTGGGTGTTGATGATATAGATGATTCTGTTGTTTCGGATAATTTGACTACTGCAGGAATCCCTGATCCAGAGTTGTTGATTCGTACGAGTGGTGAGTTGCGTTTGTCGAATTATTTGTTGTGGCAAATGGCTTATACTGAGCTTTATTTTACTGATACATTGTGGCCAGATTTTCGTGAAGAGAGTCTTTATGAGGCTATTGTTGATTATCAAAAGCGTGAACGTCGTTTTGGGAAAACCAGTGAACAACTTGTTTAATTAATTTTTTTGTTTCTTGATTTGAAAAAGATATTCTACATATTTGTTTTAACTCTTTTTGCTGTGGTTTCATTTGCGCAAGATGATTCGGATGAGGGTCGTTTTGGCTTTGATTATACGCTCACGCCTAAAGAGGTTACTATTGCTGATATTAAGATTACTGGTGCTTCTTCGTATGAAGATTATGTGCTTATTGGTTTTTCGGGTCTTAATAAGGGGCAGAAAATTCGTATTCCTGGTGCTGATTTGACTAATGTGGTTAAGCGTTTTTGGAAACAAGGCTTTTTTTCGGATGTTAAGATTTTGGCAGACAAGGTTGAGAATGATAGTATTTGGCTTACGATTGCGTTGAAACAATTACCTCGTGTGTCGAATATTAATTTTTATGGTTTAAAAAAAGGAGAAATAGAGGATCTTGAGAAAAATCTTGAAGTTCAGAAGGGTAAGCAATTAAATGCGGATGCTATAGATAGAACAAAAATAGCTATTCGTAAATTCTTGTCAGAAAAGGGTTTTCATAATGCAGAAGTGTTGATTTATCAAAAAAATGATCCTGCGGTAGAGGGTAATGTTGTGGTGGATATTAGTGTTGATAAGCAAGAGAAGGTGAAGGTTAATGACATTATTGTGATTGGCAACGAGGCAATGTCGGTTGCTAAAATAGACCGAGCTATGAAGAAAACTAATCGTGCTGGTAAAATTGCTAATATTTTCCGTGCGAAAAAGTTTGTTGAGAAGGAATATGTGAATGATAAAAAGACTCTTATTGAAAAATATAATGAAATTGGTTATCGTGATGCGGTTATCGTTCGTGACTCTGTGGTGAAACGTGATGATGGTAAGGTGGATGTTTATCTTGAAGTTGAAGAGGGTAAGAAATATTATTTTGGAGATATTAAGTGGTTGGGTAATACGCTTTATCCGAGTGAATATCTTAATCGTTTGCTTAATGTTGAAAAGGGAGAGGTTTATAATCTTAAAGATTTAAATAAGCGTTTGTTTGAGGACGAAGATGCTGTGTCGGCTCTTTATAAGGATAATGGTTATCTTTTTATGAATATAGACCCTGTTGAGATTGGTATAGATGGCGATTCAATTAATTTTGAAATGCGTGTTTATGAAGGTCAACAGGCTACTATTAATAAGGTTGTTATTAATGGTAATACTCGTGTTTATGAGCATGTTGTGCGTCGTGAAATGCGGACAAAACCGGGCGCATTGTATAGTCAAAGCGATCTTGTGCGTACACTTCGTGAATTGGCTCAACTTAAACAATTTGATGAGGAGAAGATATTTACGGGTGTTGATTTGCAACCGAATCCAGAGGATGGGACTGTGGATATAGCTTATAATTTGGAAACAAAGTCGAGCGACCAAGTTGAGTTTTCGGCAGGTTGGGGTCAGTCAGGTATTGTACTTTCGGTAGGTTTGAAATTTTCGAACTTTGCAATACAGAATTTGTTTAAGCCAGAAACATATCGTATTGTGCCTCAGGGAGAAGGACAGACTCTTAGTCTTAAAGCACAAGCGAATGGTATGTATTACCAAAACTATAGTATATCGTTCTTCGACCCTTGGCTGGGGGGTAAGCGACCTAATTCGTTCTCGGTTAGCTTTTTCTATTCGGTACAAACTGGTTTGAGTAATCGTTATTACGAAAACTATAATTATATGTATAACTATTATAATAATTACTACAATAACTATTATGGTAATGATTATTATTATGGTACGAATAATTATGGTACGGAATATGATAAGAATGTGTTTATGAGAACTATTGGTGCATCGGTTGGTTATGGAACACGTCTTAAATGGCCTGATGACTATTTTACTTTATATGCAAATTTATCATATCAACGCTATCATTTGAAGAATTGGTTTAAGAGTTATTATGGATTTGAATCAGGGGTTACAAATGACCTTTCGCTTGGTGTGACTCTTTCTCGTAATTCTATTGATAATCCGATTTATACTCGTCGAGGTTCTTCGATATCGTTGTCTGTTGCTGCAACTTTCCCTTATTCGTTGTTGGCAAAAGATGTTGATTATGCTTCGATGTCGTTGGCAGAGCGTAGTAAGTGGATTGAATATCACAAATGGAAGTTTAATGCTAAGTTTTTTGTGCCTCTTACAACAGATAGCAAATTGGTGTTGATGGCTCGTGCTGATTATGGTTTTTTGGGCTATTATAATAAAGACAAACGTTCGCCATTTGGCAAATTCTATGTCGGAGGTGATGGTATGTCGGGTTATACAACAGCAGGTACTGAGACTATTGGTCTTCGTGGTTATGAAGCAGGTTCTTTAACCCCATATTCAGGTACTGGTTATTATGGATATAATGGTAATTTATATACTAAACTTACAGTTGAATTGCGTTATCCATTATTGTTGAATCAATCAACAAATATTTGGGCTTTAGCTTTTGTTGAGGCTGGTAATGCTTGGAGTGAATTTAAAGATTTCAATCCTTTCGATTTGAAACGTTCGGCTGGTGTTGGTGTGCGTGTTTATTTGCCGATGTTTGGTCTTCTTGGTATTGACTGGGCTTATGGTTTCGACCTCGACCAAACAGGCCGTCGTGGAGGTAGTCAATTCCACTTTATACTTGGTCAGGAGTTTTAATTAAGGAGTAAGGAAGAGGGAATAAGGAGTATGGCGTGGTGGATTAAACTAAATGAACGATTAATGGTCTAAAATAAAAAAAGATAAAAGATATGAAAAAGTTATTTGTTATATTGTGTGCTGTAATGATATCACTCGGTCTTGCAGCGAAGGGCGAACAAGTGGTTCTTGTTGATATGGATTACATAATGAGTGCTATACCAGCATACGAAACAGCTAATGAGCAGCTTGATCAAATATCTAAAAAATGGCAAAAAGAGGTTGAAGCTATTTTGATCGAGGTACAAACTATGTACAAGAATTATCAAACGGAACTTGTATTTCTTTCTGATGAGATGAAAAAGAAACGTGAAGATGAAATCATTGCTAAAGAAAAGGAGGCAAATGATCTTAAGCGTAAATATTTTGCTCCTGATGGTGAATTGTTCAAAAAACGAGAAGCATTGGTGAAGCCAATTCAAGATGAAATCTATAATGCAGTGCAAGAGATTTGTGAGCAGCAAGGTTATCAAGTAGTACTAGATAAATCTTCTACAAATAATCTTATTTTTGCATCGCCAAAAATTGATATTAGTGATGAATTGCTCGAAAAAATGGGATATTCAAAATAAAAATTATTAATTTAAAAGGAATAAAATTATGTTAAAAAAAATCACACTTTTTTTAGTGGCTGCAGTATTGCCACTTTTTGCGATGGCTCAAACAGTTAAACTTGGTTATATCAACTCGCAAGAGGTTATGATGATGATGCCAGAAGTTAATGATGTTGAAAAACAATTGGCAGAATTTAATGAAAAAAATATGAAGTATTTGCAAGATATGGAAAAAGAAATCCAAGATAAATATGCAAAATACGAGCAAGAAAAAGATAATATGACTGATGCCATTCGTAAAGTGCAAGAAGAAGAATTGATGGGACTTCAACAACGTCTTCAAACTACATATCAAGCTCTTCAACAAGAGGCACAAAAGAAACAAGCTGAACTTCTTAAACCTTTGCAAGATAAACTTATGGCTGCTATCGAATCGGTTAGTAAAAAACAAGCTTTGACAATGGTTTATGACATGATGTCTGGTGCTATTGTTTATAAAAGCGAAACTGCTATAGATATTACTCCAGCAGTAAAAAAAGAGTTAGGTATTCTTTAAGATTAACGTCATCGGGTTTGCTAGAACGTCTAGTTTTACTAGCTAAAATATGAAAAAAACAATTTTAATAATAGTGTTATCTCTCTTTGTAGGGGTAACACTTTATTCGCAAGATAGCCTCTCTATTTTGCATTCAAATTCTGTTGTTGTGCGTATTGCCTACGTTAATCGAGCTGAGCTGATAGCTTCTGTGCCTCAGGTTAAAACAATAGAAAAAGAGTTGTTGAAATTAGAAGATGATTATAAGGTGGAATTTATAAAGATGACTAAGGAGTATGAGAGTAAAGTGAAGTCTTATCTTGAACGTAATAAACAGATGTCTGAGCCTATAAGGTTAGCTCGTCAGACTGAGATTACAGAGTTAGAAGCCCGTATGTCAATGTATAAAAAACGGTATCAAGAAGAATTAGCTAAACAACGCACAGAGTTATATGCCCCGATCAATGACTATGTTGATCAAGCTATTCGTCGTATCTGTGAGCGTGAGCAGATAACTATTCTTTTTGATCAAGGACTACCACTTTATATGTCGGCTCAATGTGTTGATTTGACTCCTTTAGTTAAAACTGAATTGGGACTATGAAAATTGGAATTTTTGATTCAGGATATGGAGGACTTACTATTTTAGAAAAGATACGTGCTCGTTTGCCTCAATATGATTATATCTATTTTGGGGATAATGCTCGAACTCCGTATGGTTCTCGTTCGTTTGAAGTTGTTTATCAATATACACTTGAATGTGTTAAGCGGTTATTTGATGAGGATTGTCAGTTGGTAATATTGGCTTGCAATACAGCATCAGCAAAAGCTCTTCGTACTATTCAGCAGAATGATTTACCGTTTTTAGCTCCTAATCGTCGTGTCTTAGGGGTCATTCGTCCTACTGTTGAGGCTATTGGTGAGATTACTAAAACACGCTGTATTGGGCTTGTGGCAACTGAGGGTACCATTCAAAGTAATTCTTATCCTCTTGAGGTTGCAAAGTTATTTCCAGATATAGATGTTGTTTGTCAACCTTGTCCTATGTGGGTGCCACTTATAGAAAGTAATGAGCACAACACTCCTGGAGCTGACTATTTTGTGCATAAATATATTGATGCTCTTTTTTCAAAAAATGATAATATTGATACTCTTATTTTAGGTTGTACTCACTATCCATTATTGTTTACTCAAATACAAAAGGTGGTTCCCGTGGGTGTTAATATTTTAACTCAAGGTGATATAGTTGCAGCTTCGCTTGAAGATTATCTTAATCGTCATCCTGAAATCGATTCTCTTTGTTCTCGCGAGGGTACAATTCGTTTTCTTACTACCGAATCTGTTGAAAAATTTGCTTCTTCAGCCTCTATTTTTCTTAATCAACCAATTTTAGCAGAACACATTGTCTTATGAAATTAAATCTTCGTAAACCATTGATATTTTTTGACCTTGAAACAACTGGTTTGAATATTATGACCGATCGTATTGTTGAGATTGCTTATCTTAAAGTTTATCCAAATGGTAATGAAGAAAGCCGTAAAATGCGTATAAATCCGGAGATGCTTATTCCTGCTGAATCAACAGAGATACATCATATTACAAATGATGATGTGCAAGATTGCCCAACATTTAAGCAAGTGGCACAGTCTATAGCTAATGATTTTAAAGGTTGTGATATTGCGGGTTATAATTCTAATAGTTTTGATGTCCCTTTTTTAGCAGAAGAATTTTTGCGTGCAGAAGTAGATTTTGATTTTGCAAATAGTCGTTTTATTGATGTACAAGTTGTATTTCATAAAATGGAAAAACGCACACTTGAGGCGGCATATCGTTTTTATTGTAATGCCGAACTTACCGATGCACATAGTGCTAATGCAGACACACGTGCCACATACGAGGTATTAATGGCTCAGCTCGATCGTTATCCCGAACTTCAAAACGATGTGGAATTCCTTTCTAAATTTACTAAATATAATCGCAATGTTGATTATGCAGGCCGTATAGTGTTAAATGATAATGGGGTAGAGGTGTTTAATTTTGGCAAACATAAAGGTAAATCAGTAGAACAAGTTTTGCGTGAAGAACCCTCTTATTATTCGTGGATTATGAATGGTGATTTTCCTCTTTATACAAAAAAAGTTCTTACCGCTATTCGTTTAAGGATGCGCAGTTAATAAACAAATTAGCCCAATTAGTCTTGTTTGACTCATTGGGCTAATTTGTTTTTAGATAATGTTTTATCCTTTTAAAATCGTCTTCGGTGATTTCATTTAACTTTAACAATTCATCTAAATTTTCAATTCTACCATTATGTTTTTTATCCCATCTCATGTTATATATTGCTTTAGCTTGATAATAACTGATATAGGGGTGTCTGTGTAGTCGTTTTATTCCGGATTTATTGATGTCTATCGTTTTGATTGAGTCGAGTTCTATATTTATGTAAGGTATAATATTGTCAACTATCGAATCAGGTATATTTTCAATTTCTCGTAGTTGTTCTGCAGAATAAAAACCACCTAAATTTTTTCTATATGCTACAATCATTGCTGCGCGACCTATCCCTATTCCCGGTAATTGATTTAATAAAGCAGTGTCAGCACTATTCAATTCAAATGTAAAAAACTCTTTAGGTTTATATGTTGTTGTAGTATCTTTTATTGTAGGTTTTATAGATTCAAAACTCATAAATTCGCATAACGAATCGACCAATAAACTATCAATATTATATATAGTTTTCAGTTTTTTGCAATTATATATTTTGCCCCCATTCCGTCGATATTGTAACCAATTATGTGCTATAAAAGGAGGAAATCCAAGTCGGATTATATTGATGCTATCAATAGTATTTGGGTCAAAGATAAATTTTTCTCGTGGTAAATTTATTTTTTGATGAGGAGAAAATTCTCGTTGTTGTTGCCATTTAAACGAATCTACTTCAGCTTCAAATTGTGAAATATTAGAGAGTAAAATAGAATCGGGCATCAATTTATTCTCGTCATAATAGTGTAACTTACGTAAACTCCAATCTATTGCAAAACAAAATACAATAAAACATGCGAGGACAACAAATACAATTTGTTGTCCTCGTGAATATTTCATTTTATTATATTTCATTGAATTATTATGTACAATAATATTAATGGCGACTATGAAATAATTTACAATTCTAAATTTATATTGTCATTTCACCACGGAGAGGTATAGCCATTTCACGTTTAACGTCTTCCGCTGAGTTATATTTTCCAAGTAAGAACATTAATTTAGCTACAGCAGCTTCAAGTGTAATATCGTGGCCCGATATAACACCTGCCTTTATTAAATTAACACTTGCTTCGTAGTGTCCCATTTCAACTGAACCTGCTCGACATTGTGTTACATTAACAGTGACAATGCCCGATGCTGTTGCTTCACTAATTATGTCGCATAACCATTGAGCTGTAGGTGCATTGCCCGAACCAAATGTTTCCAAAACTACAGCGCGTAATCCTGCAATGGAGTAAACTGCCTTAACTGTCTCTGGACGTATTCCTGGGAACATTTTCAAAACTACAATATTGTCATCAAAATGGTTGGCAACCGTAAGTTGAGCATCATTTGCTTCGCGATGAATGTTGTGTTCATAATATTTTAGATGTACTCCCGCACGTACTAATTCTGGGTAATTGAACGATGCAAAAGCATCAAAATCCTCAGCATTACGTTTTGTGGTGCGATTGCCACGCATCAATTTGCCTTCAAACATCAAAGCAACTTCTGGTACCATAGCTTCACCTTTTTCGTTTTTAGCAGCAGCTAATTCTATCGCAGTTATCAAATTTTCTTTTGCATCACTACGTAAAACACCAACTGGTAATTGAGATCCTGTGAAAATAACAGGTTTTTTCAATCCATCAAGCATAAATGATAATGCAGCTGCCGAATAAGCCATAGTATCTGTGCCATGAAGCACAACAAAACCATCAAAATCATTATAATGAGTTTGAATATGCCCTGCAATTTCCACCCAATTTGATGGTTGAATGTCGCTTGAGTCAATAAGTGGTGAAAAAGAGACCGAAGCAATATTTACATGCAACATTTGTAACTCAGGTATAAAACTTAAAACTTGTTTTGTATCGAGAGGAGCTAAGGAATGATTTGAGCTATTTTCGCCCATACTGATAGTTCCACCAGTAAATATTAAAAGAACAGAATTTTTATTTTCCATAAAATTGAATTTACATCGCAAAGGTACAATAAAAAATGCAATTATGCAAGAGTGTACCTATCAATTTATTATTAAGTTAGTTTACAGGGTATGGAGGTGTCTGTAGATGTTTTTTTTAGTTCTATGGTTGTGAGTTTTAGCACTGGGTGTCTCCATTCTGGCGCAATGTCAGCTAACGGATACAACACAAAATTGCGTTGATGTATCAGTGGGTGAGGTAGAGTTAATAATGAGCGTTGTGGAATTAGGGATGAGGAATGATCTGTAATCTGTGATTTATAATCTATAATTTGATTGTCATAGTCGATTATATCAATGTCAATTACTCTATCAGTATAGGCGGTTGTAGTTTTAGCTGTACGACCTAATTCTTTTTCTATGCGTTGAGTTTCTCGTAACACATCGAGAGGCAACAATTCGCTCTCCATTGTCAACGCAATATTATAGAATCCATTTTCCGACTTGAATCCCCACGGCTCCGACGTATAGATAGGTGACACGGCAGTCACTTTGCCTATTTCGCCCAATGCTTTAACCGCATTTTCGATATTTCGTTTGCGGTCGCCAATGTTTGTGCCTATGCTTAATATTATCATTTTTAGTTGATTAAATTTTTAAATGTTAATTTTGTGGGATTATTCGAAGATGGTGTTTTAATTCTATTGCAAAGTTACTAAAAAAAGAATAGAATGTACAAATATTTAGATACTATTTCTGCCGTGATAAAAAATGTAAATTCAAGAACGAAGTGCAAAATTTTTGGATTTATATTGACGTTAGTCAATCAAACTAAAAACCACAAGTGGTTAGCTGAAAAATTAAGAACCACTGTGTATTTTATTGATACATATTTCTCTTCTTCTCCTAAAGTAGAGTTTTTTAAACACTTTTTGTAATTTTACACTTGCTTGTTGACTCTGTAGATTGTTGTGTTTTATAGTACTATTTTTTTTTATTGCTCTTGAATATTTAAAAATTTTCCCCATTCTGTATGATTTTTATAGTTGTTTAGAGAGCCTTTAGGTACGAAAAGAGTAGCTGTTTCGTATTGTGCACCTAAATCGCTTGCTTCAGGAGGAGTAGTTCCAAGGCATGTGATTGTATTAAGATATGAGCAATCGCTAAATGCCTGTTTTCCAATGCAATTAATACTATTAGGGATTGTGATAGATGTTAGAGCATCGCAATCAGAAAATGCCTCATATCCAATAGAAGTAACGCTATATTCTGTAGCGTTGTAGGTTACTTTTTCGGGGATGGTAATATCGTTTGAATATTTGTAGCTACCAGAAGTTACTTCGGCGGTTTTGGTAGAGTTGTTGAGGTTGTAGTAGATGCCATTGATTTCGACATTATAAGCAAATGCGATTGTTGCGGTGATGAGGGCAACAAGGAGGAGTAGAGTTTTTTTTCATAGTTGTATTGTTTTTGTGGTTGTTTTTAATTAAATTTTTTCAACCTTGCGACTGATAGGACGCAGCGCGCTGCGTCCCTACATTGACTCGCTTTGCTCGTTCGGACGCTCGAGCCGAGCGTCCCTACTGTTTTGACCTACGGTGCAAAGGTAGTGATTTGTTTTGAGGTGTGCAAGTGGTGTACAATTTTTTTTAGTAGCTTGCGCATTTGCGTTTTCGGTAATTTAGCAAGAATACACACTCTCATTGTGTGTTTTTGCTCTCACTCCTTGACTGTTTTCTTGCTTGCAGGTTGCTTGCAGGTTGCTGTAGGGTAGTACACACTGTGAGTGGGTATTTTTAGGGAGTAGAAAATGCAGAAAATGCAAATGCGCAAATAGGTGTGTTTTGTTGCGTAATGTTGTTTCAAAATTAGAAAATGCAGAAAATGCAAACAGAAATACTCATTTGCGTATTTGCATTTTCTGCATTTTCGGTTTGGCGACTGATGGGATGCGGTCGCACGAGCTGTGCATTCCTACATTTTGCCGTTGGAGTTATAGGGCATACGTGTGTGCGTCATTGTGTGTATAGTTTTTGCTTTTTTTGTTTGTGGTTTTGATTTTTTTTGTTAATTTTGTGGATTGAAATGTCAACAAGCGATAGTCTATGCCCTCTTGCTTAGGGGTGACTTAGATAGTCGGATGGTTGTTGAGTTTTTTATTAAGATATTAAACATTGGGAATTATGAAAAGGTTGTTTTTGCTTGATGCTTATGCGTTGATTTATAGGGCTTATTATGCGTTTATGCGTATGCCGAGAATAAATTCGAAGGGGATGAATACGTCGGCGATATTTGGGTTTGTGAATACGTTGGAGGATGTGTTGAATAGGGAGAAACCAACACATTTGGCTGTGGTGTTTGACCCATCGGGTCCGACATTCAGACATGAGGCATACGAGGAGTATAAGGCAAATCGTGAGGCTACGCCAGAGGATATTCGTAAGGCTGTGCCTATCATCAAGCAGATAGTGGAGGCGTATCGGATTCCTGTAGTTGAGGTGGCGGGCTATGAGGCGGATGATGTGATTGGTACGTTGGCAGGTTTGGCAGAGAAAGAGGGGTTTGAGGTGTTGATGATGACACCAGATAAGGATTATGGGCAGTTGGTGACAGAGAATATTAAGATTTATAAACCACGATTTGGCGGTTCGGGATTTGATACGCTCGGAGTGGCTGAGGTGTTGGAGAAATGGGGGTTGGAATCGACATCGCAGGTGATTGATTTGTTGGGTTTGATGGGCGATGCGTCGGACAATATACCTGGTTGCCCTGGTGTGGGAGAGAAGACAGCCGTGAAACTTTTGCAACAGTTTGGCGGTATAGACAATATGTTGGAGCATACGGATGAGATAAAGGGTGCGCTAAGGGCGAAGGTGGAGGCTAATGTGGAGCAAATTAAGTTCTCGAAATTTTTGGCAACAATCAAGACCGATGTGCCTGTGGACTTTGATGAGGCGAGATTTGTGATTGAAGAGCCCGATGTGAAGGCATTGGTGGGGATTTATGAGGAGTTGGAGTTTAGAAGTCACATTAAGAAGTTAGGAGTGAGAAATGAGGAGTTAGGAGTGAAGGATAATTCGGGGATGGGGTCGTTGTTTGATGATGTTGATAATAGTCAACAGTCAACAGTCAACAGTCAACAGATAGGGGATAAGTTGGATGTGCCTGGCAATTCTCAACTTGCGAGTTTTGACTCTCAATTGGTGAATTATGTGTGTGTTGATACGGAAGAGAAGCAGAGGGAGTTGGTGGAGATGTTGAAGTGTGTGAAGATGTTTGCATTTGATACTGAGACTACGTCGTTGGATGTGTTGGATGCGGAGTTGGTGGGGATGTCGTTTGCGATGCAGATTACAGATAACAGATTACAGATGACAGATGCGGGCACGGCATGCCGTGTCTCTACAGCTTATTATGTGCCGGTGAGTGCGGATAGGGCAGAGGCGCAAAAGACGGTGGAGTTGTTTCGCGCGGTGTTTGAGAATGAGGCGATTGAGAAGACAGGGCATAACATTAAATATGACTTGATGGTGTTGGCTAACTATGGCGTGGAGTTGAAGGGACGATTGTTTGACACGATGATTGCGCACTATTTGTTGCAGCCAGAATTGCGTCATAGTATGGACTATTTGGCAGAGATATTGTTGAAATATAAGACAATACATATCGATGAGTTGATAGGCGCGAAGGGTAAGAATCAGGGTTCGATGCGCGATGTGCCGTTGGATAAGATAACAATATATGCGGCAGAGGATGCCGATATTACGTTGCGATTGCGCGGGGTATTGGAGCCACAGATAGATGAGATGGGGTTGCGTGAGTTGTTCTATAATGTGGAGATGCCACTTGTGCGTGTGTTGGCAGATATGGAGCGCGTGGGGGTGATAATAGACGACTTTGCATTGGCACAATCGTCGGGTGTGATGACAGCCGAAATGCAGCGCATAGAGCGTCATATACGCGAAATATCGGGCTCGAATCTTAATATTAGTTCGCCTAAACAGGTGGGCGAATTGTTGTTTGACGTATTGAAAATAAGCGATAAAGCAAAGAAAACAAAGAGCGGGCAGTATGTGACGGATGAGGAGACATTGGAGGGTTTGAGAGCGAAACATCCAGTGGTGGGTGAGATATTGGAGTATCGTGGAGTGAAGAAATTGTTGAGCACCTATATAGATGCATTGCCTAAGCTGATAAATGGGCGTACGGGGCGTGTGCATACGTCGTTCAATCAGACCGTTACGGCTACGGGGCGATTGTCGTCGTCGAATCCGAATTTGCAGAATATACCGATTAGAGATGAGAAGGGCAAAGAGATACGTAAGGCATTTATAGCGTCGGAGGGTAGAGTGTTTATGTCGGCAGACTACTCGCAAGTGGAATTGCGATTGATGGCGCATTTGTCGCAAGACAAGAATATGATGGCAGCATTCAATGCCGACCAAGATATCCATGCGGCAACGGCGGCGAATATCTATAAAGTGCCGATAGAAGAGGTGACAAGCGATATGCGCCGAAAGGCAAAGACAGCCAATTTCGGTATTATATATGGTATTTCGGTATTCGGATTGTCGGAGCGATTGGGCGTGTCGCGCGCGGAGGCAAAAGAGTTGATAGATGGCTATTTTATGAGTTTCCCAGGAGTGAAAGATTATATCGACACGACGATAGAAAACGCGCGAAGAGATGGGTATGTGGAGACATTGTTGCATCGTCGTAGATATTTGCCAGATATAAATTCGAAGAATGCAAATGTGAGGGGATATGCTGAGCGTAATGCTGTGAATGCACCGATACAGGGCACGGCGGCAGATGTGATAAAGATAGCGATGGTGAAGATAGCCGACAGATTGAAACGCGAGGGGTTGAAGACCGAGATGCTATTGCAAGTGCATGACGAGTTGAATTTCAATGTGCCTCTCGATGAGGTGGAAAGAGTGAAGGCATTGGTGCGCGAAGAGATGGAGGGGGCGATGGAGTTGTCGGTACCATTGGGCGTGGATATTGGCGTGGGGGCGAATTGGCTTGAAGCGCATTAATCAATGCACAATTTACAATGCACAATGCACAATGCATAATTTACATTGCACAATGTATAATGCATAATGCATAATTATTCGCCTATCGGCTCATGACCTTCGGTTTATAAATTATAATAAAAAAAGGACATTCTCGATTGAGAATGTCCTTTTTATTTTCTTTTGTGCCTTTAGAATTAACGGCGGAGACCCAATTCTTTGATGATTGCACGGTAGCGTTCGATGTCAACTTGTTTCAAGTAGTCGAGCATACGACGACGTTTACCTACCAACATACGCAAAGCACGTTCAGTGCTATAATCTTTACGATTTGATTGAAGGTGTTCTGTCAAACGAGCGATACGGAAA
>JAZLDO010000162.1:0-13197 GCA_045614825.1 Candidatus Aphodosoma sp. | reverse complement strand
GACGATCTTTGGGAGCCCTTCTTCCTCGAATCCCAATTGGCTTTAATGAACGAACACAATGCCCTACTCGTATACGGCGCTCACAAACGCATCGACGCCAACAACAACGAATGCCTCAAACCTTTCATTCCACCTAAACGCGTAACTTACAACGACCTCCTTAAAACCTGCTCTATCACCTGCCTCACTGGCCTATACGACACAAGCAAATATGGCAAATTCTATCTCCACGAAGAATTCAAATCCCTTCGCGACGACTATATTTATTGGCTCGAAATAATCAAAAAAACAGGAGAAGCCTGGGGCAATCAAAAAATAATAGGCTCCTACCGCATATTAGGCAACTCTGTCTCTCGAAACAAAAAAAAGGTAATAAAACCTCAATTCCTAGTATACTACAAAGTCGAAAAACTCGGACTAATAAAAAGCCTCTACTACCTAATAAATTGGGCTATAATAGGTTTCCTCAAATATCGCAAATAAATCACAATGGAAAAACAATACGACTACCTTATCGTTGGTGCTGGACTATATGGCGCTGTATTCGCCTACAAAGCCACTCAAAACGGAAAAAAATGCTTAGTTATTGACCGCCGACCTCACATCGGTGGCAATCTCTATTGTGAAAATATTGCCGGCATTAATGTCCACCAATACGGACCGCATATATTCCACACTTCCGACATCGAAATATGGAATTTCGTCAACTCTATTGTCCCTTTCAATCGTTTCATCAACGAACCTCTCGCCAACTACAAAGGCAAACTCTACAATTTACCGTTCAATATGAACACATTCCGCCAACTCTGGAATATCAACAACCCCAACGAAGCAAAAATCAAAATCGAAGAACAACGCGCCGAATACGCCAAAATCCAACCACGTAACCTCGAAGAACAAGCCCTTAAACTCGTCGGACGCGACATATACGAAATCCTAATCAAAGGATACACCGAAAAACAATGGGGACGTAAAACAACCGAACTACCTAGCTTCATCATAAAACGCCTTCCTGTCCGATTTACCTACAACAACAACTATTTCGACGACCGCTACCAAGGAATTCCTCAAGGTGGATACAACAAATTAATTTTCAAACTACTACAAGGTTGCGAGATAAGACTAAACATCGACTACAACAAAAACAAATCCGAACTCGACTCTATCGCACAAACAATCGTTTACACCGGAATGCTCGACGAATACTTCAACTACTGCTACGGCGAACTCGAATATCGTAGCCTTAAATTCGAACACCAACTACTCGACACCGAAAACTATCAAGGCAATGCCGTCGTCAATTACACCGAAAAAGAAGTCCCTTTCACTCGCATAATCGAACACAAACACTTCGAGTATGGTACTCAACCTCAAACCATTATAACACGCGAATACCCTATCGCTTGGAATCGAAACGAAGAGGCTTACTACCCTACCAACGACACCCCCAACAACCCCCTCTACCTCAAATATCGCGCTCTTGCTTCTCAAAAAAACAACTTCATATTCGGAGGCCGACTCGCCGAATACACCTATTCCGATATGGACAAAATCGTCCGAGCCGCCCTCGACAAAGCAAAAGAACACCTCTCTATCTAACTCCTACCAAACAAATCATACCACAACAACCATAATCTATATAGCAACTACAACACACAATTCCAACACATAATTATGATAAACGCCTCAATAGTCCTATACCACACTCCCGCAGCCGAAGTACAAAAAATAGTTCGGCTTCTACGCGCATGCCCCGAAATTAACGAAATATGGCTAATCGACAATTCCGAAATCATGACCGAAGCGTTTATGTTTCTCCCTGCAACATACATATTTAACAACAAAAACCTCGGATACGGACGCGCTCACAACATAGCCCTCGAAAAATCACTAAAAACTAACGCCAGATATCACCTTGTCCTAAATTCCGATATCGAATTTACTCCCGATGTTATAACACAATTAGTTAAATTTATGGACGAAAACACAAACATCGGACACTCTATTCCTCTGGTTAGATACCCAGAAGGACATCTCCAATATATTGCAAAAGAATTACCCTCTCCTTTTATACTCATCGGTCGTCGTTTCTTACCTAAAGCATGGATTAAAAAATATATTGCAAAATATGAAAACCACTGGTTCTTCAAACAAACAGACTATAAATCAAAACTTTTAGATGCTCCATATCTCTCTGGTTGCTTCATGTTCCTACGATGTGACGCTTTACGCAAAGTTGGATTATTTGACCCTCACTTTTTCTTATACCCCGAAGACATCGACCTCACTCGTCGCATCAATCAACACTACCGCACCGTAATGTATCCCGCAGTCGAAATAACGCACAACCACGCACAAGGCTCATACCACTCACCTCGACTCCTCTGGATTCACATCACTAACATGATTAAATACTTCTTAAAATGGGGGCTAAAAAAATGAACACTCTCAACTCTATATTACCCCTAACCTACCTCGGTAATATCCTCTACTACGCCCACCTAATCCAAAATAACTCTATAATTGACATACATTCGCATTACGTCAAACAAACATACACTAATCGCTGTTCAATCATCACAGCCAATGGCATACAAGATTTAACCATTCCCGTCATCAAACCCAAAGAAAAAACACCAATCAAAGATATTCTCATCTCCTCTCACGACAATTGGCAACAACTCCATTGGCGAGCAATTCAATCTGCCTACAATTCCACCCCTTTTTTCGAATATTTTTGCGACGACTACGCCCCTTTTTATCAGAAAAAATGGGATTTCCTACTTGATTTCAACCTCGAAATCCAACAAAAAACACTTGAACTACTCAATTTTCCAAAAATAGAACCCTGTCTATCAGATAGTTACATCGAAACATCAAATTTTAACACAAAAGATTTACGAGAAGTGATAAATCCTAAAAAATTTAATGTAACTTTGTACAATAATTTAAACACCCCATATTATCAAACATTCGACTCGAAATTTGGTTTCACTCCCAACCTAAGCATCATCGACCTATTGTTTAATATGGGCAACGAAGCGCGAATATACCTAAAAAATATATCAATATAAACCAATACTAACCACATAGCGTAATGCGATAGCAAATCTCGCTACTCGCCATACGCTACTAAAAATCTAAACAAAATGGCACAAAACATTGATTGGGGTAGCCTTGGATTCGGCTATGTTCCTACTCCTTACAACGTTCGTTGTACTTACACAAACAAAGCTTGGGGCGAACTTCGCGTGTGCGACACTCCAGAAATCACTCTTCACATCTCTTCTGCTGTACTCCACTACGCTCAAGAATGTTTCGAAGGTATGAAAGCTTTCCGTGGCAAAGACGGTAAAGTACGTATCTTCCGTATCGAAGACGGCGGTCGCCGTATGCAAGACTCTTGCCGCGGTATCCAAATGCCTGAATTCCCTATCGAAAAATTCGTTGAAGCTGTTACTAAAGTTGTTGAACTCAACGCTGACTTCATTCCACCTTACGGAACAGGTGCTTCTCTCTACATCCGTCCTGTATTGTTCGCTACTACTCCACTCGTTGGTGTAAAACCAGCTGACGACTACGAATTCGTAGTATTCGTTACTCCTGTAGGCCCTTACTTCAAAGGCGGTTTCAAATCTACTCCATTCATGCTCAGCCGTAAATACGACCGCGCTGCTCCTCTCGGAACAGGTAACATCAAAGTTGGTGGTAACTACGCAGCATCTATGACAGCCACAGTAGAAAGCCACGACATGGGATACTCTAACGTATTCTACCTCGACCCTAAAGAAAAACGTTATATCGACGAATGCGGTGCTGCTAACTTCTTCGCTATCAAAGGCAACGCTTACCTCACTCCTCGTTCTCGTTCAATCCTCCCTTCAATCACAAACCGCAGCTTGATCACTCTCGCTGAAGACATGGGTATGCGCATCGAACGCCGTCCTATCTCAGTTGACGAACTCGGTCACTTCGACGAATGTGGTGCTTGTGGTACTGCTGCTGTTATCTCTCCTGTAAGCAAAATCGTTGACATCGAAAACGACATCACTTACGTATTCGGCGATGGTAACCCAGGTCCTAAATCAACTGAACTCTACAACCGTCTTCGCGCAATCCAACTCGGCGAAGCAGAAGACAAATTCGGTTGGTGTACTATCCTTGATATCTAATTATCAAAACAATAATCCCCAAAAAGAGGCTGTGTCAAAATGTAAATTTTGGCTCAGCCTCTTTTTTTGATGCATCAGAATTCTTGCGATAAGCGAAAACAAAAAAAGTTTTACTTGTTTTGATGAGCGAAGCAAGAATCTAAAGAACGTCTAAAGTGCAAGGCGTTGAAATTTAAGCCGTAAGAAGTGTACTGAAGTACATGACTAAGGCTTAATATTGAAGTCCGTCTTTAAACGCAAGCAGAGTCAAGTTCACTCTGACTATGCTGAGTGTTGACTGACTCGATAAAATCAAAACAACGCAGCAATTTGAGCATTATGACACATCGTCTCTTTTTTTACCCCCCATCACAACTATCTACAACACAACAACTTCCTCAAAATATACAAATCCATACCTCTCCTTACCCAACAGCAAGGTGCAAGCAAACTGCACCGTAGAAAACCGCCACAAACCAACATGCTTGTTTATTTGTACATTTATCATATCCATCTATAAATTAACCACATACACACATATATACAAAAAAAAACAACAAATATATGTATTTCAAATATTTTTTCGTAACTTTGTAAGTCAAACATCAAACAAAATTTAATTAATAACAACACCTTTTTAATTCGCTCATAAACAATTAAAAATGTGACATTTAGTGTATAAAAAATGAAAAAAAACAACCTATTCCGTAGCTTATTTTTATTCATTTTAGGCTGCATATTTATCAATTTATCAGCTCAAGACAATAGCGATTTCACTGTTGGCCAACTAATAACCATTGGTCAAAATGGTTATTATCTTATCGACCCAAATGAACCTATCGACGAAACAATTGATCCAGGTGAAACATACTATGGTCACGATGTTTTCACAGGTTTACCTGTTGGCGTAGGCACAGAATCTGAAGGATTAGAAGCTAATGCCTTATGGGAAGTTGTGCCATACACCAATGCTTACGGCAACACAAACAGTAAAGCACTACGAAATGTTGCAACAGGCAACTACCTCGGCTTCTACATGGAATGGCACCCTACACAACACACCGACGTCAGAATGTACGGAAACGCCAATTCTGGTAAAATTAACACAACTGCAGCCAATGGCATAACTATAAACTTCGACTTTGCCCCTTACGAATTAAGCAAAACTACTATCTACAATGGTGGTACAATAACCATCTGGACTCTATTCAACTGCACAAACTGGTTAGACTTCACATTAGAATATAAAGATGATAAATGGGTTGTTGTTGACGCTACTTCTTGGAAAACTTCTTACAATGCAATAATCAACACTGTTGGCTCTACTCTCCCTCCTGTATTCTCTAATACTGAACACACTGCTGTTACCTACGAACTCGCTGGCATCCAATCGGCATACCCTGTTGCTGGTGGTGGTGGCATCTTCGACCTAAAATCTGAAGCTAAAATCAACAAAGTAGATGGTACATACTATCTCTCCAACAATGGAACAAAAGTATATATCCAAAAAACAGTTACCGAACTAAATATCAACGACGTAACTCTAACTCCAACCAGCACCTCAATCTCCGGTCAAACAATAACTGGTAGCAAAATCGAATTCCCTGCCAACGAAACATCCAATTCAAGAAATGCTATCATCAATGCAAAATATTCATTCAGCGACAACAACAACTCTATGAATGAAACCGTGAGCATCGAATTCCAACAAGTACCAAGAATCAATGTATCTACATTGAATTTTGCTCACAAAGGCAATGGCTTACAACAAGTCCACACCGACACTCGCATCATCTATGCCTTGCCAAACGAAAAACGCCACTTGGCTCTACCTCTCGAAGGCAATCCTAACTACAAAAAAGGCTTCTATCGTTGGTACAACTACGAAACCGACGGAACCGTAAAAGCCCTATTATTCGGAAACAACAAATGGGAAAAATTCGCTAACGACAAAGGTGCATTTTTATACAACGGCGATGACCTAAATAGCAATACCCCTGACGGCACATACTATATGTTCACTGGCAACCCTATCAAAGTTGCTGTGGACATCTCTCAATACACCGACTACTCTATCCGCAACAACACATTCACCGAACCTACTATCTCTAATCGAGTAATTTACGACATACGCAACGCATCCGAAATTGCCAACAAACTCGACAATACCACAGCCCAACTCCCATTAGAGCACTACACTCTCTATGCCCCTGCAAGAGAAACTATCTATATAGGTCCTGCCTACAAATGGACTGGCGACGATTGCAACTATTTCATAAACGCAGGTGCACCATACCCAGTTTCGATAGACAGAAATGCTGTGTGGACAAAAAACAATACCGAATACACTCCTTCAACAGTGCACGATAGCCGACTAATCCCTATCACTGCACCTGCAAGTTTATCTGAACCTGACGAATACATCCTTTATGCCGACAAAAACAAATCTAAAATAATAGCTCACTTCCACATCTATGCTTCTCCAAAAGAAAAAATCGGTCCTGTACTCGAACAAAACGGAAAAGCTATATACACACACAGCGAACTTGACGAGAAATATAAATGCGTAGGGGTTACCGACTTCAACTCTCACAACGACAATACACCTCTCGAACTCGACCAATCTACATACGGTTTCTACAAAACAGGAATCTCGCGTGCTAATGGCAATGCCGGTATTGTTGATGGCGAATATGCTCTATTCAACTCTTATAACGGCATCTCCAATCACGGTGGAGGAAATGGCAAATTTGTCTATGTGAAAACCAATTCATACCCAGGCAAAATTGCTGACCTACAAATCGAAGAAGGTCAAAATCTCTGCCCTGGCGCACCTATCTTCGTATCTGCATGGGTTGCAAACCTCGGCGATAGCGATCCGCATGCAAGCCTACGTTTCGAAATTATTGGTGTAAACAACGACGGACGTAAAACAAGTCTTATGACTTTCATCACAGGCAACATCCCTACTGGCGGATGGCATCAAGTCATATTCCAACTCCAAATCACACAACTCTACTACGACGAATACCACCTACATGTTGCCAATAACGGTCACACCTCTTCCGACGACTTTGCTATCGACGACATACGCATCTACACTACAAAACCTCTACTCAGTGGTATCAGCGGCCTCAGTGCGTGCGATATGACAAAAGAAAAAAATGTCGCTGCCCTTCGTGTTGACTATTGTCAATTAAGCAACCTATACGGCAACGACTCTCTCTACTACCAATGGCACAACGGCAAAGCCGACAACATCGGTAGTGTGTTGGATTTGAACTACATACACGAAAGAAAAGGATACCAGTTCCAACCTTGTGGCGCCATCGAAATTATCAATGAATTCATACCTGCCTACGGTCAAGAACCAAACTTCACTAAAGAAACAATTACCGCAATAAAAGGCGAAGACAAATACTATCCAAGTATCGAAGCTTTCTTATATAGCAACGAAGCTACCAATAGCGGTACCGATGGTGTGCACGAAATTTATACAATCGAAGACGGACACATTATATTATACATTGTCCACTCTAGCAACTTATTCCAAGAAGGCATGTTCTACACCGCTCAAATCATGCAACGTGTTCCCGACTTCTCTCACCTCGTAAGTTGCGGTGCTTACTATACCTACGAAGTTCGTCCTCGTACAGCCCTCACCGTTGATGGTATCGTCTATGATGATGCAGTACTCAAAAACCTATCAATCAACGGCAAACATACTCTCGGCATACAAGTATATGGCTTCGACCAAAATGGCGATATTGCCAAATCTACAGCCAATGCCGACTGGTTCAAACTACCAGAAAATATGTTAAGCGACGAGGTTGTATCTGCTCTTCGCAATTTCCGTTATGAGTATCCTACTGCAACAACACTACAATCTGTTCGTGGCGCATTCGAAACAAGAGATTACAATCTTTTAAATTCTCTAATCAGTGACAATCTATTAAAGCTCAACCTTGCTAGCATCCAAATTACAATTAATGAAGGGGTATCTAACTATATCGCTATCCCTGTCATCGCAACATCATTCTCTTCTGAATTCATGGCTTGCGACAACCCCTTGTATATCACATTAGGTGCCGAAGTCACTATGAGTTATGCAAAAAGCAATGGTGCTGGTGGTTATGTTGGTTATGAAGATTTACCAGAAGAACTAAAAGGCTCTCCGGCTGTTATTCGTGTTGCTTATTCTGATATAAACTCTCTTAATTCTATCACATTTAGAATTGATTATTTAGGAGAAGGTTTCACATCTTTAGAATCAAAAGAAGTTGTTTATTGTACTGCCGATCACAACGGACCTACCGTATATGAAATTACAAATGATGTAACAACAGAAAATTATCTTTCTGTTGGCAAACGTTTGACATTAAACAAAGTCAACAATAACTTCAAATTCGAAGCTGGTCACTCTTATCTATTCCATTGTAAAGGTTATGAATCTGATACAAAAGTAAATCCTGGTACATTCATTATTAAAGTAGTACCTGATGTAGTAATCTGGAAACCAAAACATGCAGGTCTAAGTACCGCTTGGCACAATGATGACAACTGGGCTTCTGTCGAAAGTTATAATAACCCATACGCTACTACTCGTGGATTTATTCCAACATCAAAAACCAATGTAATTATCCCTGCTCTCACCGACACAAAATATGCTCCACTATTATCTAAATCTACAAAATTAGAAGATGGATCGAATGAAAATCTTGAATATGAATATGGCATTGAATTCAATAGTTGCAAAAATATCTATTTCGATGAAAATGCTGCATTAGCAAACCACCACATGCTTGAATACCAAAATGCTTACATCGATATGCACTTTGATTACAATGATGGTACATTCGAACTTAAATCAGTGCCTCTCAATGATGTATATAGTGGCGACTTCTATATTCCTAAAGCTGGCGATAAAGCAACAACAGGCGATATCGAAACATTCAACTTTGGTACACCTGCTGCAGTAAATACTCGTGTTGCAAACAAATTTAGCCAAAAAACATTCAACTCTTCTGTAACTCAATATGCTGGCACAGAACAAAATGTTGTTAAATGCGAAACTTCCACTTGGTCCGAACCTACCAACGCATTAAATATGCCTTGGCAAGTTGGACGTGGTTATGCTATCGCAAAACAAACAACAACTAATCAAGATTACGTTCGCTTACCAAAAACAGCCACTGAATACTGTTTCTACTATGACAACAACGGACAAGAAGGAGAACTTCCTTTTGCAAAAACAACAATTTCGCGTAGCTCAAATGCAAAAAGATTAGCATATTCAAGAGAATCAGGAGAATTCTATAATGTCACTATACAAAATGATGTCGAAGGCAAAGTATTTTTAGTTGGTAACCCATTTATGTGCGACTTATCAATAAAAGAACTTTACTTCAATTATGATGGCGATTTGGAAAACAAATTCTATTATACATACAAAGATGGCGTATTAAATGTAGAATTATTCAACGCTCATAATGATAAATACATCAAACCATTAGAAGCTGTGTTCGTCATGAAAAAAACAGCTTCAAAAAGCTTAACTCTCTCTTTCGATGCATCTATGATGTATTACCGCGAATATGATGAAACAGCTCAACTACAAGCTCCTATCCGCCGTGCAAGAGAATTTGATGAAGTTCTAACTATCACTGCAAATCGTAACGGCAAAATAAGCAAAACTAACATCAAATTGTCTTCAAATGCAACAACTCAATATACAACTGAAGAAGACGTTCCTCTACTATTATTAGACCCAGAACTCACTCCTTTTGCTATCTACTCTATTACAGATAATCAAGCCGTTGCTTTCAATACTGTAAACGACATCTACATGATTCCTCTCTCTATCAACGTAATCGATGGCGAAGAAATGAGCAATATTACATTCGAATTCTCTGGCATTGACAATCTCAGCCAATACGTATATCTCTACGATAGCTACGAAGACCGCTATATCTCATTGGCAGAAGGCGATATATTCAACTACGATGTAGAAGAAAATCAATCTGTTCGCTACTACATCACATCCCGTCGTGCAGGTGACGTTACTACAGAATTAGACGAATCGATGATTGAAACTGTTAAAGTATTAAATCTCGGCGAAGGCCAATTGATGATTTATGCTTCAGAAAACATCACTTCATTAAATGTTTATGACCTCACAGGCAAATTGATTGTATCTCAATCTAATATCAATGCCCCACAACACAATATCACATTGCCAAAACACAATGTATATATGTTCGAAATCATAACAGAAACTACAGTATCTAATCAAAAAGTCGCAACTAAATAATTATGAAAAAAATATTGTTCATCTCTTTAGCTGTAATAATAGCATGCGGATTGCTATCGTTCGTTGGAACAAGCATTAATGTAAATTCTAACGGACCATCTATAACATTCAAGAAAAATAAACACCACCATCCAATCTCAAAAATGGTGTATGAAGATATGCAAGGTTTAGATTATCGCGACAATAAAAAAGTGGTGATACGCAATATCGAACGCTACAAAGCCACAACAGCATATCAAGGAAATAATTATGTTACAACCAATACGAAAACTCAATCTATCATACCTCAAATTGTATTATCAAACAACTCAGCAAGCTATGGTATGTCAAATGGCGCTCGTACAGGTTCGAGCAGTAACCTCATGGCACAAAATCTATCGTACAACTCATTTTCAAATATGAAGATGAGAAGTAGAAATGTATCTACCTCTAATGGTTCTGTTGTGATGACAGGAGGATTTTATGGTGCAGCTGAAGCCGACCACGACCACACCGTAGGTGGAATGACAGAAGAAGGTGCTAATTGCGGACACGATGGTTGTGATGCGTTTGGCGAATGGGTTTACAACGAAGCGACTGGTGTTTTGGGCATCGAATGGAAAGCCCCTATCGGCGACGCAATCTTCCCTCTCCTACTCTTCCTACTACTCTACATCGGCTTTCGCCGCAAAATATAATAGAGACACTCCACTGCGAGCAAAGCAAGTCTAATTTACATATAGATAAAAAAATTGCATAATACATTGTGTATTATGCAATTTTTTTTGTACCTTTGTAGCTCCATATATATGGAGCTATTGCTGTCCGATAATATGGAGCATATCTACACGGTTATGTAGCGTTCATAACCGACTTATTTATAGCATTTTTGCTCATTTCTTCTAACGTTAAAATTTGGCGATTTTATGATTGTGAAGGAATAAGTTCAAGAATGCCCATTGCATGTAGCGTGGGCTTAACTTATTCGTACAATCAAGGTCACGCCAAATACCTAACGTTAGCGAGAAAAGTTAAGTTCTCGCTTTTTTTGTACCCAACATATTCTCCCCTTGTCTTAGGGGGAACTGACGCAGGAGAGAGAGCAGAACCAAGCTCGCTTGAGTTATGCCGAGCGACAAGGAAGTCGCCGAAGGCAATGCTCGGAAGCGGGAAGGGGTTAAAATAATAAAATAACGAATAAAACATATACACTATGAAACGAATTTCTACTCTTTTAATTATTGCAACCATATTTGCAATATCAATATTTGCACAATCTGGCACTTGTGGCGACAACCTCACATGGGAAATAACCAGCGAAGGCACATTAAACATCTCAGGTGCTGGTGCAATGACTAGTTACTCTGCACCTGCCGACATTCCATGGAAAGATAATCTATCTTCCATCACTACCGTAGCAGTTGCCGAAGGGGTAACCTCTATCAGCAACTACGCATTCTATTCTGCAAAAAATCTCACTACAGTCAATCTACCTACAACAATCACAACAATAGGTACACACGCATTTTCTGAGTGCGCGGCATTGACAACAATTGTCGTAGATGAAAACAACTCATCTTTCAAATCTATAGATGGTGTATTATATAATAAATCATTGACAAGTATAATATTTTGTCCACCAACAATAACCTCTGTCGAATTACCCGCTACATTGACCTCTATCGGACAAGGTGCGTTCTATAAATCACAAATCACAACATTACACATCCCTGCCGAAGTAGGCACTATTGGCAGAGCTGCTTTCTTCTCATGTTCGGCATTAGAATCCATCGAACTCGAATGTACTACTCCACCAACCATACAAAACAACACATTCCAAAGTGTACCAACCGACATCCCAGTTATCATCCCAACAGGGGCAACTTCCGCCTATCAATCAGCAAACTACTGGAATTCGTTTACAAACTATAAAGAAATCATCGCCTCTGGCACATGTGGTGACAACCTCACATGGAAATTAACCTCAGACAGTGTCCTTACTATCTCTGGTACTGGTGATATGTATAATTATCCAACTGAACTATCATGGAAATCATACAACGAACAAATCAAAATAGTAAACATTAACGAGGGCGTTACTTCTATTGGAAATGAAGCATTTCGTAATTGCTCATCTCTTACATCTATCACAATCCCTAATGGTGTTACTTCTATTGGAAATTGGGCATTTTCTAATTGCTTATCTCTAACTTCTATCACAATCCCTAATAGCGTTACTTCTATTGGAGAAGATTATACATTTTCTAATTGCTCATCTCTAACATCAATTGAAGTAGATGCAAACAATCCAAATTATGCATCTATCGATGGAGTATTATATGATAAAGATGTAACAATTCTAATTTGTTACCCAGGTGGTAAAACATCTATCGCAATCCCTAATAGCGTAACTTCTATTGGAGATTATGCATTTTTAGATTGCTCATCTCTAACATCTATCTCAATCCCTAATAGCGTTACTTCTATTGGAGAAATGGCATTTTCTAGGTGCTCATCTCTAACCTCTATCACAATCCCTAATAGCGTTACTTATATTGGATATGCTGCATTTTCTTCTTGCAAAGCTCTAAGATCTATCACAATCCCTAATAGCGTTACTTCTATTGGAGATTATGCATTTTCTATTTGCTCTGGTCTTACTTCTATAAATATTGAAGCAACAATACCTCCAGCAATAGGAGGAGCAAATACATTCAACAATGTATCTAAAAATATTCCTGTGACAGTGCCATGTGG
>JAZLDO010000161.1:0-26500 GCA_045614825.1 Candidatus Aphodosoma sp. | reverse complement strand
CAAATTTAATTAATAGATTTTGAGGGTTTAATTTTTTTAAGTATAAGCCTTGTGATTAATTACTAATTGTTATGATTTAGGGCATGTACTTGAAAGAACTATTTATCCTTATTGTATTTAAAAATACAACTTATAATTTGTAAGCCTAAAAAAAGAATTTGTACTTCTGTTACGATAAAAAAATAATTATGAATTCAAATCTTTTTACTCCTTATCAATTAGGCCCTATCACGCTTCGCAACCGCACTATCCGTTCAGCTGCGTTCGAGAATATGGCTTACAACAATCGTCCTTCTGAGGATTTATATAATTATCATACTGCTGTGGCTCGTGGTGGTGTGGGTATGACTACTGTTGCCTATTGTGCTGTCAATCGCAGTGGTGTTAGTTTCGATGGTCAACTCTGGATGCGCGAAGAGATTATTCCTGAGCTTAAACGCCTCACCGATGGCATCCATGCCGAAGGCGCAAAAGCCAGCATTCAGCTCGGTCACTGTGGCAATATGACTCATTACTACACTTGTGGTTGTATGCCTGTTGGTCCATCTTCTGGTTTCAACCTCTATTCGCCTACTCTTGTGCGTGGTTTGAAAGAAGCCGAAATCATGGAACTCGTAAAAGACTTTGGTCGTGCGGTTAATATGTGTCGCGAGGCTGGTTTCGATTGCGTCGAAATCCATGCTGGTCACGGCTATCTTATCTCTCAATTTCTCTCGCCATACGTGAATAAACGTAAGGATAAATTTGGTGGTTCGCTCGAAAATCGTATGCGTTTCATGAAACTTGTGCTTGCCGAAGTTATGCGTTGCGCTGGCGACGATATGGCTGTGGTTGTTAAACACAATATGTACGACGGGTTCAAGAGTGGTATCCAAATACCTGAGTCAATTCAGATTGCAAAAGAAATCGAAGCTGCAGGCGTTCATGGTATTGTCCTCTCTGCTGGTTTCGTGAGCAAAGCCCCTATGGCAGTTATGCGTGGTGCTATGCCTATCAAAACTTTGGCTTACTATATGGATATGGCTAAATTCTGGTGGCTCAAAGCGGCTCTTCGTCTCGTAGGTCGTATCATGATTCCTACTGTGCCATTCAAAGAGGCTTATTTCCTCGAAGATGCTAAAAAATTCCGTGCCGAACTCAAATGTTCTCTCATCTATGTTGGTGGTTTGGTGAGTCGTGCTAAGATGGATGAGGTGCTTGGCGAAGGTTTCGAACTTCTTCAAATGGCTCGTGCTTTGGTGCATGATACCGACTTTGTCAACAAACTTGCTGCTTCCGACGAAACTTATCGTAGTGGTTGCAAACACTCTAACTACTGCATCGGTCGTATGTACACCAAAGAGATGCGTTGCCACCATTGCGTCGTCAACCTCCCTAAAAAAATCCAAAAAGAAATCGCCAAAGCCGAAGCTGAACTATAAATTAAGGAACAAGGAATAATGAATAGGGAGTAAGGACAATGCATCAAAAGCATGGAACCTTCTATTCCTCCCCTGTTTTAGGGGAGGTGCCCAACGGGCGGAGGGGTATTCAACTCTCAACTCTCAACTCTCAACTCTCAACTCTTAACTCTCAACTATAATGTTTGCATTAGTAACAGGAGCAAGTTCGGGTATCGGACTTATGTATGCTCGCGAACTTGCGAGCCGTGGATATGATTTAGTGATTGTATCGAATCAAGAAAACGAAATAAAACAAGCTGCCGAAGATATTGCAAAAGATTTCTCAGTCACAGCTCATCCAATCTTTATGGACCTCACCGACGAGATGGCAGCCGAAAAACTCTTGCAATTCTGCAAAGAGCGCAATATCGAAATTGAAGTGCTTATCAACAACGCTGGCGTCTTCTTCTTCAACCCAATTATCAAGACAGCCAAGAAGCGTGTTGACGTAATGCTTGACCTCCATGTCAAAACTGTGGCTCACATGTGTCAAGTCTTTGGTGCCGATATGGCTGAGCGTGGTCATGGCTATATCCTCAATATGAGCTCTATGTCGGCTTGGATGACTATGCCTGGCATCAATGTCTACAACTCTACCAAGTCGTTCATCCTCAACTTCTCTCGCTCGTTGTGGTACGAACTCAAACCGCTTGGCGTCACCGTCACTGCCATTTGCCCTGGTGCTGTCGATACCGGCCTTTATGGCTTGAGCGACTATTGGCGTAAAATCGCAGTAGGTATTGGCGTAAGCCTTCGCCCTGAAAAATTGGTTAAGAAAGCCTTAAAGGCTATGTTTAAAGGTAAAAAACAATGCATGCCTGGTTTCATCAATCACCTCTTTGTGCCAATCATCAAGCACCTCCCTGACTGGTTTGTATTTGCCGTAATCAAACGCCTCGAGTGCTTCCAAAAATAATTTATAAAGCGACATAATAACAAAAGAACAAAATCTTTATGTTATTATGTCCTTTTGTCTTTTAAAATAATAATATCATGAAAAAATTATTTACCCTTCTTGCAATCATCGCAGTTCTATTCTCTGCATGTTGCAACAAAACTCAAACAACCGACACTATGTCATCATTAAAACAGTCGGACATCGAAGCTGCAATCAAAGCTGTCGAGTCTCAAAACACCGAAGTAAATGCAGATTTGCTCAATCGTGGCGTCAATTGTGCAGCTAAACTTTGGACTGCCCAAGACGGCACTGCCGAAGAATTCATCGCATTTTGTGCCGAAAACTATAAAGCGACTGAAGCCGAACGCAACGAGTTGTTCCAAACCATCCAACGCAATGTCGAGACTATGTATGGTCGCTACAACCAAATCAGCATCAACCTCAAAATGCCTCTTCACGTAGTGGGCGACAAACCTTATACCGCTATCGATGAGATGTTTGGTGCTATCGACCCATTTGCTCACTTCTCTGACGATATGTTTGCTTCGAAAATAGCATTTATCGTTACTCTCAATTTCCCAAGCTATACACTTGATGAGAAAAACGAATTAGGCAAAACATGGACTCGCACCGAGTGGGCATACGCTCGTCTTGGCGATTTGTTTGGCTCTCGTATCCCTGGCGATGCCAACCAAGCCTTTGCCGACCAACTCTCTACTGCCGACAACTATATCTCTAACTACAATATCATGATGGGTCGCCTTCGCAACGATGCTGGCGAGCAACTCTTTGCCGACAATATGGCGCTCATCACTCACTGGGGTTTGCGCGACGAACTCAAGTCTAACTATGCTAATGCCGACGGTCGTGGTCTCGAAAAACAACGCATGATTTATCAAATCATGACTCGTATCATCGACCAATCTATACCTGCCAATGTCATTTCTAATGCCGATCTCACTTGGAATCCTTACACTAACGAGGTGAAAGATGCCGAAGGCAACGTTGTTGACAACACTCGCGAGGCTGATGTTCGCTACCAAATGCTCTATAACATCTACAAATCGGCAGTTGCAATGGACAAATATTGCCCTGCTTATCCTACCTATATCCAACGCTCGTTCGATCAACAAATGGAGGTGACTGATAAAGAGATAGAAGAGATGTTCGTTCAATTTATCTCATCGCCTGAAGTTGCTCAAGTGGCAGAAATCATCAAATCGCGCCTTGGTCGCGACCTCGAACCTTTCGATATTTGGTACGATGGTTTCAAATCTCGTAGTTCAATCAACGAAGACGACCTCTCGGCTAAAACTCGCTCTCTCTATCCTAACCCATCAGCTCTCAAAGCCGATTTGCCTAACATCATGCAACGTCTTGGCTTTACTAAAGAAAAGGCAGAAGAAGTATGCTCAAAAATCGAAGTAGACCCATCGCTCGGCGCAGGTCACGCATGGGGTGCTATGGCCACTTACGACATTTCGCGCCTTCGCACTCGTATCGCTGCCGATGGTATGGATTATAAAGGTTATAACATTGCAGTTCACGAGTTTGGCCACAATGTTGAGCAAACTATTACTATGTACGACGTCGACAACTATATGATGTGTGGCGTGCCAAGCACAGCATTCACCGAAGCTCTCGCCTTCGTATTCCAAAAACGCGACCTCCCATTGCTCGGTTATGTAAATAACGACGCTCATGCATCAGCATATCAAATGCTCGATATCTTCTGGGGCTCTTACGAAATTATGGGTGTATCTCTTGTCGATATCTACACTTGGCGCTGGTTGTACGAAAATCCTAACGCCACAATGCCTCAACTCAAAGAAGCTATCATCCGCAACGCACAAGAGATTTGGAACAAATACTATGCACCTATTTTCGGTCATGAAAATTCAACCATCTTGGCAGTCTATTCTCACATGATTGATAGTCCTCTCTATTTGCCAAACTACCCTTATGGACATATCGTTGAGTCACAACTCGAAGCTCAATTCAAAGGCAAAGTCGTTGGCGAAGAGGTGTGTCGCATCTATCCAGTCGGCCGACTCACTCCTAATATCTGGATGCAACACGCCGTAGGCGGACCAGTATCAGTCGAACCACTTCTCAACGAAGTAGCCAAAGCAGTCGAAGTATTAAACAAATAATACTATAATAGTCTTTATCATAAACCTTATAAATTGCGAAGTTGCGAAATTGCAACTTCGCAATTTCGTTTTATTCATCACCCATCACCCATCATCTATCATCTATAATCTGTACTCTGTACTTTACAAACACCCACTCACAGTGTGTACTCCTCTCAAGCAACCTTCAAGCAACCTTCAAGCAAGCAAACAGTCATTCTCAATACACAATGAGAGTGTGTATTTATTTTGTATTCTTGATATAATCTAAAAAAATAATAATGGCTATTCGAAATAAAACGAGTAGCCATTATTGATATTATGTATGAGTTTCATGAATTATAAAGTCATATTAACTCACGTTAATACTCTGTTTTGTCTAACTTAGTTTTCCATATATTGAATGGTTCAAGGGCTTCGTCTCGGTCGTGTTGTTCTGCTTGTACGCGACGTTCTTTTGGTTTAAGAGTCAATTCATGATAGATAAATGAATCATCAAAACCGATGGAAGCTGCATCATCTTTTGTTGTTGCATAATAGAGTTTGTCAATATGTGCCCAATAAATTGCGCTGAGACACATAGGACAAGGTTCGCACGACGAGTAGATTTCGCATCCTTCGAGGTTAAAAGTACTAAGACGTTTGCAAGCTTTGCGAATTGTGTTAACTTCTGCATGTGCAGTTGGGTCATTATCTATTGTTACACTGTTGCCTGATGCTGCGATTATTTCTCCATCTTTAACTATTACAGCTCCAAAAGGACCTCCTTGATTTTCAATATTCTCATTCGCCACGCGAATAGCTTCAAGCATAAATTTTTTGTCGTACATAATGGAAACTTTAAAGATTAGAGTATAGAGTTTAGTACAGAATGATAATTCTCAATTCTCAATTAAATCAGTGTAATTGCCATAAGCATCATCCCTGCCACCACACCAATCATAGACAAATGATGATGACCATAACGCTCAGACGTAGGGAGCAACTCATCAATCGAAATATACACCATAATTCCAGCCGTTATACCCAACACAACAGCCTCAATCATCGTGTTCCAAAACGGCATAAGTATCAAAAAACCAACCAAAGCTCCAAGAGGTTCCGATAGACCAGCAAGCAAAGAATATAGTAATGCCTTCCAACGACTACCCGTTGCTCTATGAATAGGCACAGCCACAGCCACACCCTCAGGGATATTATGCAAAGCAATCGCAATAACAATAGGCAAAGCCACATCCAAACCATTAAGAGATACAGCAAAAGTCGCAAGACCTTCAGGAAAATTATGTATAGCTATCGATAGAGCCAACATAATGCCCATGCGATGAAACCTCTTCGTATCAGTCATATCATGCTCCCTCCCTATTTCTTCTGTATAATTCATCTCATGAGGATTATCCTCCTCCGGAATCAAAAAATCAATCAACGCAATCAAACCCATCCCACCAAAAAAAACCAAACAAGTAGCAAGCATCGCACTATCACCATACCTCGACTCAAAACCCTCTATGGCAGCAGGGAAAATATCCACAAACGACACAAATAGCATAACCCCAGCCGAAAAACCCAACGCAATAGTTAGAAAATGCACATTATCCCGTTTTGTAAAAAAAGCAATCAATCCACCTATACCAGTCGAAAGACCAGCAATTAAAGTCAGCACAAATGCCAATACAATATTTTCAAAAACCATAATATCCTATATTTTCAATAATTATTATGCAAATATAATACAATTTTTTAATCTTTTAGATTATTATTACTATAAAAATGATTTATTTTTTGTAACTTTGCGCCTCGATAATTAACCCGAATTTATGTCTGATACTAAATTACAAGAAATAGTGCCACTATTGCAGAACGAGAAAACTCGTTCTCGTGCCTTTTCAGATATGGTAAGACTGACGCAGAGTCGATTGTATTGGCATATTCGCAAAATGGTGCTCGTGCATGAAGATGCTGACGACGTATTGCAAAATACATATCTAAAAGCATGGCGTTCGCTCGACTCCTTTCGTGGTGACAGCGGATTATATACATGGCTCTATCGAATAGCAACAAATGAAACCCTAACATTCCTAGCGCAGCAACGATTGAAAAATGTGGCAACATCTATCGACTATGAAGAACTGATGATATCTCGTATGGAGGCAGATGCCTATTACGAAGGTGACGAGATGATGAAAAAATTTCAACGAGCAGTACTTTCATTACCCGAAAAACAACGACTCGTATTTAATATGCGTTACTACGATGATATGAAATACGAAGAAATCGCAAAAATAACAGGCACAAGCGAAGGAGCTCTTAAAGCATCATATCACATCGCAGTAAAAAAAATAGAACAATTTATTAAAGAAGAGGATTAAACTTTTTTAATTTTTTTTGGTCATATAAGCAAAGATATAACAATTATGATTGAAGAATATAAAAACAAAGAACCATTTACCCTTCCCGAAAATTATTTCGAGAACTTTGCGGCTCGTATGGATGCACGTTTGGCGGAAGAAATGGCTCAACCTAAAGAAGAACTAAAAGGCCGTAAAATCGATTTCCGTCGTTTAACAGCATTGGTAGCATCTTCTGCCGCAGTCTTTGTCGGACTACTATTCGGAGGTGTTGCTTTGATGAATATGCAACAACAAGTCGACATTCAAGCTGCAGAAATAATTGCACAAGAAACCTACGTTGATGAAATGCTCGAAATGATGGATATACACCATCTCGAAGTAGCTTTGGCCGACGCAGAGTTCGTTGATGAAGATTAAAATATTATCGTAAAAATACTATCATGAAGAAAATAATTTTATTCCTAATATTGGTAATCTCGCTCCCTGTAATGGGGCAAGAAAAATGCAACAACCCCAAATGCGACATTCACAAGAATCGTTCAGAGTGGTTTGCCCAAATGCGTGCAAAGAAATTAGTTTTTCTTGTTGATGCAATGGATTTAACAGAGACAGAGAAAGCTGCTTTTGCCGTTTTGTTTGAAAAAAACGAAGCAGAAACAGGTGAATGCTACCGTGAAATACGTTCAGCAAAGAAAGCAATGAGCGAAAATCCAACAGAAGACGACTACAAAAATGCAGTGAAAGTAGTGAGAATTCAGACTTTAAAGATTGCTCAATTACGTGCAGACTACCTCGAAAAGTTGGAAAAAATAATGTCTGCAGAGAAAATTTACAAACTTTACGAAGCAGAAGAAGCCTATAAGAAGCTGTTAATTAGCGATATGGGTAGATGTAAAAGACCTGAGAAAAAATAATTGCCAAAATATTTGGTAGTTTCAATAAAAAGTACTACCTTTGCACTCGCAAAAGCAAGGTTCCTTGGCCGAGTGGTTAGGCACCGGTCTGCAAAACCGTCTACAGCAGTTCGAATCTGCTAGGAACCTCAAAAAAAAGACTGACTCAATAATTTGAGTCAGTCTTTTTTTTGTGTCAATAGTCAAGAAGTAGATGTTTCCTTTACTATATTATTACTTTTTGAGTTTGTTGGTCGATTTGGATAATGTAAACACCTTTTGGTAGGTTGTTTATATTTATTGTGTTATTTGTAGTTTTTTTATAAACAATTTGTCCGCTAAGGTTGTAAATTATTACCTTGCTACGTTGGTTCAGTTCAATACGTAAACCTTCAGGTGTGTTGTAGATTGGCAATATAGTTTTTGTGATAGTTTGAGTCGAAGTCGGAGTTTGAGGTTCATTAGTTCCAATTTTTGCGCCTGTGTAGATATTTCCATATCTATCGACTATTTTTACATTCCATATTTTGCCTTCGTAACGATCATTGAATTTGAGAGTATTGAATTCTGTTGTGTATGTAACTCCTAATAAATTTTCAGGTGTACAACCTTGACTTTGAGTAAGCTCCTTATCATAGCAATATATTGCAAAACGATAATTTTCTTTTGAACACTCCCAAGTTAGAGTATGTTCATTTTTATCGAGAGTTAGGTTGGTTAATTCGGGTGCTAAAGGAGCACGACGCCAAGAAATTGATGGCCAAAGTGCGATGTTTTGGAAGTGGTTTTCGGGGAGGTAAGTAAAATAACCTTCATCGTTGCTATCGAAATAGGTATTCACACCTTTACGATTTTGCCAATAAGAGTTGTTGTAGAAAATTATGCCTTTAGCCTTGTTCTCTTCTCGGTTCAGATTAATTTGGTTGGTGATGTCGGCTGGAGGATTAAATCTACCTCCATCGTTTTTGGCAACATCGTTGCTAGTAAAGAGCGGACGACTATATTTGTCTGCTAAGTCGGCCCACCAATTGCAGAGAGTTTCGTAGTCTTGTCCTTTGTTATAATTAGGACTTGTAGAGAGTGATGGCCAATAGAGTTGTGGTGAGATGTAGTCGATATATCCACGTTTGAGCCAAGCTGCGGCATCGCAATATAGTTTTGAGTAGGCATCTTGTCCTGATATGCCTGATGCTGGAGTGATTTTATCGGAAGAGGTGTAATTTTCGTTATAGACATAGCGTGTTTTTGTGCTGTAGATGCCAAAGGGTCCGATACCGAAGCGTAGATATGGTTTGTGAGCTTTTATGCTATCTAATACAGATTTGACTAGGATATTTACATTCTCGCGACGCCAATCGTTTATGTCTAAGTCGTAAGGGTTGTTTTCGGCAGTTTGTTGAGTTTCATTTTCGGCATACTCATTGTCGGGCATTGATTTATAGAAGTAGTCGTCGAAAATAATGCCGTCAATGTCGTATTTAGTGATGATTTCGGTGATGACATCAAGAGTATATTTGCGTACATCGGGATTGCCTGGGTCGAGGAATGCTGTAGAACCAGAACCAATACGCCAAGAGTCTTTGACTTGAGGGGCATTGATGTCGTATTGACCAATGCGATAAGGATTGATCCATGCGTGAAGTTCGATACCACGTTTGTGAGCCTCTTCGATGGCAAATGCGAGTGGGTCGTAGCCAGGGTTGGTGCCACGAGAGCCTGTTAGTGCGCTCATCCATGGTTCGTAAGATGATTGGTAGAGAGCATCACCATGAGAGCGTACTTGGAGCATTATGGCATTGAGATTGCCTTGCTTTGCACGTTCGATAATGGTCACTAATTCTGCTTTTTGAGCAGCTATTTGGGTGGCATTACCTTCTTTTGTGATTTGAGTTGTTGGCCAGTCGATGTTCCAAACTGTAGCTACCCAAGAGGCACGAAACTCTTTTTCTTGAGCGTTTAGATTAATGCATAATGCACAATGCACAATGCACAATAGAATGGTGAGATGTTTTTTCATATTTATAGTTTTATTTAATATTTCTTAATTTAGTTCGTCGAGTTCGAGCCAGCGGAGTTCTTTTTCGTCGAGGAGGTCAGTTACTTCTTGGAATCGTTGTGATTTGGCAATCAGTTCGTCATTGGCTAATGAGCCAGATGCGAGAGCAGCTTCTAATTCAGTTTTCTCTTTTTCGAGAGCTTCGATGTCGCGAGTGAGTTGTTCGTATTCGCGTTTTTCGTTGAATGTGAGTTTGCGTTTGCCTTCGGTATTGTTGTTTTTTTGTTGATTTATAGCCGGTTTGTTGGATTGTGAAGCTTTTTTAGTTGCTTCGGCAAGTTCGCGTTCCTCTTCGTCTTTGAGTTCGCGCCATTGGCGATAGTCGGTGTAGTTGCCCGGGAAGTCTTTGATTTTACAATCGCCTTGGAAGACGAGTAAGTGGTCAACTACTTTGTCCATAAAGAAGCGGTCGTGGCTGACGACTATGACGCAACCTTTGAAGTTGATAAGGTAGTCTTCTAATACGTTGAGTGTTGCTATATCGAGGTCGTTGGTAGGTTCGTCGAGAATGATAAAGTTAGGACTACGTATCAATACGGTGCATAGATATAGTCGGCGACGCTCGCCACCCGAGAGTTTGGCGATGTAGTCGTGTTGTTTTTCGGGTGGGAATAGGAAGTGGGTGAGAAACTGTGTAGCAGTCATTTTGCGACCACCACCAAGGTCGACCTCTTCGGCTATTTGGCGCACGGCATCGATGACCTTCATTCCATCGTTGAATTGAATGCCAGATTGACTATAGTAGGCAAACTTTACGGTTTCGCCAATGTCGAAGCGACCACTATCGGGAGCCACTTCGCCAAGAAGCATCTTGAGGAAAGTAGATTTGCCTGTGCCATTTTTGCCTACTATGCCAAGTTTCTCATAGCGAGAGAAGTTGTAGTAGAAATTGTCGAGTATTTTATAGTCGCCAAAGGCTTTGCTGATATATTGAGCTTCGAAGATTTTGGAGCCGAGATAGGCAGATTTTACACCGAGAGAGACCTGTTTTTCTGCAATGCGTTGTTTGGCACGTTGTTCGATTTCGTAGAAAGCATCGATGCGAGAGCGTGATTTGTGACCACGCGCTTGAGGCTGGCGACGCATCCAATCGAGTTCGGTGCGGTATAGATTCTGAGCGCGAGCAGTTTCGGCATTGAAATTGGCAATGCGTTCGTCGCGTTTTTGTAGATAGTAGCTATAGTTGCCTTTGTAGTGGAATAGTTGATGTTGGTCGATTTCGAGGATGTCGGTGCAGACATTGTCGAGGAAATAGCGGTCGTGAGTGACCATGAGGATGGTCATTTTAGAATGGTTGAGAAAATCCTCAAGCCATTCGACCATTTCGAGGTCGAGGTGATTGGTAGGCTCATCGAGAAGAATGAGGTCAGGCTCGGTGATGAGCACGTTGGCAAGAGCGAGGCGTTTTTGTTGACCACCAGATAGTTGTTCGACAGGTTGCTCGAGATTATGGATGTTGAGTTTGCCGAGAATTTGCTTGATGCGCACCTCGTAGTCCCAAGCATTGAGGCGGTCCATGTCGGCCATGGCAAGTTGGATTTCGTTGCTATAGGTAGGGTCGTCGGCGTGTGATTCGATGAGATTTTCGTAGTGGGCAATGGCTTTTACTACGTCATTGTCAGAAGCAAAGCAAGCTTGGCTTACGGTCATGCCAGGCTGGAAATCGGGATCTTGGGTGAGACAACCCACGCGGATGTCGCGGCGATAGGTTATGGTGCCACTATCTTGAGATTCGCGGCCGGTGAGTAGGTTGAGTAGAGTAGTTTTACCAGTGCCATTTTGGGCGATGAGAGCTACTCGTTGGCCTTGGTCGATACCAAAGCTAATATTTTCGAACAAAAGGCGATCGCCGAATGATTTGGTTAGATTTTCAACTTGTAGATAGACCATATTTTCAATGCAAAATGCACAATCAAAGCAATACCAATTGGAAATTGTGAATTGTGCATTATTTAGAATTTTCCCATTATGAGTTTGATGAGGTCGTTGCCATTGGCAAAGATGAGGAGGGCAAGGAGTAGGAACATACCGATGTTGGCTGCTATTTCCATGAAACGGTCGTTAGGTTTGCGGCCTGTAACCATTTCGTAGATGAGCATGAGGAAATAGCCACCATCGAGCACAGGAATAGGTAAGAAGTTCATAAATGCAAGCGCAAGAGATAAGAAGGCAGTGAGACTCCAAAAGAGCTCCCAACTCCATGTGCCTGGGAATATGCTACCGATAGATACAAATCCACCAACTGATTGTGCGCCTGCTTTGGTGAATACGAGACGGAATTGTTTTACATAATTGACTAAACCTTCCCATCCTTGTTTGATACCTGCAGGGAAAGATTCGAAGAATCCGTATTCGATTTTTTTAGTTTTGAAATAGCGAGTGATATTTGGGTCGATTTGTATACCCATTTTGCCTTCATCGGTGAGGATGAGAGGTAGACGCATAGTAGAGTCGTTGCGGATGAAACCAACTATAATAGTTTCGCCTTTGAGAGTGTCGAGTTCTTTTACTATATCGGAATAGGCAACGAGATGTTTGTCGTTGATGCCGATGATGCTATCGTTTGGTTGAAGTCCGGCAGATTGGGCAGGAGAGCCTTCTGCTACATTGCCTATAACGTATGGAATGCGGAGTTGGAGTAATCCTTTTTCGTTGGCAGCAATTACTTGTTCGCCGAAATCTTTCGGGAGTGTGATATTTACTTCTTCGCCATTGCGGAGAACAACAACATTTTGTTTGCCTTCGATAACTGCTTTGCTGATGAACTCTTGTTGTTGTTCGATAGTATCACCATCGATAGTGATGATGCGGTCGCCATTTTGGAAACCATTGTTTAGTGCAGTTTGGCAGTAGTCGTAGCCAAGGTATGCATTTTCCATAGGGACGTATTCTTGTCCCCAAGTGTAGAGCATCATGGCATAGATGATAGCGGCTGTGATGAAGTTCATGAGTACACCGCCTGCAATGATGAACATACGTTGCCATGCTGGTTTAGCACGGAATTCCCAAGGTTTTACTTCGGCAGAGAGCATAGAGGCATCGGTAGTTTCGTCGGCCATACCATCGATTGCACAATAACCTCCGAGAGGTACCCATCCGATACCCCATTCGGTAGTTTCGGGATGTTTGCGCCAGTCGTTGTCGTCGAGTTCGCTAAGAGGAGCAGGTTCCATTATTGGTTTACCTTTTTTGTCGGTGCGAGGTACTCCAAATTCATCTACAGCTTGGCGTACGTGGTCAGGCAAGTTTTTGGCAAAGAAGCGGAATTGCCATTTGCCATTGATTTTTTTTGCTCTAAATATAGAGAAATTTGGGTTGAAGAATAGATAGAATTTGTTGACACGGACTTTGAATAGGCGGGCAAAACCGAAGTGACCGAGTTCGTGAACGAATACGAGGATTGAGAGTGATAATACTAACTGAGCTGCTTTAATTAAAAATGTTTCCATTAATTTTGTTGGTTTTTATTATAGTTATAGAAGACAGAATAACATAAGAACATAATTTATTAAATTTATATTTTGATGTTCTTCTGTTCTTTTGTCTTCAAAAATATTATCTTAAGAACTCTGTAGTGAGGATGCGAGCTTCGCGGTCGCAGGCTACGTAGTCTTCGTAGGTTGGTCGCGAGATGTATGCCATGCGCGACATGACTTGTTCGATGACATTGCTCATTTGGAGGAAGCCGATTTGGTCGTTGAGGTAGGCTGCAACTACTACTTCGTTGGCTGCGTTGAGTACGCAAGGCATATTGCCTCCTTGGTTTAGTGCTTCAAAGGCGAGTGCGAGGTTGCGGAAACGAGTGGTGTCGGGTTGCTCGAAAGTGAGGCTTGTGCATTTGGCGAAGTCGAGGCGCTCGAAAGATGCTTGTACGCGAGTAGGATAGGTGAGTGCATATTGTATAGGCAAACGCATATCAGGTAAACCCATTTGGGCTTTAATGCTACTATCGCGGAATTGCACCATTGAGTGTATAATTGATTGTGGGTGGATGACTACGTCGATTTGGTCGGGGCGTAGTCCGAAGAGCCATTTGGCTTCGATGACTTCAAAGCCTTTGTTCATAAGTGATGCCGAGTCGATAGTTATTTTTGCGCCCATTTTCCAAGTAGGGTGTTTGAGAGCATCGGCAGCTTTGACGTGGCGGAGTTGGTCGAGCGAGTAGTTGCGGAATGGTCCACCAGAGGCAGTGAGTATGATTTTTTCGACCTCTTGCTCGTGTTCGCCTACGAGGCATTGGAATATTGCTCCGTGCTCGGAATCGACAGGGAGAATGGCTGCGTGGTATTCTTGAACGAGGCGAGTGATGAGGTCGCCAGCTACGACGAGAGTCTCTTTGTTGGCGAGGGCGATGCGTTTGCCAGCTTTGACTGCAGCGATGGTAGGTGCGAGTCCCGAATAGCCGACCATTGCGGTAACGACGGTGGTTACGGCATCCATTGCAGCTACTTGAGCTATGGCGTCGCGACCTGCGAATACTTTGATAGGTAGGTCGGCGAGTGCATCTTTAAGAGTATTGTAGTGAGCTTCGTTGCCTACGACTACTACTTCTGGTAGGAATTCGCGGGCTTGGGCTATGAGTTTGTCGATGCTATTGTTGGCTGTGATGGCATATACATCGAATAGGTCGGGGTTTTCGCGCACTACGTCGAGGGTTTGTGTGCCGATAGAGCCAGTTGAGCCGAGTATAGCTAATGATTGTTTCATTTTGTTTGTCTTTTTTTTGCGTGAATACACACTGAGAGTGTGTGTCGGTTTGTGACTGTTTCCTTGCTTGCAGGTTGCTTGCACCTTGCTTGAGAGTTGGGCAAGAGAATACACACTGAGAGTGTGTGTTGAGATTGAGAATTTTAGAATACGATTTGGTCTTCTGGATTAATAGCAGATCCGTTGTGCCATAGTTCGTATTGTATTAGAGATTCTTGCTGTTTGTTGTTTTTTGAGCCAGCAAATGCGATTGCTTCGCCTACTTTTACTTGGGAACCGACGTTACAAAGTTTTTCTCCAATTTGGTGGAATATAGATATGTAGCCATCTGTGTGTTGTATAACTATGGAGTAGCCTTGAGTTGGGTAATAGTTGGTGAGAATGATATGTCCATCTTGCGGAGTTAGTATAGGTGTATTTGGGCTACACATGATTGTTATGCCATTGTTGCCACTGTTAGGCGCAAAATGTTGAGTTATAGTACCAATTGCGGGAGCAATGAACACTGTAGTTGTTTTTTTTGTGTTGTTATAATCGTTGTAAGTATCTACGTTGAAGGCGTTTTCTTCTTCGTATTGTTTGACGAATGATGCTTCAGATGTTCCTGTGATTAGAGGAAGGTTGTTCCATTTTTCTATTTCGGTGGAATCTATTGTAGATATAGAGTCGATTTTGATGTTGTCGGCAATTATGTTTTTTATGATTAGGAGTTGACGTTCGTTGTTTTGTGTTAGAGTTTCTATAGAGTCAATACGTTGAGCTTCAATTAGGACATCTTCACGCACAGATACATCGGCATATCCTGGCAACATGTGTTTTATTGGTGTTACAAATATTATGATTGATAATAGTGTAAACGACACGAGTGTGAATATGCCTAAAGCTAAAGAGAATGTTAGCTTTGAGGTTTTAATACGAAAAACCTCCTCAAGGGTTGATTCGTTGAGGAGAATTAGGTTGTATTTGAACTTGTTTTTTCTCGTCTTACTCATTTAATACGTTGGTATGTAATGTATTGATATTCGAGTTGGCTGTTTTCGTCGAATAATAATTCGGATTGTTCTTTTATTTCCCATTTTGTAGAGTCGATGGCAGGGAAATAAGTGTCGATGCCGTCGAATGCTTTGTGGATGTGTGTTACGATTAGTTCGTCGGCTATGTCGATAGTTTGTTGATATATGCGTGCACCACCCATGATGAAGGCTAATTCTTCGTTAGCGACCATATTTTGAGCGTCGCAGATAGAACGAGCAATTTCGCAACCTTCGGTTTCGGGCATATTGGTTGATATGACGATATTGCGGCGGCCTTTAAGTGGTTTGAATGGGAGCGAGAGCCATGTGTTGCGACCCATGATAACTGTGTGTCCCATAGTGATTGCTTTGAAGCGACGAAGGTCATCGCTCAAGTGCCAAGGCATCGAGTTGTCTTTCCCGATGCCGTTGTTTTGATCTATAGCTACTATTATTGAAAGCATAATTTTTTTTAATGCATAATGCACAATGCATAATGCACAATTGCCATTCGGCGTTAAATATTTTTATAAAGTGTTGATAATTATGAGAGATGCATTAATTTTAGTCTCTTCTGTTTGTATAAATCATTATATAGTAGAGTAGTGTGGCGAGTGAGCTTAGAGCTGCAACAACATATGTGTAGGCGGCAGAGCGGAGAGCCGATTCTGCCATGCCAGTAGTACGGTCGTTAGTGATTCCTGCAGTGAGTAGCCATTTAACAGCACGTTGGCTTGCATTGATTTCGACAGGGAGAGTGATAAAACTGAATAATGTTGTCATTGCAAAGAGTGCGATGCCGAGGAGCATAAGACTAGGGAATGAGTTGATAAGCAATAGTCCAGCCAAGATAATCCAAGTGACCCATTGTGAAGCAAAATTTACTACAGGAACAAGAGCCGAACGCATTTTAAGTGGTGCGTAGGCGTGAGCGTGTTGGAGTGCGTGTCCACATTCGTGGGCAGCAACTGCCGCTGCAGCAATTGAGTATGAGTTATATACACTTTCGCTAAGATTTACCACTTTTGTTTGTGGGTTGTAGTGGTCGGTAAGATGACCAGAGGTACAAGTAACTTGAACATCGTATATTCCGTTATCGCGTAACATTTTGCGTGCAACATCTGCACCGCTCATTACAACCGGTACTTGTGAATATTTTTTGAATTTAGATTGTAGCGAGTGTTGTACTGCCCAACTAGCGATGGCAGTTCCGATGAAAATAATCCAGTAGATTGACATTTTGTTTAGTTATTAATTAATAGTTATTAATTCTCAATTCTTTTTTTATCTTCCACCTGGTTTTGCAACGAGTGTAGATTTGTCGGCAGTATAGAGTGATGTGCCAACCATTACGTAGTGTGTATTTTTCTTTTTGAGAGCGATTTTAGCGAGAGATTTGCAACCATCGAAAGCCCCTTCTCCGATTTCTGATAAAAATTCGTGGATAGACACGGAAGTGAGTCCAGAATTCATAAATGCACCTTCGCCAATTGTCTCTACCGTTTCAGGGATGATAATTTTTTTCAAGCCAAGACAGCCACGGAAAGCATAGTCGCCAATGCGAGTAATTTTTTTAGGTAATTCTATTTTTTTTAATCCAGCGCATCCAGAGAAGAGGTAGTCAGGAAGTGTATTGATTTTTGAACTAATGCTTGCTTCTAATAAGTTGTTACAGCCTTCAAACGGACCATAGTTTTTGCCTTTGATAGTGCTATGAGCGTTAGGACATTCGGTAGCATCGAAATATACGATTGCGAGTTCAGGACAATTACCGAATGCCAAGCCACCGAGCGATGTAATATTTTTAGTGATAGCAACTTCAGTAAGGTATTGACAGTTGTAGAAAATACCTTCAGGTAGTGATGTAACTTTTTTACCTATATTTATTGTGAAGATTTCGTTATCGCCAATAAAGGGATATAGCACGCTGTCGCCTTCGATAGTTGAAGCTGATGTACAATTGATAGCATTAAAGTCGATTGTTGCTAATAATTCACATTCGCCAAAAGAAGCACCACCGAGAGTTTCTAATGTTTCGGGTAGGTAGATGTATTTAAGCGAACGGGCTTCATAGAAAGCAAATTTGCCAATAGATATTAATGTTTTATTGAATGTTGCCTCTTCTATGTCGTGGCATTGGTAGAACATATAATCTGAAATAGTTTCAACTTTTGGACCAAGAATCACTTTGCGGATGCTTGTATTGTGAAATATAGGAATAATAAAGAATTGAGAGTTGAGAGTTGAGAGTCTTTGTATTTTTCGGGGTTGGTCAACTCGTCTAATATTGAAAAATTATCTTGTTTTAGATCATTGTCGTTGTATTCTACAATTGCTTTACAATCAATCGCATTGAAATATACCTCGCGAAGGTTGCCACAATCCTCAAATGCGCCACCTTCGATAGTTTTTAGTTGTTCAGGAAGGGTAATTTTTTTGATATTAGCACAACCTTTGAATGCATATTTACCGATGTTTTCTACCGAAGTGGGTAATATAAAGTCGTTGAGACGAATGCAATCAGTAAATGCAAAATTCGGAATAGATTTTACGTTATTGCCGATGGTGAGATTTATAACTGCGCAACCATTGAAAGCCAAAGTTTCTTCGCAACGCTCAGAATCATAGTTGATTGTAGTTAGATTAATACAACCTGCAAATGTGTTATTGCCAATTGTTTTTACTTTTTGCGGTATATTGATAGTATTGAGGCTTGTGCAACCAAGCAATAGATAATCAGGTAATATTTCAACATTATTGCCAATAGTTACATTTTTGATTGATTTTGAATTATGGAAAGCGGAAAAAGTTTGATTATTTTCAATTTTAGATGCTCCAGTGCAATGAGTAGCATTAAATACGATATCGACTAAACTATTGCATTCGGCAAAAGCTAAACCACCAATTGAAGTAACTCCTTTAGGTATAGTTACAGATTGTAATGATTTGCATCCGAAGAAAGCTTTGTAGCCAATATGGCGTACAGACGTTGGAATGGTGAAAGTTTTTAAGTTAGGGCAATTAGAGAAAGCATAGTCTGGAATAAATTCCACGCGATTACCAAAATTAACCGCACTTAAAGCATTATTTTCAAATGCTGGCATTGGTATATTATTCTCCATCGTAACCATATTAACGCAGTTTACGGCGTTGAATGTTACTGTGTTAAGTGATTTGCAATTTGCAAAAGCGCGACCACCAATTGAAGTAACTCCTTCTGGAATTACAATATTATTGAGTGAAGTACATCCATAGAATGCAGATTGACCGATAGTTTCGATATTAGGTCCGAAAGTTACGTCAGTAATGCCTTTACAGCCCCAAAAGATATAGTTAGGAATATTTCTTACTTCAGGGCCGAATTCAACACGAGTAATAGCTTCATTATTAAATGCTGGTGTTACATTGTCCCCCAATATTGTATGCGCTACAGTACAATTGCGGGCATTGAAAATTACAGTTGTTAGATTTGGACAATTTTGAAATGCTGCACCACCGATGGCTGTAATCGTTTCAGGAATAGTTACTGAAGTCAAAGTTTTGCAACCGTAGAACGCAAAGTCAGGAATAGTTGTAGCAAATGGTCCAAACTCTACAGTAGTAATAGGAGCACCTACAAAAGCAGGGCGGTTATTATCAGAACTCATGCGTATGCATTTGATAGCATTGATTGTAATTTTGCTAATAGCACTACAATCAATAAATGCAGCACCTCCAATTTGTTGTACATTTTCAGGAATAGTTATTTCAGTCAATCCAGTGCAACCCCAGAATAGATACTCTGGAATGATAACTACATCGCCACCGAAATTTACAGTAGTAATTCCTTTGCAATCTTCAAAAGCAGATGATACAGATTTTCCTTTAACATCAGCGGCCGAAACGCAATTGTTAGCATTGTAGTTTACAGTGCGAAGATTGTCGCAACCTTTGAATGCGTGACCTCCAATTTTTGTTATTGTTTTAGGTATTGATATTTCAGTTAAATCTTTACAATCTTTGAATGCTTCATTAGCGATTATGGCTACTTCATAAATTTTACCTTCAAAAGTTACTTGTTCTGGTATGGTTATAATACCTTTATAGGCTTCACCTTCCGAAGGTTGTAGTGTTGCTAATTTGTTATCTTCATTGAAGATGTAATAGAGGTTAATACCTTCATTATTAGGAATAATGTTTGCAGCAAAACAAGTTGGCGTTAGTGTGACGAATAGGACTAAAAGGAGTGTTTTTAATGATTTCATTATATGGTATTTTTATTCATTTTACGATTACAAAGGTACAAAAAATATTTGAAATAAAAAAGGAGACTTTTTAGTTTAGTCTCCTTTTTTATTTAATTAATAATATTTTACACTTTTTGTGGCTTATATTTTTTCATGTTCGCAATATATGCAACGCCAAATGTCGTTTTCTCCCTTGTAATAGAGGTTTTTTGCAGGTTCAATTGTTGTGATGCAGCGATGATTAGAGCACTTACCACCTTCGATGAGTTCTACTTCACACTTTTTGCCCTCTTGATTTTTCCATTCGAGAAGCGTATAGATGAGCGACATACGCACGAATTTTCCGTTTTCTACTTGGCGGAAATAAGCAGCGCGAGGGTCGTTGTCAACCTCTGGAGTGATTTCGTTCACGCGTGGTAGTGGGTGTAAGACAATCATATCCTTTTTGCTCAACGCCATCTTTTCAGTGTCAAGAATGAAACTATCTTTTAGGCGTTCGTATTGAGCCTTATCCTCAAAACGCTCTTGTTGCACGCGAGTCATATACAACACATCCACCATTGGCATAGCCTCTTCGAGAGTGTTTACCTCTATATATTCCAAACCATTAGCATCGCATACATCGTGTTTGATATAGTCAGGCAAACGGAGTTCGTCAGGCGCAATAAGTACGAATTTGACACCTTCGTATCTGCCCATAGCCTTGATGAGCGAGTGCACAGTGCGACCATATTTCAAGTCGCCACAAACGCCGACTGTGAGGTGGTCGAAACGACCAAGTTCGCGGCGGATAGTGAGTAGGTCGGTGAGTGTTTGCGTAGGGTGGCTATGACCGCCATCGCCAGCATTAATTACTGGGATAGATGCATATTGCGATGCAATGAATGGTGCGCCCTCTTTAGGGTGGCGCATAGCGATGATATCGGCAAATTGAGATATCACGCGAGCTGTGTCGGCCACAGTTTCACCCTTACTAACCGACGAACTTGCAGCATCCGAAAAACCGAGTACATTGCCGCCCAACTCCATCATAGCAGCTGTGAAACTCAAACGCGTGCGAGTACTAGGCTCATAGAATAGAGTAGCCAATTTTTTGCCACGACAAGCATCGGCATACTTCTCGCGATTGTCAATAATATCTAATGCACGAAGCATCAATTGTTCGATTTCTTCAACCGAGAAATCGGTAGGATCTATTAAGTGACGCATAAATTAATTCACAATGCATAATTCACAATTCATAATTGTAACCATTCGGTCATAGCACAAATTCATAATTTTTTTGTGAGTAATTTTAATTATGAATTATGCATTATGAATTATGAATTGAATTATTATTTCATCCAAGATTCGTCAGATGGATTGTTGCGGAATTTGATAAGACGTTCTTTGTCTTCTGGTTTGATATAACCTTCTTCGGCAGCAACTTCTACAAGAGTGTCGAGGTTAGAGAGGCTGTAGTTGATAACGTTAGCTTCGGCCATACGATCGAGACCTTTTTTCATGCCATAAGTGAAGATACTTGCTACGCCAAGCACTTCAGCACCAGCTCCGCGGAGCACGTTCACTACTTCGATACAGCTACCGCCAGTAGAGATAAGGTCTTCGATAACAACTACTTTTTGACCTTTTTCAAGACGACCTTCGATTTGGTTGCCACGGCCGTGGTCTTTAGCACCTGAACGAACATAACCCATTGGCATGTTGAGGATAGTAGCAGTGATAGCAGCGTGGGCGATACCAGCAGTTGATGTACCCATGAGAACTTCAGCTTCAGGGAATTTAGTGCGAACGATTTCAGCCAAACCAGCTTCTACGTGGTTACGTACTTCAACTGATGTAAGAGTGAGGCGGTTGTCGCAGTAGATAGGACTTTTGATACCACTTGCCCAAGTGAAAGGTTGTTCTGGACGAAGGAATACTGCTTGAATTGAAAGAAGATCTTTTGCTATTTGTTTTTCCATTTTTTTTGAGAGATTATTAGTTAGTATTTATTTTAAACAGAAGTACATATTTTCTTTTTGTGGATTAGATGTTATTGGTTAGATTAGAACTCTAACAAGAGTATGCAACTTTTTCTTTTTAAGTACATACCTTGTAATTAAATATTGTTACAATTAAGAGCATGTGCTTGAAAAATCAATTATTTCTCACTGAAATAGAAAATAATTGCTATAAATAGTTACCCAATAAATAGATTTTTGTACTTATGTTAAGAAAATTATTAATATGCAAATTCAGTCATGCAACGACGGTATGCAGCAACTGGGTCAGCGGCAGCAGTGATAGGGCGGCCTACAACGATGTAGTCAGTACCGATTTCGCGTGCACGTTCAGGAGTAGTGATACGCACTTGGTGGCCAACTTCGCCAAGAGCAAAACGGATGCCAGGTGTCACTGTCATAAATTCAGTGCCACAAGCCTCTTTCACGATGCCAGCTTCGAGTGGTGAACATACAACACCGTCAAGACCAGCTACTTTTGCATTTTTAGCATAGTGAACTACTACGTCGTTGATATTGTGGTCGATGAGCAAGTCGTTGCGCATACGTTCTTCGCTTGTAGATGTGAGTTGAGTAACGGCGATGAGCAAAGGACGAGTGCCGTCAGGACGAGTAAGACCTTCTAGGGCAGCTTTCATCATTTCGATAGTACCTGCAGCGTGGAGGTTACACATATCTACATCGAGGCGTGAGAGTACCGACATAGATTTTTTCACTGTATTAGGTATATCGTGGAGTTTGAGGTCGAGGAAAATGCGGTGACCGCGGCGTTTGATTTCGCGCACGATAGCAGGACCTTCGGCATAGAAAAGTTCCATACCGATTTTTACGAAAGGTTTTTCGTCTTGGAATTTATCCAAAAAAGCATAAGTTTCAGCTGCGCTCGAGAAGTCGCAAGCTATGATTACATCACGGTTCATATTTTTTAGTAATTTGATTTGTTATAGTTGTTGTAACATTGTCTGTTGACTGTAGACCGTTGTCTGTTGACTTTTTAAACAATTCCGATGATATCCGAAAGTCTATCAATTTTGAGCTCTTCCATTACGCGTGGCAACTCTTCGATTATTTCTTTGCAGATATAAGGATTTTTGAGGTTCATTGCGCCCACTTGTACGGCAGTAGCACCAGCCATCATCATTTCAATCACGTCGCGGGCAGAGCTCACACCACCACAACCCATCACTGGGATGTTACATGCTTTCGACACTTGGTTGACCATACGCACAGCTACAGGGAAAATGCTTGGACCTGAGAATCCACCCATCACGTTGGCAATTACAGGACGACGGCGAGCAATGTCGATACGCATGCCGAGCATAGTGTTGATAAGGCAGATGCCATCGGCACCAGCCTCTTCGCATGCTTTGGCAATAGCCACGATGTCGGTCACGTTAGGCGATAATTTGATATAAACAGGTTTTGTTGTAACTGCTTTCACTGCGCGAGTTACTTCGGCTGCAGCTTCAGGCGATGTGCCGAACGACATACCGCCATGACGCACGTTAGGACAACTTACGTTTACTTCGATAATACCCACTTGTTCCTCTTTGTCGATACGCTCGCAGCAGTAGGCATACTCTTCGATAGAGAAACCACTGATGTTGGCAATTACAGGTTTGTGGAATATCTTTTTGAGTTCAGGCAATTCGCGATTGATTACTGCATCAATTCCAGGATTTTGCAAACCAACGGCATTAATCATACCACTTGCACCACACTCGGCGATACGTGGAGTAGGGTTGCCAAAGCGAGCATCTTTAGTTGTTCCTTTGAACGAAAATGAACCAAGAATGTTTATATCGTAATATTCGGCAAATTCACGACCGAAACCGAATGTACCTGATGCAGGTACGATAGGGTTGTCAAGAATAAGACCACTTAAATTTACTGATAAATCTTTCATTAATAGTGATTTGTTAGTAGTGATTAGTTATTAACGAAAAAATCTTACTCAAAAGTAATTTCCTCTTTATACATTATAGGGCCATCTTTGCAGATGCGTTTGTAACCTGTGAGTGTTTTGCAAGAGCAACCCATGCAGGCACCGAAACCACAACCCATACGTTCTTCGAACGAGAATTGTCCACCCGACATAACGCCGCGGTGCAATGCTTTGAGCATAGGTTCTGGGCCACAGCAATAGAGGTAGTCGTAGAGAATACCATTTTGTTCCATTACGTTGGTAACAAAACCTTTTGTGCCACCTGTACCATCTACAGTTGTAACGAACACATCCAATCCGAGTGCTACAAATTCGTCGTAGTAGAATACCTCTTCGGCAGTGTTGAACCCCATAATCATAGTAGGGCGTTTGCCTTCAGCGAGGAGTTTTTTAGCGAGACCATACATCGGAGGCACGCCTACACCACCACCCACGAGCAATGGGTGTTTCATCTTTTCGATGTTGGTATTGAAACCATTGCCAAGTCCGACGAGGATGTCGAGAGTTTCGCCCTCTTTCATCTCAGCCATTTGGCGAGTACCTTCGCCTACTACCTTATATATAATAGTGATAGTAGTTTCGTTCCAATCGCAAATTGAGATAGGACGGCGGAGGAATTTACCTGTCAATTCGATATTGATAAACTGACCAGGAGCAGTGATAGCCGAAGTGTCACCCTCCAATACCATTTTATATACCGACTTAGTGAGAGGTGTATTGCTTAAAATTTTATATATGCCTTGTTTTTGCATTGTATCTTATTTTTGAGCCATAAAGACAAGAGAACATGAGTGCTCATGTCTTCTTGTCTTCATGTCTATTATTTTTATTCTGCATCAATAGTGCTTACACCGAGAGTGATTTCTTCGAGCACGTCGAGGAGCACTTGTACTGTTTCGAGCGAAGTGAAGATACTTACGTTGTTTTCTACTGCACAACGACGGATTTCGTAACCATCGCGAGTAGAGTCGCCTTGCGAGATATCCATAGTGTTAATCACATAGTTGATGTGACCTTGACGGAGAGCAGTGAAGATTTCGTCGCTACCTTCCGACAATTTAGCGCGATAACGAGTGCGGATACCATTTTGGCGAAGGAATTCAGCAGTACCTTTAGTACCTTCGATGTTGAAACCAAGGTTGTAGAAGCGGCGGATGAGAGGCAATGCTTTCTCTTTATCAACATCAGCGATAGTAGCGAATAGTGTACCATAGTTAGCTACATCCATACCTGATGAGCGCAACGCTTTGTAGAGTGCGCGAGTGAGTGAGCTGTCGTAACCGATAGCCTCACCAGTCGATTTCATTTCAGGAGAGAGGTAAGCGTCGATACCGCGGATTTTTGAGAATGAGAATGCAGGAGCTTTCACATACCAACGTTTTTTCTCTGCAGGATAGATGTCGTTGTAACCAAGTTCTTTAAGTGATTTGCCAAGGATAACCTCAGTAGCTATATCTGCCATAGGGTAGCCAGTAGCTTTGCTGAGGAAAGGCACAGTACGGCTCGAACGTGGATTAACCTCAATTACATATACATCGTCTTTGTCATCGGCAATGAATTGGATGTTGTAGAGACCAATGATACCAATTTCTTTACCGAGACGAACAGTGTAGTCAAGGATTTTATCTTTAACGTCTTGAGATACAGAGAAAGTAGGGTAAACCGAGATAGAGTCGCCCGAGTGGATACCTGTGCGCTCAACGTGTTCCATGATACCTGGAATGAACACATCAGTACCATCGCAGATAGCATCAACTTCGAGCTCTTTACCCATGCTATATTTATCAACAAGCACAGGTTGGTCAGAGTTGATTTCTACTGCAGTTTGCAAGTAGTGGCGGAGAGCATTTTCGTTGTTAACGATTTGCATAGCGCGGCCACCGAGCACGTATGAAGGACGTACGAGAACAGGATAGCCGATGCGAGCAGCTACAGTTACACCATCTTCGATATTAGTAACAGCCTCACCATTAGGTTGTGGAATGCCGAGTGTAGTCATAATCTTTTCGAAAGAGTCGCGGTTCTCAGCATTTTCGATAGCTTGCACGTCGGTGCCGATGATAGGCACACCGAGACGATGCAAAGGTTCGGCAAGGTTGATGGCAGTTTGACCACCGAGAGACACTACGATACCTTCAGGTTTTTCGAGTTTGATGACATTCATCACATCTTCCACTGTGAGTGGTTCGAAGTAGAGTTTGTCAGAAGTAGTATAGTCGGTAGAAACAGTTTCTGGGTTGTTGTTGATAATGATAGCCTCGTAGCCTGCACGGCGGATAGACCAAATAGCGTGAACAGTAGAGTAGTCGAATTCGACACCTTGACCGATACGGATAGGACCCGAACCGAGCACTACAATTTTTTTGCGGTCAGAGACGATGCTTTCGTTTTCAGCTTCGTAAGTAGAGTAGAAATAAGGTACATACGAGCTAAATTCGCTTGCGCAAGTATCAATCATCTTATATACAGGGAAGATGTTGTTTTCTTCGCGCATGCGATAGATGTCATGTTCGGTACAACCCCACACTTGAGCGATATATTTATCGCTGATTCCTAGTAATTTAGCATCGCGGATAGTTTCTACATTGTTAGGATTGTTGCGAATAACCTCTTCGAATTCAACGATGTGTTTGAATTTTTCGAGGAAGAACATGTCGATTTTAGTAGCATTATACACCATACCGAGGTCGACACCAAGACGAATGAGTTGAGCAATAGCATAGAGGCGGTCGTCGGTAGCAGTGCGGATATATTCGAGGAGACGAGCGGTGTCCCAATCGTCGAATTTTTTGTGATATATGTGGCAAACACCAGTTTCGAGCGAACGTACAGCT
>JAZLDO010000160.1:0-24175 GCA_045614825.1 Candidatus Aphodosoma sp. | reverse complement strand
CTTGCGGAGAGAGAGGGATTCGAACCCCCGGTACCTCTCAGTACGGCGGTTTTCAAGACCGCTGCAATCGACCACTCTGCCATCTCTCCTTCAAAAGCGATGCAAAGTTACGACATTTTTCTTATTCCTCCAAATATTTTTGTAATTATTTTTCAATTATTTTTCAAGTTTTTTTGTAAGTGGCTGATTTCTAAAATAATTTATTTGTATTTTCTGTAGTGTTTTGTGTTGTTATATATGTAAAAAATAGATGTTTTAGCTCTGTTTTGTTAAGAAAGTGCTATTTTGAGAATAAAAAAAAGATAGAAACAGCAGAAAAAAGTGCTATTTCTATCTTTTTTTTAGAAAAAACTAATTTATTGTTTGATAAATTTAATGTTTTTTGGAGCGTAAGATTTCATTACTTCAATGTCAATTTCTCCGGCAAAGATGAATTCTTTTTCGAAAGTTTCACCAGTCAAGAAGCTTTCAAAGTCAAGATTTGCTGTAATTACACCATCAGTTGCGTTACCTTCGAATTTAATAGTACCACCAATGCAGAACAAAATATCTGTATTTTCACCATTTTCAATAGTAGCAATAAATGTACCAGCTGGGTATCCTTCAAAAATAGTTCCACCCATTACGAATTCTTCTTCAGCGAAGTTTTCGTCCATCTCTTCGATTGAATATGCTTTATAACTATTTTCCACAGGGAATAGGTCTTCTTGTGGTTTTGCATACATTTGCAAGCTGAGGTAGTCTCCTGTGCCTTGGAATCCATTGTCTGTGAGAACTACATCATTTGTAGTTATTCCGATAAGATAAACTTGACCGAAATCTGTTGTAGTTGTTTCAAAGTAATCTAAGTTGCAGTTTGACTCAACTTTTTGATCTTCTTCTTTTTGTTCAGGTTCTTTTTGTTCACAAGCAACAAATGTCAAGCTCATAGCAGCTAACATAAAGAAAGAGTAGAAAAGTTTTTTCATGATTTTTGGTGACTGTTATATACCATCGTCCCATCGGTTTTTTGATGTAAATAAATTATAATTTTGTTAATTCAAAAAAAATCAAGCATTCACTCCAGGCAGAAAAGCATCTTTTATATGATTTAAACTATATTCACCCGACTCGTCAAGTATAAGTGTTACAATATCAAATCTTACATCGCAATCTAATTCTTTTAGTAATATATAATTATGTGCCGCTCTTATTAGATTTCTAATTTTTTTCTCATCCACCGCATATTCGACGAGTGTATAATCCTCATTTTTGCGTGCTTTGACCTCAATAATTACCAAGGTTTCACCATCTTTTGCAATTATATCAATCTCCTTATGTCCACTACGCCAATTAGTTTCTAGTATCAGATAGCCATGTTGCTCAAGATATGTGCGAGCCATAAACTCGCAGTGTTGTCCGAAATCGTGTCGTTTATCTCCCATGATTAGATTTCTATTTGTATCTTGCAACAAGCCACGCCTTCTTCATTTCGCAATTCGAAGCGGTTATTGTCTTTGTATACAGCAATATTTTGATTGTATAATGCCTCTCGTAAGTAGTTTATATCCAAACGCTTGATTGTAGTATTCATTATATCGTCAAGCGTCAAAGTGTCAATAGCCCATTGCAGATATTTCATCGAATTGACATGTTGATTCATATCTATGTCGCTCACAACCACTTTGTGTATATACGTAGGTTCGCTTTCACCTTTATAATCAACTCGTTTAGGCTTATTCATCGTAAATAATTCATTTTTAGTAGTAATCACGTGATTAGCCAAATCAGTAGATTTCAATAAATCAACCATTTTGCGAGTTTTGAAATCAATCATCGACCATAGAGTAGAGGCTTGACCGATAACTTTTTTTTCTACATTATATATCAAAAAATTACGTGTTGTAAACAACGAGCCACAATCTTCCACCCAAGTTTCGATGCTAATAGTTTCATATTCACGAGGATATTCCGTCATCTCTACAGCCAATCGGCTAGTAACCCAAGCCAATCCACGTTCGTGCATATAATCCATTCCAAAACCACGCGATTTAGCAGCTAAACCAGCAGCATCAAGTATAAATGCACCTATGCTTTGTAGCGATATGCGTTTTGAAGCATCTGCTTCTCGTGGATATACATAGAAATCAAATCTATTTGTCATAATTATTTCAAAGTAAGATAATAGATAGTTGATTGGATATCAGTTGTTATGTTATGTTCTATCTCTTTGTCAAAAATACCATATATAGTCGAACCTGAACCAGACATAGCAGCATAAACAGCACCTTTGTTATATAACATCTCTTTTATTGTTGCCAACTCGGGATGTGCAACAAATACAGTCTTTTCGAAGTCGTTGAATATACAGTCTTTCCATTCAGAGATAGGGCGTTTTATAGCCTCTTCTAGTGGAGTAGTCCAACGTTGAGGTTTGCAACCTCCGTATGCTTCAGCTGTCGAAACATGTACGTCTGGCTTGATTAAAACAATGTGGTAGCCAGATAGATTTATGGTAGTAGGTTCAAATACATTGCCTATACCTTTTGCCAAAGTAGGTTTGTTTTTGATGAAAAAAGCACAATCAGCCCCCAACTTGGCAGCTTTTTCTTCTAATTCATTAGGCGAAAGTCCCAAATTGAACTCTTCATTTAGCATTTTCAACATAAACGCAGCATCAGCTGACCCTCCACCTAAACCTGCTCCCATAGGTATTGCCTTGTGTAAGTGTATATTAATTGCAGGTAGATCAAACTCCTCTTTCAATAATCTGTATGCTTTCATTATTAGATTATTGTCCGATTCTCCATCTATATTCAAGCCACTACAAGTGAATTTTGTCTCTTCTTCTATAAACTCCAAAGTATCACACACTTCGATAGGATAAAATATAGTTTCTAAATTATGATAACCATCAACTCTTTTTTCTGTTATATTTAATCCTATGTTGATTTTTGCGTTGGGAAAAGTAATCATACCTATGTCTTTTATTTTTTGTGGCAAAGATACAAAAATATTTTTATATAAATCGCATGATTAATAAAAAAAAGTCCCACGACAACTCGTCGTAGAACCTTTTTTATTATTACCTAAAACTTAAATTGTTTGTTTGTTAGCAATACTTCGCAGCATGACTTGTTTTTTGCACTGCAAAGTTAATACTAATTTATAATGTGTGAAAGTAAATTCTGCCGAATGGTCGTTTTTGTTTACTGAATAGCAGTTGTATCGCCATCTAACCAAGCTAAAAAAGCTTGAACTCTATTGCGTGAAACATATATGTCTTCTGTGAATGAGGGATTTACTGCTATTTTTAACCTACCATTAAAATGTTTTGAAATATTGTTTATTGCATTGATATTTACGATAAATTGTCGTGAAATACGAAAGAATTGTTGTGGATTTATCTGTTCAACCAACGTGTCAAGAGTGTAGTTGATGATATAGCGTTGTTTATCTTTAGTCACAACAAAGGTGTAATGATCTTCGCTGTAGAAATATGCAACATCTTGCATCATAACATGTTGGTAATTATCTCCTATTTTTGCTAAAACTCTTTCTTTGTATGAGTTGAGAGTTGAGAGTTGTTGTATTTGGGTGTGGATGGTTGCTAATTCTATGTTTGTATTTGTTAGTGTGCGGAATTTTTTTAGTGCATTAATTAGTTCTTCTTCTTCTATGGGTTTGAGTAAATAGGCAATGCCATTTGTCTTGAATGCTTCAATTGCATATTGGTCATAGGCGGTGGTGAAAATCACAGGAGCTGTGATTTCTACCTTATTAAATATGTCGAAACAAATATTGTCTGATAAATGGATGTCCATAAAAACGACATCTGGTTGTTCGTTGTTGTTGAACCAATTAACAGTCTCTTTGACTGACTCAATTGATGCTAATAGTTGAAAATTTGGGTCGAGTCCCTTCAGCATGCGTACTAATTCTTCTTGAGCTAGTGGTTCGTCTTCTATAATTAAGTATCTCATAAATTATCCTATTTCTTGTCGAGTTAGCAATGGTATAGATACACTGAAAGTTGTGTTAGTTTGTTTGATTTCTATGTCTTTATTTGCAATGATTTTATATTTTTCTTTTAGTCCTTTCAATCCTAAGCCTGTTGAATCGGCTGGTATTGGACGAGGGGCTAAATTATTATTTACTATTATGTTGTTGTTGTCGATGCTGACGTTGATGATTAAAGGGTTTGTTGTAGATATGATGTTGTGTTTGCACGCATTTTCAATTAAGATTTGTAGTGCAGTAGGTATGATTCTCATTGATGTGATTGCAACATCTGTTATAGGTGGGATGTTGATTTTTATGCCTTCGCCATAGCGAATGTTTAAGATTTGGGCATATTGTTGAGTGAATTTTAGTTCTTCGGAGAATAAAACGACCTCTTGTTTGTCGTTTGATAATAAATAGCGATAAATTGATGCTAATTTTTTTGTGAATTCAGTTGCTTTGTTGGGATTTGAGTTTATAAGTGATATTAAAATGTTTAGAGAGTTGAATAGGAAATGTGGGTTTACTTGAGCTCTAAGTTGTTGATATTTAACGCGCAATATTTCTGATTCTATTTCTTTGATATGCTGTTCTTGGCGTTGTACTACCTCTTCTTGATCGATAAACTTGGCTAACATCAAAATAAAGCAGTTTACCATTGTATCTGCAACGATTGATATTAGGAAATAGTTTTCTTTAAATGTATCGCTAAATTTTTCATGCGGAGTGGGGTCGAACATAAAGAATGCAAATATTGTGAAGAATACAGCAATGAATATGGCAAATAATAATTGAAATACAGAGGTTAAATGTCTGTGTTTCAATAATAGAGGTTGTTTGTTGCTCCAACGTACTAAATATTGGTTGAACATACCTGCCATGATGACAAAAGGAGCGCCATATGCTGAGCAATTGAGCATGAAGTGGAGTGATATTTTGTCTTCGTAGATGATGTTGTTGATAGCAATTACTAGTATGTAGGCTATTGCGAGTCCGAATATTGAGACGATTGTTATGGTGTCTCTGAATTTGGGTTTTATCATTTTGCTGATTTTTTTTGTTGCTTGAGCCTTGCTTGAGGGTTGCTGTTTTGTTTTTGTACAAAGAAAGAGTTTTAGCAAAAGTAGGAGATAACTATTGGTGGGTTATTTTTGCCATAGTTTTTTCATGAGTTCGTCCATTTTGTTTTCAGAGGGGTTTGGTTGTGCTTGCCAGAGTGTTGTGTTTTGTAGTGCGTCTGGCATGTATTGTTGGGCTACGAAGTGGTTGGGGAAATCATGTGCATATTGATATTCTTTGCCATAATTTAATTCCTTTAATAACTTAGTTGGAGCATTGCGTAAATGCAGTGGTACAGGTAGATTGCCTGTTTTTTCGACTAGTTCTAATGCTGTGTTTATTGCGTTGTAGGCTGAGTTGCTTTTTGGTGATGTTGCTAGGTATATTGTTGTTTCGGCTAGTGGTATTCTGCCTTCTGGCCATCCTATTTTGTGTATGGTGTCGAAGCAGGCGTTGGCTAGTAGTAGTGCGTTTGGGTTGGCTAGTCCTATGTCTTCGGATGCTGAGATTACTAATCGTCTGGCAATGAATTTAGGATCTTCGCCTGCTGCTATCATGCGTGCTAACCAATATATTGCTGCATCGGGGTCTGAGCCACGGATACTTTTTATGAAAGCTGAAATTATATCGTAGTGTAATTCTCCATTTTTGTCATAGGCTAATGGGTTTTGTTGTAGGCGTGCAGTTACGATGTTGTTGTTTATTATGAGTTTGCCTTGGGGTTGGGCATTATGTAGTATTTCTATGATGTTGAGCAGTTTGCGTGCATCTCCTCCGGCAAATCTGTATAAAGCCTCCATTTCTTGCATGTCTATCTCGCGTTTGCTTAGTTCTATGTCTGTAGCAAAGGCTCTTTCTATCAGTCTTTTCATGTCTTCTACTTCGAGTGATTTTAGTACATAGACTTGACATCGTGAAAGTAGAGGTGAGATGACTTCGAATGATGGATTTTCGGTTGTAGCACCAATTAGTGTGACTGTACCGTTTTCGACTGCTCCTAATAATGAGTCTTGTTGTGATTTGCTGAATCGGTGGATTTCGTCTATGAATAGGATTGGGTTGGCTTGTGTGAAGAATGTTGATTGTTTGGCTTTGTCGATTACCTCTCTTACATCTTTTACTCCTGAAGTTACGGCACTTAGTGTGAAAAAAGGGCGTTCTAGGACATTGGCAATGATTCGAGCTAATGATGTTTTGCCAACACCTGGAGGTCCCCATAGAATGAATGATGAAATATTGCCACTTTCAATCATTTGGCGAAGAATGGCATCTTTGCCAACTAAATGAGATTGGCCGATATAGTCATCTAAGGAGCGTGGACGTAGTCGTTCTGCTAAAGGTTGCATATTTTTTTAATTCACAATACATAATTCACAATGCATAATTACTTCTGTTGGTAGTGACCTTCGGTTTATGATTGTTCTTCGGGTTTTACCTTATTATATAATTATGCATCAATTTAACTGCAAAGGTAAGAATTTTTATTATGAGTACAAAATTATTCTTATAAAAAGAGACAAGAGGATTGCTCCTCTTGTCTCTTTGTGATTGATAATTATTGGGTTAATTATTCGAAAAGTTTGTTGAAGTCTTCTACTGTGATGTCAGTGTCAACAACTTTAACGCTATTGCGGATTACTGCAAATACTTTGTCTTCGAGAGCTTTTTCTGCCATGTTTTGTACAGTGTCTTTTTTGCTCAACATTTCTTTTGCATAGTTGTCGAGGATGTCGTCTGGCACTGATGTCATGCCGTATTGAGCGAATTGGATTTTAGCCATGCGACGTGCAAAAAGGTTGATGTCTTCGCGTTCTACTTTGATGTCGTTAGCTTTCACTACTTTGTTTTTGAAGAGGTACCATTTGAGGTCTTCGAGCATGAGGTTGAAGTCTTTTTCTACAGTTTCTTCAGTCATGTTAGGGTTTGTAGCGAGTACCCAACGTTTCAAGAATTCAACTGGGAATGTGAGTTTGTCGAGTTTTTTAGTGAAGTGTTCTTTTGCATCAATGCCGAATTTGTATTCAGAGTCTTCTTTGTAAGATTCTTTGATGCCTTCTGCTACTTTGTTACGGAATTCTTCTTCTGATTTTACGTTGCCTTCGCCATATACTTTGTCAAAGAGAGATTGGTCAAGGGCAGACTCTTCGTAGTGAGTGATTGAGAGGATTTCGTATTGGAAGTCGCAGTTGATTTCAGCAGCTTCTTCTTTATTGATTTTGAGCATAGAAGAGATTTCTGCTTCGTTTTCAAATGCTTTGCGTGGGTTGAAGCGAACTACACTATTTACTTTTGCATTAGCAAAGATAGCTTTTTGTTCGTCATCTTTGATGTAAGCAGAAGAGAGGACAGCATCTTCTACTCGGATACCACCTTCAATTACATTGCCTTCAGCATCGAGTTGGAGCATAGTACCTTTGAGCATATCTTTAGCGTCTTGAGCTTCTTCTACTTGAGTGTAAGAACCAAAGCGAGCAGCATATTGTTTTACTTGAGCATCTACCATTTCGTCAGAGATAGTGATGTTGTAGTATTTGATGCTGTCTTTTTTGTTCATTGTTGCTTCGAATTCAGGAGCAAGTGCAATGTCAAATTTGAATTCAAAGTCTTTTTCTGCATCAAAATCGATGTTACGTTCTTCGTCTTCTTTGTTAGGAAGAGGTTCGCCAAGAATGTCAAGTTTGTTATCAGCGATATATTTGTAAAGTTCTTCTTGGAGGAGGCGGTTGAGTTCATCTGCTTTTACACCACGGCCATACATTTTTTTAACAAGACCCATTGGAGCCATACCTGGGCGGAAACCTGGGATGTTAGCTTTTTGACGATAAGATTTGAGTGCTTTTTCTACTTTTTCAGCGTAATCTGCTTCTGTAACTTGAAGTGTAAGCATTGCGTTTACAGCATCAATGTCAGTTCTAATAATGTTCATTTTTAGTCAGTTATTAATTGTTAGTTACTAATTATTAACGATTTTGTGTTTGCTTGTAAAATAGCGTGCAAAGATAATATTTTTTTTTTATTTATACAATATGTATGTGAAAAATAAATTTTATGGTTTGTGTTGTGCATTTGGAATGTTTTTTGTACCTTTGCAAAATATTTAGTATAATGCCTTTGGTGGCACTAATTTGTTAATTTATTTATGGAAAACAATTATGACAAAAAGCCATACGGATTGAGAAATTCGGGCTATGAAAACAGAGAAAGAAGACCTCGTACTGGAGCTAACAATTCATCGAGAGATGGACGTGATGGCGGTTATAACAGAGGTGGTTATAACAAACAAAATCAAGGAGGATATAAACCTCGTTACAACCAAGAGGGGGATGGAGAACGTCGCTCTTACAATGGAGGAGAACGTTCTTACAACAATGGTGAACGCCGTTCTTATGGTAATGGTGGTAATCGCAATTATGATGGACAGAATAGAGGTGGTTATCAATCTCGTAATAATGGTGGACAGAGTGGTTTCCGCAATAATAGATTTAATCGCGACAATGAAGGTGGCGGTTATAATCCTAATAATAAATATAGTCAAAAGAAGCAAATTGAGTATAAGAAGCAGTTTGTTGATTATTCACAACCAATGCGTTTGAACAAATTCTTGGCTAATTCTGGTATTTGTTCTCGTCGTGAGGCTGATGAATATATTGCAGCTGGTGTGATTACGGTGAATGGTGAGGTTGTTACTGAATTGGGTTCAAAGGTAATTCCTGATACAGATCGTGTTATGTTTCATGATCAGCCTGTGAAATGTGAGAAAAAAGTTTATATTCTTCTTAATAAACCAAAGGATGTAGTTACTACTGTTGAGGATACTCATGCACGTAAGACAGTGTTGGATTTGGTGAAGAATGCATGTTCTGAGCGTGTTTATCCAGTTGGTCGTTTGGATAGAAATACTACTGGTGTGTTGTTGATTACTAACGATGGTGATTTGACAACAAAGTTGACACACCCTAAATTTAATAAAAAGAAGATTTATCAAGTGACTCTGGATCGTGATCTTCAGGATGATGATTTTGCAAAGATTTTGTCGGGTATTGTTCTTGAAGATGGCGAAATCAAAGCAGATGAACTTTCGTTTGTGAATGAGGGTGATTTCCGTACAGTTGGTCTTGAAATTCATTCAGGTAAGAATCGTATTGTGCGTCGTATTTTTGATGCATTGGGTTATCATGTTGTGAAGTTGGACCGTGTTTATTTTGCTGGTTTGACTAAGAAAAACCTTCCTCGTGGTAAGTGGCGTTATCTTTCAGAAATGGAGGTTACAATGTTGAAAATGACTGCTTCTGCGTTTAAGGGATAATTTAGTTATTTAGACAGGAAGACAAGAAGACATGTTCTCCTGTACTCATGTCTTAAAAGAATTATGAAATTGGAATTGAATAAGTTGTATCCTTTGAAGTTGATGCCTATTTTGAAGCAGAAGCTTTGGGGGGGTGATAAGATACAGAGTATATATCGTCATGATGAACCTAGACTTGAGAAGGTGGGGGAGAGTTGGGATGTTTCGGCTATGGAGGGGGATGATTGTGAGGTGATAAATGGTTGGTTGGCTGAAAATACTTTGGCAGACTTGGTTGAGGTGTATATGGGTGACTTAGTTGGTGATAGGGTTTATGAGAAATATGGGGAGGAGTTTCCTTTGTTATTGAAGATAATAGATTCTAATCGCGATTTGTCTATCCAGGTGCATCCTAATGATGAATTGGCTGAAGAAGTGCATGGTTTGAATGGTAAGACTGAGATGTGGTATGTGTTGGATGCTGAAGATGACGCATATATTATTTTGGGTTTTAATCGTTATGTTTCTCAGTCTGAATATATTGAGCGTGTGGCTACTGGCAATCTTGAGGAGGTGTTGCAAAAGTATCCAGTCAAGAAAGGTGATGTATATTTTATCCCTGCAGGTATGGTACATTCTATTGGTAAAGGATGTCTCATAATGGAAGTGCAACAAGCATCAGATATCACTTATCGTATTTATGATTATAATCGTAGGGATGCTGATGGTAATCTTCGAGAGTTGCATACTGAATTAGCACAACGAGCTATTGATTTTGATAATTGGCAAGGCCGTAAAGTGTCAGTCAAACCAGCGCAGAATGGGATTGTAAATCTTGTTGAATGTCCCTATTTTCAGGTTAATGAGATGCAGATCGACAAGCCTAAAGAGTATGATTTAGCACCAATCAACTCCTTTGTGTTGTTGTCGTGTGTAGAGGGTCATGTTACTTTGAAGTGGGATGATGATTTTCTTACACTTATAGCTGGTGAGACTGTGTTGATTCCGGCAGAGATGAATAGTCTTTATATTGTTCCGACGGTGAATAGTAAATTGTTAGAAACGTATATAAACGTATATATATAATTAATAACTAATAACTAACAATTAATAACTAATAACTAATCATTAATCATTAATCATTAAATATAATTATGGAAAACAACGAATTACTCCAACAAGTAACCGCTAAAGCCGAAAAATGGCTTACAGGTGCTTATAACGAAGAAGCCAAAGCAGAAGTGCGTCGTATGCTTGAAGCTGAAGACAAAACTGAACTTATTGAGTGTTTCTATCGTGACCTAGAATTTGGTACAGGTGGCCTTCGTGGCATTATGGGCATGGGTTCTAATCGTATGAATATCTATACAGTTGGTGCTGCAACACAAGGACTTAGTAACTATCTCAAACGCGAATTTGCAGGTCAAGAAATCAGCGTTGTAGTTGGTCATGACTGCCGCAACAATAGCCGCTTGTTTGCTGAAACATCAGCTAACATCTTCTCAGCTAATGGCATAAAAGTGTATCTTTTCGAAGCACTTCGTCCAACTCCAGAAATCTCTTTTGCTATCCGTCATCTAGGTTGTCAAAGTGGTATTATTCTTACTGCTTCTCACAATCCTAAAGAATACAATGGCTACAAAGCCTATTGGAACGATGGTGCACAAATCATTGCTCCTCACGATGTTAATATCATCGCAGAAGTAGAGAAAATCAAAGGTCCAGAAGAAATCAACTTCACAGCACGTCCTGAACTTATTCAAATCATCGGTGAAGACGTAGATAGTGTATATCTCGAAAAACTCAAAACTCTCTTCCTCTCTCCTGATAGCATTGCTCGCAATAAGGATTTGAAGATTATCTTCACTCCAATCCATGGTACAGGTATCACACTCATCCCACGTTGCCTCAAAGATATGGGCTTCGAGAATGTCATTGTGGTTGATGAACAAGCAGTTATTTCAGGCGATTTCCCAACAGTAGTTTCTCCTAACCCAGAAGAACCAGCAGCGCTTGATATGGCTATCCGCAAAGCCAAAGAAGTTGATGCCGACATCGTTATGGCTTCTGACCCAGATGCTGACCGTATGGGTATTGCAGTTAAAGATGACAAAGGCGAATGGATTTTGGTAAACGGTAACCAAACTTGCATGATGTTCACCTACTACATCTTGCGTCGTCGTCATGAACTCGGACTTCTCAAAGGTAAAGAATTCATGGTGAAAACTATTGTTACTACTGAGATTATGAAGGATATTTGTAATCATTATAATACGCCATTGTTGGATTGTTATACTGGTTTCAAATGGATTGCGGCTGAAATTCGTGAACGTGAAGGTAAAGAACAATATATTGGTGGCGGAGAAGAGAGCTATGGTTATCTTCCATCAGATTTCCTTCGTGATAAGGATGCAGTTGCGGCTTGTGCTCTTATGGCTGAGATGACAGCTTGGGCTAAAGATAATGGTATGTCTATCTTCGAACTCATCCAAGAGGTGTATCTCCAATTTGGTTATGGCAAAGAGAAGGGTATTTCGGTAGTGCGTAAGGGTAAATCAGGTGCTGAAGAAATTCAACAAATGATGAAAGATTTCCGTGCTAATCCTCCTAAGGAGATTGCAGGTTCTAATGTTGTGGTAATCAAAGATTATCAAACACTTGTAGAGCGTAATGTAGTAACAGGCGAAGAGTCTAAACTTGCATTCCCTACAACATCTAATGTATTACAATACTTCACTGAAGATGGTACAAAAGTATCAGTTCGTCCTTCAGGTACAGAACCTAAGATTAAGTTCTATATTGAAGTGCGTGGTAAAATGGAATCTCGTGCTGACTTTGCTCGTTGTGAAGCAGAAGCCACAGCTAAAATCGATGCAGTCCGCGCTTCTTTGGGAGTATAATAATTAGTAATTAGTAATTAGTAAAGAGTAATTAGTAAAGAGTAATTAGTAATTTTTTCTCACTCCTAACTCCTAACTCCTCCCAAAACAGCAAGGCTCAAGCAAGGTTCAAGCAAGGATTCCAAATAATCAAACAAAATAAGGTGACTAATCCATTTGGATTAGTCACCTTTATTATAAAAATCGCACTGCCATTTGTTGAGAAAAATTCCCATAAAACAGGATTTGAGGGGTTCCAGCTCTTTGTAATCTGCCGACCATCTATTGGTTACAACTCTTTGTGAGAGAAGCGCAGCCCGCCATTGATAAAGGAAGTTAGCCTCGGTAAAAATAATTAATTGTCGAATTTTCCAATCTCAGGCTGATAGTGCGATTGTTTTTCTATTCTTTTCTTCTGCAAAGGTAATGCCATTTATTGAATTATGCAATAGTTGTAGTTGTTTTTTAACCTTTTTTAACTGATAATAATGGCATAATATTTGTTGCTTAGACAGTTTGAGTAATAATCAATCGAAGCTTACGACTCTTTAGAAGGGTAATTATTTATTATATATTGCGAATTGTACAAAGTACAATATGAATTTTGTTTATAACTATCTAACTTATTGATACTTTATGTAATGTGAATAACTTTTTTACAATTTGTGTTGATTACATATTGTATGAATAAAAAAAAATTATTAACTTTGCATACTCAAAAAAGCATTGTTTCTTAAGTATAAATTATATGAAAAAAAGTCCATTACAATTAGCTCGTGCAGCATATCAACCTAAACTGCCAGCTTCGCTTCAAAAAGGTGTTGTTTTAGCAGAGGGTGAACCAACCGAATCGGTTGCTAATCAGGCACAAATTCAACAGCTTTTCCCTAATACCTATGGAATGCCACTTATTAGATTTGAACAAGGTGAAGATAAGGAATATCCTGCAGTGAGTGTAGGTGTGATTCTTTCGGGAGGTCAAGCTCCTGGAGGTCATAATGTTATTTCAGGTCTTTATGATGGGCTAAAACGTCTTAATCCAAAGAATCGTTTGTTTGGGTTCTTGGGAGGTCCTCAAGGTCTTGTTGATCATAAATACATTGAATTGACAGATGAGGTTGTTGATGAATATCGCAACACAGGAGGTTTTGACATCATAGGTTCAGGCCGTACTAAGTTGGAAGAGAAATATCAATTCGACCGTGGTATTGAGATTTGTCAAGCTCTTGGTATTAATGCAATTGTGATTATTGGTGGCGATGATTCTAATACAAATGCTTGTGTATTAGCTGAATACTATCTTCAAAAAGAGTGTGGAATTCAAGTAATAGGTTGTCCAAAAACAATTGATGGCGACTTGAAGAATGAGATGATAGAGACTTCGTTTGGTTTCGATACAGCATGTAAAGTCTACTCAGAGCTTATTGGCAACATCCAACGCGATGCTAATTCAGCTAAAAAATATTGGCACTTCATCCGTCTTATGGGACGTTCAGCATCTCACATTACGCTTGAATGTGCACTTCAAACTCAGCCTAACATCTGTATCATTTCAGAAGAAGTAGAGGCTAAAAAGATGACACTAAATCAATTAGTTGATTCAATCGTTAGAGTAGTAGTAGATCGTGCCAACCATGGACTCAACTTCGGTACAATCCTTATTCCAGAAGGAGTAATCGAATTTGTACCAGCAATGAAAAAACTCATAGCCGAGCTCAATGATATCCTTGCCAACAACACAGAATTCAACCTCCTCCTCAATTCTGATGAAAAACGTGAATATGTACGTTCACGCCTCTCAGAAGAAAGCTGTGGAGTATATTCCGATCTTCCAGTAGCAATTGCACGTCAATTGACTCTTGATCGTGACCCTCATGGCAATGTGCAAGTATCACGTATTGAGACAGAAAAACTACTCATAGAGATGTGTGTAACAAAACTCAATCGTCTCAAAGCAGCAGGTACATACAAAGGCAAATTCTCTACCGTAAACCACTTCTTTGGATATGAAGGTCGTTGTGCAACACCATCTAACTTTGATGCAGACTATTGTTACTCATTAGGATACACAGCAGCAGTATTGATATCAGAAGGCAAAACAGGCTATATGTCAAGTGTGCGTAACCTTACAGCTCCAGCCGAAGAATGGGTTGCAGGTGGAGTACCTATCACAATGATGATGAACATGGAACGCCGTCATGGTGAGATGAAACCAGTTATCCAAAAAGCCCTTGTACAACTCGATGGAGAACCATTCAAATACTTCGCAGCACATCGCGAAGAATGGGCAAACAGCACAACAAGCTATCTCTATCCAGGTCCAATCCAATATTATGGACCAGACTGCGTATGCAATCAACCAACAAGAACTTTAGCTCTTGAACATCAAAAATAAACAAAAAAATAATAGAAAAGGGTGCAATTACAACTGCACCTTTTTTTTATAAAAAAATAACACAAAATATATTTGTAAATAGCAAAATAATTTGTAACTTTGCATGTTTATTATTATAAATTGCAATAAGTATAGAAAAATTAATTCTTAATTCTTAATTCTTAATTCTTAATTAGTGAAAAACACTCTGGCTATCATATTGTTATCTCTGCTTCTAACCTCTTGTAGCGAGTATGTAAGATTGCAAAAATCAACCAATCCAGAAGAGAAATTTCAAGCAGGTAAGAACTATTTTCAAGAGAAGAAGTACGTAAAAAGTGCAACAATGTTCGAGGAAATAGTCCCTTACTATCGTGGCACACCTCAAGCCGAAGAGGTGCTTTATCTCTTAGCAGAGTCATATATGGGTCAAAAAGACTACTATTCAGCATCAGAATACTTTCAAGCATATCTCCGTAACTTCCCAAGAGGAACCTACTCTCAAGAAGCCCGTTATCAAGTAGCTTATTGCTATTATCTCGATTCACCAGATGCACGTCTTGATCAAGAAGCCACCTACGAAGCAATCAATGCACTTAGTGAATTTATCAGTGTTTATCCCGAAAGTAGCAAAGTAGCAGAATGTCGCAAAATGCTCTTTGAAATGGAAGATAAATTAGCTTACAAAGAATATTTGAATTCAAAATTATATTACAATCTCGGACTCTATGGTGGCAACAACTACAAAGCATGTGTAACCACAGCCGAAAACACCTTGAGAGACTTCCCAGAAACAAAATATCGTGATGACCTTGTCTTTATAATACTCAAAGCCAAAGCAAAAGAAGCATCACTCTCAGTAGCCGAGAAAATGAAAGAGCGTTATAGCGAAGTAATAGATGAGTATTATCGTTATGCAAACGCCTTCCCTGATGGCAGACACATCAAAGAAGCAAATCGTATATTAAGAGAAGCAAAAAATATAGTAAATAATAACAAATAACTAGTAACTAGCAACTAGTAACTAATAACTAATCAAAGATGGCAAAAAAAATCACAGCTCCTAACAACACAATCACACGCGACATGAATGCATTGTGTGAACCTGTAGGTAATGTTTACGAAACAGTGCGTATTATTGCTAAACGTGCTAATCAAATCAGTGCAGAAGTAAAACAAGAATTAGATAAAAAACTTGCTGACTTTGCATCTTCTTCTGATAACCTTGAAGAAGTATTTGAAAACCGTGAGCAAATTGAAATCTCTCGTTACTACGAGCAACTCCCAAAACCAACTCTTCGTGCTGCTAAAGAATTCGAAGATGGCGAAGTATACTACAAAAACCCATCAAGAGTTTAAAATAATTAGTAATTAGTAATTAGTAAAGAGTAATTAGTAAAGAGTAATCAGTAAAGAGTAATTAGTAAAGAGTAATTAGTAAAGAGTAATCTAACTCCTAACTCCTAACTCCTCACTCCTCACTCCTCACTATAAAAATCCACTATCTACCTCTTGGTAGAGGTGGATTTTCTTGTCTTGTTTTATAATTTACGATAATTTACGTTTGAGTTTTAAACGCTGATTGCCATTAATTATCTATAAATTAAAAAATAATTTATGAGTAATTTACGATAATTTACGTTAAAAAAATCAAGTACATGAAAAAAACAGTCTTACTATTATTCAGCATTCTGCTTTCCGCAATCTGCATTAAAGTAATAGCAATCAACGTCATCCCACATCCCTATGAGTATGATGTCAATCCATTGCATCGCTACTATTTTACGGAGCAGAGTGGAGTAGTCTGCAAGCAAAAAGAATTACTCCCTGTAGCTGAATTGTTTACCCAAAATATCAAGGAATCGACAGGAATAAACCTTCCTATACTCAAGCGCAGTAAGAACCCCATCATCCTTAAAATTGACAAGAAAATAAAGCACCCCGAAGGTTACACCTTATATATATACACAGATGCCATCGAACTATTTGGAGGCTCACCAGCAGGAGTCTATTATGGTTTACAGACTTTAATGCAACTCCTTCCCCCAGCAGTAGAGTCAGATACCATAGTTCAAGGAGTAGAGTGGTCATTACCAATTGCTGTGATAGAAGACTATCCACGCTTCAAATATCGAGGTATGCATATTGACCCATGCCGTCATTTTATGCCATTAAAGCATATCTACAAACAAGTAGATTGGATGTCCAAATTCAAACTAAACACCCTCCACCTACACCTAACCGACGACCAACTCTGGACCTTCGAAGTAAAGAAATATCCCCTTTTAACTGAAATAGGTACTCAGCGCACTAACATAGATGGCTCGGTATATAAAGGAGGCTATTTCACACAAGAAGACTTACATCAACTAGTTACCTATGCCTCAGTTCGAGGAGTAACAATCATCCCCGAAATAGAGATGCCAGGTCATGCAATGGCAGCCTTAGCAGCCTATCCTCACTTTGGTTGCACAGGCGGACCATACAAAGTGCGTACCACTTGGGGAGTTGAAGAGCACCTCTTATGTGCAGGCAACGACTCTGTATTTCAGTTTATAGAAGACATATTGACCGAACTAACAGCCATATTCCCAAGTGAATACATACACATAGGGGGCGATGAATGTCCTACCAACATTTGGCATGCGTGTCCTAAATGTCAAGCCCGTATGCAAGCCGAAGGACTGCAAACAGAGACAGAATTACATGGCTACTTCATTCGCAGAGTAGAGCAGATATTACATAAACTAGGGCGTAAAATGATAGGGTGGGACGAAATCCTCGATGGAGGAGTTACCCCAACAGCCACTGTAATGTCATGGCGAGGCTCAAAAGGAGGCATAAAGGCTGCAAATCAAGGCAATCAAGTCATCATGACTCCTTGGGATGTTTGTTATTTCGACCATTATCAAGGCTCAAAACTCTTCGAACCAATGGCACAAAGCGGATTCCTCCCACTCCATAAAGTATATAATTGGGAACCAATATCATATGAAATAGAGGTAGGACAGAGAGATAAAATACTTGGTGGACAAGCTAATCTTTGGGCAGAATATATGCCTGATTACAAGCAGGCAGAATATATGATATATCCTCGATTGTTGGCACTCTCAGAAGTCCTTTGGTCAACCCATTACCGTGATTATCAAAACTTCACAGAACGTCTTGTAGAGGCTCAACAACGCCTTGATTATGGCAACATCAACTACCACATCCCTCTACCTGAAGGCCCACAAGCACAATATGTTGAATTCATCGACACCATCCAAGTAGAGTTGACCAACACCCTCAACTATGACATTTATTATACTCTTGATGATACATACTCAAAAGTAGGGACACGGCATGCCGTGTCCGCAAATAGCGAAGCAGAGAAGGATAATAATTGTGCATTTTTCGCCAAGGCTCAAGACCATTGGTTGTGCATTTCTCATTCCTCATTCTTAAAGTCTTTCACAACTTTTAATGGCAGACATTCCGATACTATAGAGGTTTATTATAATAAATTGTCAGCTCCTCATTCTGCCGCTAAAGGATTATCTCAAAATGGATTATATCGTCAAAGAGCCTATGGATATTTCCATAACACTGACAGTCTTGACTACATCAAATTTGACATAACAGACCTCGTAGATTCACTCATCTATGACCCTAACGACACCTATTTCAACCCCTGGATAGAAGTCTATCAAGGCTATATCAAAGTAGACTCCACTGATACCTACCTCATAACCACCGATTTAGAAGAACTATGGATAGATGACATCCGAATAATCAATAACAATGGAGAATTAAAACGCAATCAGACAAAGCGCGCCCAAATGGTGTTAGAAGAAGGCTTCCATAGTATAAAGGCAGTCTACAACAACTGCGTCAATGATGGCTTTCCTGCTCATTGGCGTAAGCCAGAAATCAGAATTAAAAGCATAGAAGATAAAGACTTTCGACTACTAAAACCTAAGGACTTTTATAGGTGAAATAACGATATGAAAAATCCGCTCACTACAGATATGTAGTGGCGGATTTTTTTTATTCAATAATTTCCCAATGACCTTTTTTAGTCGCTCCTACATGTCGAATCTTTCCAGCTTTCTTCAATTTATCCAACTGTTTTTTGATACCATCAGGAGTTATGCCTATCACATCAGCAAGCAGATCTCTCGTGGTGAAAGGATGCTTGCGTATTTCTTCAATTATTCGTTCTGCCGTTGTTTTTTGGTTACTAGCATGATTTTCTTGGGTACTATTATCTGTTTCTTGGGTACTTTTATTCGTTTCTTGGGTACTATTGTTTATTTCTTGGGTACTATTGGCTTCATTCCATGAAGTGCCAATAATCATATATCGGCTTTTCAGTTCATTATTTTCTCCCATTAAGAGGTTTCGGAAGAAGCGTTCCAAATATTCGGTTGTTTCCTTAATGCCTAATTGGATGTTTGAGTAATTGGCTCTGACAAGTGCATTGCGGAAATACTTTGAATTATTTGCAAAGACTTCATTTGTCACTTTAAATCCAAGATGCTTTAGATACTGAATGGTAAATACAGCAGTTGTTCGGGTATTGCCTTCTCCAAAAGGATGCACCTGCCATACATTAGCAATGAAGCGACTTATATGTTTCACCATCTCTTCCATCGTAAGGTTCTTATAAGAAAACTTATCTTCTTGTTCGAACTCATATGTCAATGTGGGCAAAATCAAAGAGGCATGTTCGTAACGGACACTTTCTCCTTTCAGAACTAATTCTTGTTTGCTGATGTTGTAATCACGGTATGTACCCGCAAACTTATAAATACCTTCAAATAATGTGCGATGAATAAGTGCGAGGTAGTTAGAACCTAAACCGAATGTTTGGTGAGATAAAAGTTGAGCTATACGCACTGCGACTTTATCAGCTTCTAAGGTACGAGCTTCTTGTTTTAAACCTTCTTTGGTAGTATAATATTCATCAACCAATTGGCTAACTTCATCAATAGTGATTTCACCTTCAATATTACGACGCACTATCTCCAACATGTAATTGGATGGGGTCAATCCATCTACATCTTGAAGTCCAATTGCGGCCATCCAATTGCGCACTCTGTCGCGTTTATCGGGCTCACCTTGTATGAGATATTCGCTATAATCTTCCATATTATATAAGGCATTTCGTTATGCAAAGATACAACATTTATGTTGAATATCCAAATGTTTAACGTGATTGTTTGGGGGTGTTTTGAAATGAAAATCAAGTGTTTTTGTTTTTCTACTAATAGTAATTTTTAAGCAATTTATGCCTTAGTAGATTGACATTTCTAGATTAAGTAGCACGGAATAAAGAGTTATGAGTATGTATATTAGAAATTGCTATATAGTATATTTATAATATGTTATAGTTAGGGTAGGTGGTGGTGAGATTTTTTTTTGATTGAAATACTTGTGTAATTCAGAAATAATCTTTACCTTTGCGAATGAATACACTGAGTAGCGTTCTCAGGTGGTTTTGTTAAAGCATTTTTGCTTTATTCTTTCTAATTGTAAAATTTTGGCGAATTTGAAGTAAGTGAAAGGATAGGTTAAAAAATGCCCATTGTTGTATATACAGCGTGGGCTTGACTTATCGTACTTACAAGGTTACGCCAAAATACCTACAATTAGCGAGAAAGTTAAGTTCTCGCTTTTTTTGTGTTTGATTGTTCACTTATTAAAATATAAAGATATGGAAAAACAAAATTCAATTAGCAAATTATTCTCATTCAAAGGACGCATAGGTCGATCTGAATATTGTACGGTTTATCTAGCAATTTGGTTAATTTCATTTCCTTTGGAGGTTATAAAAGATGAAACTTTTATAGCTATTTATTCCCTTATTTTTTTAGTGTTACTTATTCCAATGTATTGGATATTCTTTGCACAAGGAGCCAAACGCTGTCATGATTTAGGACATAGTGGATGGTTTCAATTAATCCCATTCTACTTCTTATGGCTATTATTAGGCAAAGGTAATCCAAATGCGAACAAATACGGTGAACCTTTCAATTAATATTAAAGTTATTAAGTATGTTGTATAACATGGAGTAACCTGAAAATCCAATCAAAGAGTAGGGAGATTAAATTTGAAAAATTATTACAGTTATGACACTTTTTTTGCAATTCTCAGTGGGGTTTTGATTATTATAAGTATTTTTGCTTACTATGAAATTTTAAAAAAAATACTCTTATTGAATCCTTAAATTTGCGCATACGTTATTTAAATAAACAACTCTGTCAGCAACCTGAAGAGCCAGCAGAGAATAAGTCAATTAAAGAACCAAACCTTTCAAGCGGAGTAGAAATTATAGAATATTTCATAGAAAATCAAGAGGTTAAATCAACTAAAGAGAAAGATGAATCAGACCATAATAAATATGTACTATCTACAAAGTATGCAGATGGTTTTAGGTGTATTGCAGGGAAAAATGACGAAACAATATTAATTCAATCTCCAATAATAGAATTAATAAAATATGATGATGATGGAGAAGATAGGTATGAAAAACTTTTACATTTTTGTGAAAGTTTCAACTACAGCAATAGAATATATGAACGTTTAAGATGTTATATAACAGATTATCAAGGACCAGATGATGAAGAACAATGCAAGTATATTATGCTGTATGTAGAATATTTATTTCTTGGAATTTTCCAAAGTGGATTAAAAACAATATTTGATAATTTTCATTCTCGATATCTTTCCATTAGTGAATATATTATTGATTTTTGCGTTGAAGAACTTAACATGGTTTATGACGACGGAAGTGAAAAAGTGTTGTTATCAGACAATTTTCATTATTCTTTTTGATTTATAAATAGTTTTACCTAATTTTAATGGTAAATTACATTAATTAATATCATTTCATACAATAAAAGATGTATTTTATACAGTCATAATATTTTTTCTTGAGAACTTAATTAATTTTTAATAATTTTGCATTAAAATAGTTGTAAATAATTTAATATTATGAAAAAGTTGCGCCCGACACGTATTAGGGACTTTATTATGTATTTTACTTATCCAGAGAAAATTGCAATAATATATGTTGCTTCTGCGGTTGCTGTAGCAGATTGTGATTTTAGTAAAGAAGAGTCTTTTTTTAGAAGTAAAATAGCAGTATTTTTTAATTTAAATAATGATGATATGCCAGCTGTAGGGAATCTGGAGATAGAAGAGGCTTGTGATATTATTGTAAATATGTCTACGGAAAAAAAACGTTTTGTTGCTGCTATTATGACTTACATGAAAGATGTTGATGGTTATAGTGGGTCTAATGAATTTGCTATAATTAGTTATATTTCAATCTTAGCACGTCTTCCATTTGTAGATCAAGATGAAGCATACAATTTATTGAAACGACTTGGTTTAATAGGTGGAAAGTTGAACTTATTGTGGGGTTCATTAAAATATGGGGGGTAAAAATAATAAAATAACTTAATTTAAAAATTAATAACTATGACAACGCATGAAGAAAAACTTCGTCAAGCCATGAGAAATGGTTTTGACCAAGCTGCACTAATGGGAGTTCAAACGTCTCCGAATGAATTTTTAGAAGGAGTATTTATTGAAAACTCTTTAGGTGGATTACGTGATTATTTCTTGAATGAACCTAAAGTTCAAGCTATGGGCAGAGAATTAGGTTTAAATATCGCATCTATTATTGAAGATGAGTATCAAAAAGCAAGACATCGCCATTTAATTAACATTTAAAAACAATAAAATTATGGGACTAATTTCAATATTTCGAGACACTAAAATAGCAGGAGAATTACATAAAGCGGCTGCGGAAATTAATGAATATACTTATGATATGTGTAAAATTTTAGATAGATACAATGATTTTGCTAATTTTTCAAGTTACGATAAATGTCAGATTCGTGATTATCTACGAAAAATATCCAACAAATCCGATTGGATGTATAAGAGAATGCAAGATTTAGCACCAGATCATGTATTTATTACAAAAGTACCTTGTATGGATGGTTCAATGACTAGTGTTGTTGGATATGTAATGGCAGTCAAAACACAAGTGGAACAATTTAAAAACGAATTAAATGGGTATATTTAGAGACTTATATTTTAGTTCAGAATCATATAAAATTGCGTTAGACATAAATAAATTATACACAGATGTTTATCGTATGTTATTATCTGAACGTTGTATGAATAGAAATGCGGTTTCAATAGTTCGTGAAATAAAACAAAAATTAAACATCCTTTCAACAAAAGCAAAGGAGTGTACTTATCTAGTTGCTTTTATTAAAGTTCCAATGCCAAATGGGCATGAAGTACCAGTAATGCAATATGTCAATTCAATGAATATTGAACTTGATAAATTACTCTGTAATTATCAATAAATATCAAACCATCATATTTTCTAATAATACAATTATTTTTATTACCTGAGAAATACTCTTATTCATTAGAGATAGCAAGAAAAATCTATGATCCAGCTCCACGCATTACAACAAGTTACCATACTTTATTGTCAATAAAAAACTATTTTTTACGATATAGTCCTGGACCAATCGCATCTATTATTCAAGATGAGTATCAAAAAGCAAAACATCGTCATTTAATTTAATTAACATTTAAAAATACTAAAATTATTTTAAAAAAAAGAAATAGTTATGTTTACACTGCCTAAAAAATATAGTTATTCATTAGATGTGGCACGACAAATATATTCGCCGTCATATCCTCCGTTCTTAAAGTATAGTGCTACAATGAGGCTTGGTCGTATAGGGGATCCTACATCTCAATTTAGTCCTGGTCCGAATAAAATTTTGGCTGGTATTGGTCATGGTTTGCAAACTAATCATTGTTTATATAAACATGCTGAAAGGGATATTTTTCGTGTTCAAAATATTAATCCTAATGGTTTATTTATTAGTGAAATAAAATCAGGAAGGCGCGCTCTTACTCCTTTTGATACTATTGATGTGTTGAATATTATATTTAAAGAAGAAGATCTAGTATTATTGATTCCTATGCCAATGGATAAAACATATTTACCTACCAATTATGAAAAAATGGTGGATGAATGGTTAAAGAATGCATTTTATAATCAAGCTTTATTTGGCGTTCCGGTGTATGATATGGCTGTGTTAGATGATGTGCCATCACTACCTACTGGGTCTAAACTTGCAGTAATTCAATTTATGAGTAAAGAATTATTTGAGCAATTAAGCAGATTGTAATAATAATTGAGAAAATTAGATAAATATAACTTATAAAAAACACATTAATATTTGTAACTTACACTCACCTAATATAAAGTGAGTGTAAGTTTATTACGTTTATTTATCATTTTTTTGCTTGGTAGTGATATCTTTTTTGATTAACTTTGCCTCATAAACAAGAAATACAAACCACTAAAATATAATCTTATGAAAAAAATATTATTTTTGATTGCATCTCTCATCATATTAGTAGCATGTGGTGGCAAAAAGCAAGAACAAATGCCCAACGATACAGAAATTAAAAAGTATTATAACGATACTACAATAAAAAAGTATTACTACAAAAATTATATTGAGAAGTTGGAGATGTTGACTGATATAGAAATTTATATTCCAAAGTTA
>JAZLDO010000159.1:0-3042 GCA_045614825.1 Candidatus Aphodosoma sp. | reverse complement strand
GTAAAAAATTTGCTATTGTCGTAGCAGATTGGAATGATAATGTAACGCATGCGTTGTGTGATGGCGCTGTAGAAATATTTATTTCTAACGGAATATCGGAAGAAAATATCGAAATATTTCATGTTCCTGGAACTTTTGAACTTACTTTTGCGGCATCAAAACTCCAAAAAACAGGAAAATATGCATCAATTATTGTGATTGGATGCGTAATTCAAGGTGATACACCACATTTTGATTATGTTTGTCAAGGCGTAACTCAAGGTATTACACAACTCAATGCTGAAGCTGTATGTCCGGTGATATTCAGTGTGTTGACTACACTTACTATGCAACAAGCAACTGACCGAGCAGGTGGTTGTTTAGGTAATAAAGGAGTAGAAGGTGCAGTTACTGCGTTAAAAATGGTAAAAATATTTGGTAATATCAAATAATTGTTGTAACTTTGCACTCGCAATTCGGGGATAACCCTAGTTGTGGTAATGGGCAGTTACCAGAGTGGCCAAATGGGGCTGACTGTAACTCAGCTGTCTTTCGACTTCGGTGGTTCGAATCCATCACTGCCCACTAACTTCAAAAAGCGGAATTTTTGCGATAAGCGAGAGCAGAAGTAAAGTTTACTTTGATTATGCCGAGTGGAGCAAAAATCCCGCAATTTTCGAAGAAAATTGCGGAAGTAGCTCAGTTGATAGAGCATTAGCCTTCCAAGCTGAGGGTCGCGGGTTTGAGCCCCGTCTTCCGCTCTACAGTAAAGACGCTATGCTTAGCGTCTTTTTTTTTAATAACGTAAAAAACTTTGGAGATTAGAGTGCTAATTCTCAACTCTCAATTTTCAATTCTGAATTAAAAAATATGTTTGAATCATTGAGCGAACGCCTTGAGCGTTCATTTAAAATCCTTAAAGGTCAAGGTAAAATTACAGAAATCAACGTGGCGGAAACTTTGAAAGATGTGCGTAAAGCGCTTCTTGATGCCGACGTAAACTATAAAGTTGCAAAAACTTTCACCGACGAAGTTAAAACCAAAGCTCTTGGTCAAAATGTACTTCTTGCGGTGAAACCACAAGAGATGATGGTGAAAATCGTTCACGATGAGCTAGCTCGTTTGATGGGTGGTGAAAATGTGGCGTTGAACGTAAAATCTCAAGCTGGTCAACCTGCGATTATTTTGATGAGTGGTCTTCAAGGTTCTGGTAAGACAACGTTCTCTGGTAAATTGGCTAATATGCTTAAAACTAAGCAAGGCAAAAATCCATTGCTCGTTGCTTGTGACGTTTATCGTCCTGCTGCGATTGAGCAATTGCGTGTGCTTGGAGAGCAAATCAAAGTGCCTGTATATTCTGAAATCGAGAATAAAAATCCTATCGAAATCGCTCAAAATGCAATTGCTCATGCAAAACGTGAAGGTCGTGATGTGGTGATTATTGATACCGCTGGTCGTCTTGCTGTAGATGAGCAAATGATGACCGAAATTGCTGCTATCAAAGCTGCTATTAATCCACAAGAGATCTTATTTGTTGTCGATTCGATGACAGGTCAAGATGCGGTGAATACTGCAAAAGAATTTAATGATCGTCTTGATTTTACAGGTGTTGTATTGACTAAATTAGATGGTGATACTCGAGGTGGTGCGGCGTTGTCAATTCGCTCGGTTGTTGAAAAGCCGATTAAATTTGTCGGTACTGGCGAGAAGATGGAGGCGCTTGACCTTTTCCACCCAGCACGTATGGCTGACCGTATTCTTGGTATGGGTGACATTGTTTCGCTTGTTGAACGTGCTCAAGAGCAATTTGATGAAGAAGAGGCTCGTAAACTCTCTAAGAAAATTGCTAAAAATCAATTTGACCTTAATGACTTCTATAACCAAATTCAACAAATCAAGAAGATGGGTAATATTAAAGAGCTCGCTTCTATGATTCCAGGTGTAGGCAAAGCATTGAAAGATGTTGATATTGATGATAATTCGTTCAAGGGTATTGAGGCGATTATTCAATCAATGACTAATGAAGAACGTGTAAATCCTGCGATTATTAATGGTTCGCGTAAAAATCGTATTTCTAAAGGTTCAGGTCGTTCGATTGTTGAGGTGAATCGTTTGCTTAAGCAATTCTCTGATATGCAAAAAATGCTTAAAGGGGTGCAACAATTAAGTAAAAATCCTAAATTGATGCGTCGTCGATAAAATTTGTTAATTTATTTTGTGTAATAAATAAAATGAGTTGGGCTTTGTTTTGCTCAACTCTTTTTATTACCTTATATATAATAAGGGGAGATTTGATTTTGTGCAAAAAATGGTATCAGAGTTGCGGTGTGATGTGTTGATGTTGGTGAGAAATATGCATGAAATTGTTGGGAAAACAGGGTGAATTTGAAAATATCCGAAAAAATGAGTTCTGGTTAGGACGTTTTTTGTTGTAAAAAAGTGAATTTTGTTGCTGAAAATGCTTGTTTGAGATGAAAATTTAGAATTTATGTGGATTTTATAGCTTTAATATTCAATGTATTATAAAAAACTTGGTAAAAAAGTTGTAAAATATTTTGGTAGTTCAAAAAAATGTTGTACCTTTGCACTCGCAAAAGAGAAACAACGGCTCCATAGCTCAACTGAATAGAGCATCGCACTACGGATGCGAAGGTTACAGGTTTGAATCCTGTTGGAGTCACTAAAAAGAATCAACTTTCGAGTTGATTCTTTTTTTTTGTATATATTTGATGTTGATTGTCAACTCTAGTCTATCGCTGTTGACTGTTGATTGTTGACTATTGACTTTTTTTGAAAAAAATAATGATAAATGTTTGGCTGTTTGGAAATAATGTCGTATCTTTGCAGTCCGAAATATTATCCATGCCTTATAGGCGAAAAATTTCAGGAAGTTAATTGTGTTTGAGTGAATTAGCCCGCTCTTACATAGCCCGAATCCTGATTGAATTTACATTGAAATTATTCAATTAACATTTAAAACTTAATTAATTGTGGATACTTTAAGCTTTAAAACACTCTCAGTAAACAAAGCTACTGCACAAAAAGAGTGGATCCTTATCGATG
>JAZLDO010000158.1:0-6541 GCA_045614825.1 Candidatus Aphodosoma sp. | reverse complement strand
ATATTGAATATCACCATTAGGGTAACGTACAAGTGGCATAGTATGTCCAATTTCAGGATTTTTGTCCATGAATTTGGTCAATTGTGTTATAATATTAGGGTCGAATTCAATGTCAGAATTTAAGACGAGGTGATATTTTGTATCAGTTTTTAATGACTTTTCGAGGGCAATGTTGTGGGCTCGGCCGTAACCGATGTTTTTATTGTTAAATATGTATGTAGCAGGAAGAAACATAAATGCTTCGGTCATAATTTCTGAGTTGTCAATGAGCCATATCTCATTGATTTCAGGGCACAAACGCAAGAGTCGAACTATTTTTTGTACTTCGGCTGCTGGAGTGTGATATAAGACTATTGAAGCGTTTATCATAATACTTCTTTGGCTTTGTCGAGGGCGGCACGGACGATTTTGTCCATATCGTAGTAGGTGTATTCGGCGAGACGTCCTCCGAAAATGAAGTTATTTTTTTGTGATGCTAATGCGCGATATTTGAGGTATAGAGCATTGTTGTGTGTATCGTTGATTGGGTAGTAAGCCTCTTCTTTGCGATTCCAAGCGATAGGGTATTCTCGTGTTATAATCGTTTGAGGTTGAGTGCCGTATTCGAAATGTTTGTGTTCTATGATTCGAGTGAAAGGGACTTCTTTTTCGGTGTAGTTGACTACGGCATTACCTTGATAATTTTCGGTGTCGAGTAGTTGGTGTTCGAATTTAAGGCTTCGATATTCGAGTTCGCCGTAGCAATAGTCGAAATATTCGTCGAGCATACCAGTGTAAACTATTGTTTGAGCAAGAGCATCAAGTTCGGTTCTGTTTTTGTTGTAGTCAACATTAAGTTGAACTTCACAATCTTTTAATAGTTTGAATATTAGTTTATTGTATCCGCCTTGAGGGATGCCTTGGTAGCGGTCATTGAAATAGTTATTATTGTATGTAAATCGAAGAGGGAGACGTTTGATGATGAAACTTGGTAATTCAGTTGTTTTACGGCCCCATTGTTTTTCGGTGTAGCCTTTAATTAGTATTTCGTAAATGTCTTTACCTACAAGTTTTAGAGCTTGTTCTTCGAGGTTTCGAGGTTGGATTTTAGCGTATTCAGCGCGTTGTTCTTCGATTTTTATTTTTGCGTCGCTTGGATTAGTGATACCCCATAATTGGCGAAACGTGTTCATGTTGAAAGGCAAATTGTAGAGTTTGCCTTGGTAATTGGCAAGAGGTTCGTTTGTAAATCTATTGAAAGGTACAATAGAATTGACAAAATTCCAGACTTCAACATCAGAAGTGTGGAAAATATGAGGGCCGTATTGGTGTACATTGATTCCTGCGATATTTTCGCAATAAAGGTTTCCACCAATATGGGGGCGGCGGTCAACGACAAGACATTTTTTGCCATTTTGAGTGGCTTGATGGGCGAAAACTGCGCCATAAAGACCAGCTCCAACTATGAGATAGTCGTATTCTTTTTTCATCATTTGCGATATTTAATAAATCCGTTGATAGCCCACTGCGCTAAATAATAGAGGCTGCGGATTAATCCAAGTTTTTCTACTTTGTAATAGACAAGAAATTGAGGTTTTATAACCTTCTTTTTGTTGCGGGATACAGAATTGCCAAGTATCCGGTATGAACCAATTATATTTTGATTGCCCCAAGCTTCGCCTGTTTGTTTTATTATTTCGAGCCAATAGATATAGTCGTCGCGAAGAGAACGGAATTCTTCGTGGAGATATACTTTTCCATATTTGCTTGTGTCGTATAATCCTGTGAGACAGGTGATAGAACAAGTTTTTAGAAGGTCGGTGTAGGTTATGCGTTTAGGTGGGATGAATGGTTGGAGACATTCGTTGTTGTTAGCATCAATGCGTTTGTGGGCACCATATACTAATAGGGTATTATGTTCTTTCATTAAAGCTAACTGAGATTCGAGAAAATTAGGTTCCCAAAGATCATCGGCATCAAGTAGAGCTATATAACGACCTTTAGCACGGCGGATACCGTTGTTGCGAGCAGCGGCAGAGCCTGCATTAGGTTGATTGAATAGTTTGATGCGAGAATCTAAGTTGCAATAAGTTTGAACAATGTTTTCGCTATTATCTTTTGAACCATCGTTGATGATAATCATTTCCCAGTTAGGGTATGTTTGCGCAAGAACACTGTCGATGGTTTGGGCTACAAAAGCTTCGCCATTGTAGAGAGGTGTGATTATTGATACTAAAGTTTCTTGCATAAGTGGTATTTTATGTTGAATTTTGTTAGATGGTATATTATTGAAATTCGACTTTTTATTTTTGTGAATAGTGGTCTTTTGCTTCGGGTGAAAAAGTTGTTTGATATAGATGTTAAAGAAGTGTCGTGTCGGCGGTATAAGATGAGAGGCGTTTCTAAAAACAGAATTTTGCCTATTGATTCTGCCACTAATCCAATCCATAGGTCATGACCGAAGATTGATGTATTAGGGAAGGGTTGTATGGCATTTAGTATTTTTTTGTTGAAAGCCATGCAAGCTCCACAGTAGGTGCATTTTATTATATTTTTTAATTTGCCACTTCCTGAATTGTAGTATTGAAAGAATGATGGGTGTATATGGTTTAGATTTTGGTCGGTTATAATAGCATTGCTACAAACTAAATCGTAGTGTTTTAGAGCATTAATGGTGGTTGTGTATTTATTGGGAAGCCAAACGTCGTCTTGGTCTGCGAGGAAAATATATTCGCCTTTGGCTTGTTTTATTGCGTTTTCAAAATTGAATGTAAAATTATGAAAACCACCATTTATTAGTTTAATTCGAGGGTCGTTTATGCTATTTATTATTTGTATAGTATTGTCGGTTGAGTTGTCGTCAGAAATAATTACCTCGTCATCTATATTTATTTGTGATAATATAGATGAGAGTTGTTGGTGTATGTATTTTTCTCCGTTATAGGTTGCTATGCAGATTGAATTCATTGTAAGGTATTGATAATAGACTGATATTCATTAGCAACATCCTCCCAAGATGATGGTATTTGGTTGGAGATGTATAGATTTATTTTATCTGTTTGTTCGTTGATTACTTCAGATGGGTAATTTATAATTTCGTTAATTTTGGAATGAGCATTATCTTTATTAACGAAAATGAATGTAGATAATTGTGCGTCGGTAGTAAAATTTCCTTTTGTTGTTACAATAATGCAATGATGCAGTAGAGAAGCGAGGAAAGAACCTCGGCGTTCTGTTAATCCATCAGGATATGGTAAGTATGCTATTTTAGTTTTAGAAAGAATATCAGCTACTTCTTGACTACTTTTGTTTAACAATAATGTTATGTTGCTATTAGATAGAGATTTGAGCAGAGGTTTGTGGTAATGTTCAAACTCGTCTTGAGTTTGCCCCATTATGTAAGCCTTGAAATTTGGATTTGTTTGTTGTATTTTTTTTGTAGTTTCGATGTAATCTTCTAATCCTTTTTCAGGACGGATATAACCAAAATATCCCATGTCATACGAGCGTTGTTCGAATGAAGGTTGTTTGTCGTTGGTTAAGATGTTACTGTATATTTTGATAATGGATGAATTATTTTTTAATTTAGGGTATTTTTGTATAGCGTATTGTCGTTCGAATTCGGTGGTAAAAATAACATGAGTTCCGAATTTCAAAAATATAGATGTAGCTAATTTACCTTTCCATCCGAGTTGAGAGTATTCGTGTAGGGTTATGATAACTTTTTTTTTGAGTATTTTTGTTAGATATATAGTTAAAAAATGAGGCACAAGACCTTTCCCATAGCCGACGGTAGGATATTGAATATTAATGATCTTGGAGTTTATGTTTTTTATTTCTTTGATTTTTTGAAAAAGTGTAGATATACTCCAATTATCATCGGTGTAGAGTTTCCAATCTTTGGTTTGCGGTGTAGATAGTAGGTTTTGGCAATAATCTCCTACGCCACATTTACGAGGTGGATATGTTCCTGTGATTATAAGCATTGTAGTATAGTTTTCCAATAGTTGACTTTTTCGTTTTTTTGTAATATGTAAAATATACAAATTCGCATTATACTATTGATTTTGAGTATTAAATTTGCAAATTGGAGTTGTGCTTTTGTACGATTTTTGAGATAAAATAATTTACGTGACTCGAAAAATAGTTGAAGTTTTTTAGTTTGAGATGATAAGGTTTGGCTTTCGAGATGTACTATTTTTGCAGAAGGGAGGTTGTATATTTTATGGTCTAATTTTTTTGCTCTGTACTGTAAATCAGTTTCTTCGAAATACATAAAGAAATCTTTGTCAAATCCATTTAATTGTTTGAAAAGGTTGTTATGTATCATTAAGTCAGCACCTATTATAAAAGCAACTTCTTTAGGAGTTGATGTTAAATTATGTTCGTGAGAGTTGTTGTATTTAATTTTAAGTGGTATGTTAGAGCAAAGAGCTGAAAGTTCGTCTGTTATTGAAGGCATTAGCATCCAATAAGATAGAGTAGGTTTGAGATTTGCCGAGAACAAGTTAGCACCACAAGTTGATATATTATGAGTTTTTGCAAAATTGAACAACTCAGTTATAGCATTATTGATGAGATAAGTGTCGGGGTTTAAGAAAAATAGATATTCTCCTGTAGCATATTTAGCACCGAGATTATTGGCTTTGCCAAATCCAAGATTAGTGTCAGATTCTATTAGTTTAATATTATTTGTAGTACAATATGATTTTAGTTTGTTCGTGTCTTTTTGATGTGAGTTATTGTCAACAACTATTATTTCGTATGATATGCCATTAGTCAATTCAATTACACTATTTATTGAATTGATTAATAGATTACTACTATTGTAATTTACGTATATTATTGATACGTTCATTTTATTCATCTTGTTGATATTCTGTATCCCAGAATAATTGAGCTTTTTTTAGATTTTTAGCTTTAATATTTTGTTCGCTATCATTTAGAAGTTGGAATATAGTTGATGTTTCAGCTATTCCACTTTTTAGATTGGCATTTCCGATGTATGTATTTCTAAGACTTACAGCAAATAGGCAATATATGGATAATATAGTTAACTGTTTGATAAAAAGTTGTTTGTTTGGTGATTTAGTGCATGTGATGATTGTATATACAGCAATAAAAGGTATGAAATAAGAGCGGAGACGATTGATAAAGAACCAATATTGATAGAATAGTGCAATGACGATTAGTCCACAGATTGTGATTATATGCCAAGTTTTTAGTTTTTGATTTTTGTAAAAATAGATATACAGACTATAGCTTACTATTAAGTATATTAGGAATATGACTTGAAAGCGTTGTTCGATGATGAGGTGTTTTTGTATAGATTCTAAAACTTCGGCACTAAAAGGTAGGAGTTGGCTTGTTGTTAATAATAGTGATTTTAGTGGAATTAAAATGAATGCAAATAAGAAAAATATTGAAATAGAGAAAAAGTTATTATCTTGTTTGAAGTGTGATAAAAGTAGGCCAATTAGAGATATTATATAAATGATTATTGCGGATTTATGCGTTATAATAGATAGGAAAGAGAATATTAATAGGGGGATATATTGTTTTTTTTCGAGAGATAAAATGCTTAAAATGAAGAAAGATACGGCTAAGCATTGGCGGAATTCGAAGAAAATAAGATTTGTTTGGAGAAAAATTATAGAGAATAGAGCGAATGTTTTGAATGTCGTTAGTCTGCGTAGAAGTAGGTGTAAAGTAGAGAAATATATAACAGTTATAGATGCGGTCATTGCCCAAAAATTTAATCCGAGCCAATGTTTGCATATTGATATATATGCTAAAAAGCCGATTTCGTAGTCAGAAGTGTTAGGTGTAAATAAAAGGTCTTTAAGTGGTTTTATGTTTTCGTACATTGGGACATAAATAGCAATGTCAGGGCCGAAATAGTATTTTATTGCAACAAGAAAAGTTGTTATTAGTAGTGCAAGTTGGTATAGTTGATTGCTTAAATTTTTTGCATTAGGGTATAGTAATTCGATGAACGAAAGTCCACAGAGTATTGATATTGTAATGCAAATAATGTTAAACATATAAGAGTTTGGTTTGTTGTTGTAGTAAAAAAGCCCGAAAAATGCTTTCGGGCTTTTATTGTTTTGCTTAAAGCAATTATTCGTATTTCTACGATAATTATTCAGCAGCAGGAGCTTCAGTTGCTTCAGCAGCTGCAGCTTCTTCAGCAGCAGCTTTAGCTTCAGCTTCTTGAGCAGCGAGTGCTTCAGCTTTTTTCTTAGCGATTTCTTCAGCTTTAGCTTTGTTAGATGCTTTTTCAGCTTCGAGACGAGCTTTCAAAGTAGCAGCTTTAGCGTCAGCTTCTTTTTTTACGATAGCTTCAACAGCTTTAGTTTTGTTAGCTTTCCAAGCTTCGAAACGTTTTTCAGCTTCAGCTTCGTTGAATGCGCCTTTTTTCACACCACCGAGGAGGTGTTTTTTCAAAAGCACACCTTCGCCTGAAAGGATGTTGCGAACTGTGTCAGTTGGTTGAGCACCGCACATTACCCAATAAAGAGCGCGTTCGAAGTTAAGATCGATAGCTGCAGGGTTAGTGTTT
>JAZLDO010000157.1:0-30772 GCA_045614825.1 Candidatus Aphodosoma sp. | reverse complement strand
CAAACAAATATGGCTAAAAATTTCCTCATTCTTAATTATTAATTATTAATTTTGTGTTGCAAGAATAATGAGCGAAGCTAATAACTCCTAACTCCTAACTCCTAACTCTCTCACTATATCGCGTGCCACCTCTTTTTTAGGCTTTAAATCAAACATCAATTTCTCGCCTGTATTCTTCAAAATCATTATCTTGTTCGTATCATAACCAAAACAAGCGTTCTTATCGTTCAACGAGTTAAGCACAATAAAATCGAAATTCTTACGACGCATCTTACCCAAAGCATGTGCCTCTTCGTCGTTTGTTTCGAGAGCAAACCCTACAAGAAATTGGTCGTCGCGCTTAATTTTTCCCACCGAAGCTGCTATATCTTGCGTCGGTTTAAGCTCAATAATCATATTATCGCCCTCGCGCTTAATCTTTTGGTCGGCAACCACTACAGGCGTGAAATCTGCCACTGCAGCGCACAATATCGCACCATCCATCTCTGGATAATATCGCATCACTTGCTCATACATCTGACCTGCACTCTCCACATCAATACGATGAATCTTATCGCGCCACTCCTCTGCCAATTGTATCTGCACAGGACCTGCCACAAGCGTAACTTCATACCCCGCCTCAACACACACCTCTGCCAACGCAAAGCCCATCTTACCTGTCGAATAGTTACCTATAAAACGCACTGGGTCTATCCTTTCGTATGTCGGTCCCGCCGTAATTAATATCTTTTTCATAAATTTCTATTTTAAAAGACAGAATAACATATTTTTATAGAAGACGATAATAACATAATAACAAAAATTTATGTTCTTATGTTATTCTGTCTTTTTATATTCACACTTTATTATTCAAAAACGCAACTATATTTTCTGGCTCTTCCATGCGACCTTTACCTACCACACCACATGCCAATTCGCCCTCTGTTGGTTCGATAAATTCCACACCGATACTTTTCAAAATATCCATATTGCGCTGAACTATAGGATGGTCATACATCTTTGTATTCATCGCTGGTGCAATAAACACTGGTTTATCGAATGCCAAAAATGTTGTCGACAATGCATCATCGGCAATACCACTTGCAAATTTGCCAATTATATTTGCCGTAGCTGGTGCCACAACCATACAATCAGCCCAATCGGCATGGCTCACATGCTCTGGATTCCATACGCCTACTGGCTCAAACACCTCAGTATAAACTTTATTACGAGAAAGTGTTTGCAATGTTACTGGAGTAACAAACTCCAACGCATTATGTGTTGTCACACAGCGCACTTCTGCACCTGCTTGTATAAATTGACGCACCAATTCACCACATTTATAGGCAGCTATACCACCCGATATCCCTAAAATAATTTTCTTTCCTTTAAGCATAATTTCTCTATTTAAATAAAAAGACCATCGACTATTGACTATTGACCGTTGACTTTAATCACAATTTCTTATATTTCTTCTCTAAATCATCAGTTGTTGCAACCTTAAGTGATATCGCACAACCACCACTTGCTGCCAACTGAATCTTAGCTTTTGTTTCGCTTGTAACGATATAATTGGTTATTGTATAAGCCTTTGGATTTTCTTTCCAATCTGCATCTTTTGCATCAGCTTCAAATCCTTATCTCCATCAAGCAAAAAACCCATCTCACTCTTTGCTATAACCTCTTTACCATCAAAAAACACTTGATAAGTCGGAATGCTATCCTTCAAATCAATATCAAACACCAACTGTATTCTTTGATTAGGCGAACCTACCGAGATTGCATAAGCAGTAATAGCTATAACTGTAAACAATAAAAAAGAAAATAATCGTTTCACAATAACTACACTTGTAATTATAAGGCAAAGTTAGTAATTTTTTTTAATATTAAAAAATAACTTTTTGAAGATATACTTTTTCATTTAAAACATACAAAACAAACGCAGAATTTTGTTGATAACGATACGCATATAAAACCTCTGCATTAGAATCGTTTAACATTGCAGAATAATCGAAATCATCAACTACAGAATTTTCCTCTTGCAAATTCTGTACATTTTTTTGCAAAGAATATGCCTCTGTTTGCAAATAAGTCAAAACATCATTATAACGAGTAATTATAGAATCGGCATAGTGCTTTAACATATCAAAAGGCAATCTATCTCCTAAATAATGTTGATTGAATTGAATATACTTAGAATAATCATCTTCTTGCAACTGACTTAATTTCTCCAAAAGATTTTTTGAATCATCAACCATACCTGACATTTTATATGTCAGAAATATCTTTTGATCAAAATCCTGATTTTCTACTATTTCTAATTTTATTTTTTCTGACTCATTATATAAACCCAACAAAGACGACATTGTTGCTGGATATGAATTTTCATCTATTTGATACAATGCATTGACTAATGAAATAGAAGGTGATAATTGTTTTTGAGTCAATAAATCACCATAGAGATCAAAAATCTCATTTTTTAATTTATTTACTCGTTCATATTTCGAAATAAACGCATCAACCCACTTTGAATAATCATACAAAATAATTTTATTTTTAAAAAAATCAACACTACATAATCCATCAACACGATATAAAACTATATCATAAAAAGAGAACTGTGGATTATATTCTGGTATTTCATATTTTTTTAATGCGTCTAAATACTTTTCAATATTCAAATCCAAACTATCGGAAACTACCTTTAATTGTTTAAGATTTGCAATATCAGAATCTTCCACTAACAATAAAGCTTCATTTACATTAGAATATTTTTCATTAAATTGATAAAACAAAGAAATACATTTATCATAATTAAAAAATAAGCGACTATAAGTTTCATATAAATTCGTTCCATTTTTAGATAAATACTCTATAGTATCTAAACGAGGAGTTATATATTTTTTTAAATCTTCATGTTTCAATTTTTTCTCAATCGATGATAATTCCTTATAAAATTCTGCATGTTTACGTATTTCCGCATCGTCAGCAAAATACAATGCACTTTCAAAATATAATTTAGCATTATATGCGTAATATTTAAATGAATTATAATCAATAATAGGATTTACTTGTTTAAGATATTCATACGAAATTAGTCCCATTTGAAAATAAACATTCCCTACTTCAGGCGATTGTTTTTGAAACTTTTGATAATTATAAAAAGCTATATTCGACGATTGAGTTTGCATTTCACGCACAAGCTCATCATACTTAATTTGTGCTGTTGAAGAAATTGATAACAACAATAATAAAAAAAACAATATTTTTTTCATATCTACACCTCGTTAAAGAAAATTTATAAAATACGGAACTCTACACGACGATTTTTAGCTCTATTTTCTTCACTATCATTAGGTACTAATGGTTCTTTCATTCCAAAACCTTCAGACTCTAATCTATCAATAGCAATACCCTGCTTAACTAAATAATTTTTAACCGACTCTGCTCGTTTTTGTGATAATTTTATATTATAGTTCGCACCTCCAATATCATCAGTGTGTGCCGCCAATAAAATACGGACTTCTGGATTAGAGAACATAAAATCAACAATATCTTTCAATGCAGAAATACTTTCATCTAACAATTCTGCCGAATTATACGCAAATCTAACATTTTGCAACTGAACAACCACACCTTCTTTAATTGGCAATAATTCTATTGCCAAAGTATCACTATTAGACATTTGCGACATATCAAAATTGTCAATCTTATAGATATAACCCGGTGCCATAATCCGCGCTTGATATTTATCATTTTCACGCAAAGTTGTATCAATAACTCCTAAATCTAAATCAAAAACAAGTTCTTCCTCTATATCCTGATTATTTAAATCTATAACAACACTATTTACCTGTTGTTTTGTCTCTATATCCACTACGCTAAACACTACATTCTTCATATTTGGCATCAAATTAACATTCAACTCCGAAATATTAAACTGAATAGTTTTTTCTTTTGATATTTCGACACAATAAGATTGATACCCTTCATTATCAAGAAACAACTTATAATCCCTTCCCAAAGGTAACACAATATTATAACCATTTTCTCCTACTTTTTTTGCCTTTAATTGAGGATATAATCGATTGTTCATATCTGTTATTTTCAGTTTTGCCTCAATCGGAGAATAAAGCAATCCGTCATAAACAGAAAATGTCAAATCTAATGTTTTTGACAAATTAACATCCAATTTTAATACCGAATTATCTTCTATATTCGACGTATATGCACGATGAAAATAGTGAGTATAACCATTATCGTAAAAATCAATCAAATAATCACGACCTTTAGGCAACGACAAAGCAAACCACCCATCTTTATAAGCCTGTGTAAACAAAATTGGTTGATTCGTAAGATTATCAAAAACTGAAATTTTTGCACTTAATACCTTCTCCTCTGATACATATCCAGTAATCAATAGATTTGGTTTTTGCAACACACTAAATTCAAGTTTTTTTTCAACAAAAGGTTCATCTTTCTTCTCTTTTACGAAATAAATTATTGCATTATCTTTTGGTGAATAAGAAGGATTTGCTAATGAATATTTATCATCGGTAAATATTGGCATAGGATCCATCCAATTATCATTCATCAATCTTTTTGTATAGAACAATGATGAATTTTTAGATTTTTTACCATCAACTTCACGCTCTGAAAGAAAAATTAAAGTCTCACCATCTGGTAAAATCATAGGATACAAATCATTACCATTAGATATAATAATTTTTTTAGGTGTACTCCATTTCCCACTTAAATCTTTCGAAGCCACAAAAATAGAATTTATCTCTTGTGGCGATTTAGACGAATTATCTATTTGACGGCGTACAAAATAAATTTCATCTCCCATCGGTGATATAGATGGACAAATCTCATCAAACATTGTGTTAAACACAACACTTAAAGCTTTAGGGGTATCCCACTCTCCCCCCTCATACAAAGAATAATAAATATCAAAATTTGTTTTACCTGGATATTTCGCAGAAAAGTATAACTTTCGCCCATCAAAAGATATAAAAGGAGACATAATCTCTCCACCTTTCTCAACAATAGAATTTATACTTGTCAAAGAAATATAATCATCTCCTTTTTTTTCGTAAAATTCTATTTTCCCTATTGCATTATAAGCTGAAACAACTTCACATTCATCAACAACAGATATAGTACGAGACACCACATCAATCGCATTTATTACAATTGAAAAACAGATAAAAAATAGTAAACTTAGATATTTTTTCATGCTTTAAAGTGATTTTACAAAAAAAGTTTTGCATAATTCCTCTGAAATAGGATATTGCTTATACGATAAAGTCGGAATATCACAAACATATAAATTCTGAACTTCAGAAATATATAATGTTTTAAACTGTTGTCGCGATTCAGCTTGTAATTCCATAGTGAGCTTCATTGCAGCCAACAAATCATCTGGCATCATATCATCTTTAGTGAAAATATAAAGTCCAAACTCTTTAAAATCGCCATAAAAACCATTTACAACTTTTTTTACTTTATTTTCAATCACACGTTTCAATGACGAAGCCTCCAACCAATATCTATATTCCTCGGCACCAACAGAATCGGCATCTACCAAACCATAAGCATAACCCGTACTACGCTTATCGTGTACGCCAGCAATACTCTTCACTTCAGCTACAGCCATCTCATTCAACAGCTTTATAGCCTCAATCTTCGACTCTTTCAAAGCTCGCGTAACCTCAATTCCAATAGAGTCATCTTCTGTTTGCAAATCAGGTCTATCTTTATTTACCAAATTTGAATATTTTTCACCCAAAATCGTTTCAAGCGTCAACTTAGCATAACGCTCAAAAAAACATGTGTCAAATTTAGGTTTACTATCAGTTTTAGCCATAACTATAATGTTTTTTTTCTAATTACCATTGACCTTTACTAATCGAACAGAACGTCCGTTTGTGCGATTACTCAAACCTTCCCAAACGGCACGACTTGAATCAAATCCCATACAATATATACTTTTTGCATCGTATTCAAATGTTGTTTCAGTCCAATAATAACCTGCTGTACCGGTGTACATAACCCTTGAACCTAAACGAGCTCCTGCAGCTGGAAAAAATACAACACCAGCTTCTTCTAAAAGAGTCCACTCTGCTAAATCAAAATCGTTAACTATACGATAGAGTTCTGCACCAGAATCACTTGCTACAGCAGCACGAAAAGTTACTCCCTCGGGAATCACACAACTATCAGGTAGCAGAATAAGCCCATTGACACCATTAACACAACCAACACCAAATAATTTTGCAGCATTTGGGCGCTTATTAAGAATATACTCCCATTCGTATTTAGTAAGCAAACGCCATAATCCAATAGAGTTGCCTCCATTCGATATTTTATTAAAAACTCCCCAATCGTAATTAGTTTCGGCAATAGATTCATCTTCTGGTCCATAATCTTCGATTTTATCAGATGTTTGATATGGCATTGAATTGCTATACCCCGATGTTGCCCAACCAAAAAGGTCAATCCAACCATCATAAACACTAGAAATATTGCTATTATCTGCGCCAATTATGTCATATTGATTTTCAGCAAATCGCCATGTTTGAGTAGAAGCTTGATACTGAAGATTGCCTTGAGAAAATTGAATTTGCTCGGTTTCGGAAACAGAAAATAATCCGGGTAAGGCACCTTCATCTTCTTTTAAATCAATGGTTGTTTGTTCGCAAGATGCAAATAATAAGATAACAAGTAATAATAAAATAGATTTTTTCATAAATTCTTTCTTATTCTCCTATATGTAAATTAAGATGTGCGCGTGAGAGTTTTTCTTCAGCATAAGCTCTTGTAATAACGAGTTTTTTCTCATTTGAAGAAGGTACATCATACATGGCGTCCATCATGATTGATTCGGCTATAGAACGTAATCCTCGTGCTCCAAGTTTGTATTCAATTGCCTTATCTACAATAAATTCTTTCACTTCATCTTCAATCGTAAGCTCTACACCATCCATTGCAAAAAGTTTGATATACTGCTTGATAATTGAATTTTTAGGTTCAATAAGTATTCGCAAAAGGGCATCTCTATCAAGCGGATTGAGATATGTGAGAATTGGCAAACGTCCAATAATCTCAGGAATAAGTCCGAACGATTTGAGGTCTTGTGGTGCGATATATTGCAAAAGGTTGTCGCGGTCGATGACATTTTGTTGACTAACAGAACCAAAACCTACAACGTGAGTATTTAGGCGTTGTGCTATCTTACGCTCGATACCATCGAATGCACCACCACAGATGAAAAGAATATTTTGTGTATTAACAGGTATCATCTTTTGGTCAGGGTGTTTGCGACCACCTTGAGGTGGCACGTTGACAACCGATCCTTCGAGGAGTTTAAGAAGACCTTGTTGCACGCCTTCGCCACTTACATCGCGAGTAATAGATGGATTGTCGCCTTTGCGAGCAATTTTATCGATTTCGTCTATGAATACAATCCCTCGCTCAGCTGCTGCCACGTCGTAGTCACAAGCTTGCAACAGACGTGTGAGGATTGACTCAATATCTTCACCCACATAACCGGCTTCGGTGAGTACCGTAGCATCTACAATGGTAAATGGTACATGCAAGCGTTTGGCTATAGATTTAGCCAAGAGAGTCTTACCAGTACCTGTGCGACCAACAAGAATGATGTTAGATTTCTCGATTTCGACATCGTTTTGGTCTTTTGGTTGGAGAATACGTTTATAATGGTTATAGACCGCTACCGAAAGATATTTCTTTGCTTCGTCTTGTCCAATAACGTATTGATCGAGAAACTCTTTAATGTCTCGTGGACGAGGAAGATCTTCAAAATCGAGGTCGAAACCACCTTTATTTTTTTTATTATGCTTTACATTATCTGCCACTACACCATGCGCCAATTCAACACACTCGCTACAGATGTTGCATCCAAGCCCTGTGAGCAACAAAGGCACTTCGCTCTGCGCACGACCACAAAAACCACAACGTGGTTCATTTTGATTTTTCTTTGCCATTATTATTAGATATTTGTTTCACTTAATTTAATTTTAACATAAGTACATATTTTATTTCGTAGATTTACAAACTACAATCTTTAATTTATTTTTCAACGGGACAACCTTTTTTCAAGTACAAACCCTAAATCATCATATCGTAGGAATACTCAATTCGAGCGTTTACAAATAACAAGGCTTGTACTTGAAGAACAAAAATAACCAATAAAAACTATTCAAATATAAAATAAACTTAATTATCCCATAAATAAATTTTGTACTTCTGTTAAAACAAAATATAAGAAGACTATTTATTACGTTTCAAAATTTGGTCAATCATACCATATTCGAGAGCTTCTGTTGAAGTCATCCAATAATCACGGTCAGAGTCTTTCATTATTTTCTCGAATGATTGTCCTGAATGGTCAGAAATGATTTGATACAATTCATCGCGAAGGAGCATGATTTGTTTGTAATTGATTTCCATATCTGATGCTTGACCTTGCATACCTCCCATTGGTTGGTGAATCATCACACGTGAGTGTTGCAATGCAGAACGTTTACCTTTTTCGCCAGCTACGAGCAATACTGCTGCCATTGATGCTGCCATACCTGTACAGATAGTAGCCACGTCAGAACCGATATATTGCATAGTGTCATAAATACCTAAGCCTGCATGTACTGAACCACCAGGAGAGTTAAGATAAATAGAGATATCTTTACCTGGATCAGATGTATCGAGGAACAACAATTGTGCTTGGATTACATTTGCCACATAGTCATCGATTGGTGTACCAAGGAAAATGATACGGTCCATCATCAAACGCGAGAATACATCCATTTGAGTTACGTTGAGTTGACGTTCTTCAAGGATTGATGGTGAGATATAACTATTTTGAGCCATATATTGCTCTAACGCCAAACTATTCATACCAAGATGTTTGGTAGCATACTTTTGAAATTCAGATTTTTGCATAATTTATTTATTTTAATTCATTAATTACTTTTATTTTAGTCTTAAAAAAATTTGCTTCGCCATTACGACCGCCTTGGTCGTTACCCGAAAAGAGACGATAGAAGTGGCAATTACCCCACGATGCAGGACGATCTTCGATTGCCATATCTTCGCCTGTGTCATTGCTCACATAATCACCAATTAGGCTATGCCATGTGCGAATACGTGCAAGCGAACCTTCATACTCGAAATATTCTGGGTTAGATGCTAACTCTTTTAGATATGCCACATATTGAGCTTTATACTCTGGGATTGACATCACTTTACGCATCAAAACACGGTCGCCTCCAAGACTACCCCAATTGAGAGGGTCTTGTGTGCCTGAATTCTCCATAACATTTGATGTACCAAGGGTGTTGTCATAGTCGTAAGGAATGAAGATGAACTGACCATTATCGAAATAGAAATAATAGTTGTTAGTGTTGCACCAATAGTCATCCCACATGCCGACCGCCACATTAACAGCGTATGCACGAAGGAATAGATCTACATTAACACGCTCCTCAAGATAATTCTTGAGTTCAGCACTACCACTTTTGAGCACATTCATGTCATTGACAAATGATTTCAACTGCTCACGTGCCTCATCAAGTTTTTTCTTCTTAGTTTTGAGGTCGTAGATGTACGATTTACTCTCGGATGGATTGAGCGACACCTCTTCGACCCCCATATTGTTATCGGTCATAGTATTTGGACTAAGGTTGGCACCATAGGCAGCCTTCCAAAGGAATCCTTCGTCAGACGAGAATCGACCATCGGCAACGCGGCTACTGAGATAACTATCATTGAGGCCTTCTATCAAAGCATATACACCCATATATACTGGTTTTAAATCGCCTTCAACATAGATGCTCAAACGAGTGTAACATACGCGAGGCGCAGTCCATACACCGAAACGGCGGAATAGATCGTAACTATACACTTCGCGACAATAGTTGGCATCGTCTTTATGCCACTTAAGATAAAGACGATCGGCAGAACAGAAGGTTTGGTCGTCAATATATTCGTCGAATTTTACACCAAAATGAGCATGATGCCAATCGCCACCTTCACTATGCATTTCGCCAACATTGCCCTCTGGACGACGACGCGATGTATTACCACGCAAGCGAATACCAATGCTATCTAAGCCAAATAGTTCACCTCCCTTCTCATACTTAAATGTAGCAGGAATATACTCTTCGTTATGTGGATTTTGATCGTAATAACTGAGGAAATCATTCCAATCAGCTTCTGTTACCTCAAAAGTTATGTGCGCCAAAGTTGCCATATCATAAAGATATTCTAACCCATATTGCGCTACTGGTAAAGTGTCTTTATCGTTATCCTCTGGCAGAATAATATCTGTTTTTTTGTCGCATGCGACGAATGACAATATAACGAATAATGATAATAATTTTAATAATTTCATGATTTTTTTATATGCTTATTATGTCAGTCTTCTTCGGCATAGGTTGCTTGCACCTTGCTTGTGGGTTGGGTTATCCTATGAAGAAGGTTGCTGTTTGGTATGGTTATTTATCGTGTCAACATAAATTTCACACTTACACCCACATTGGTATTCGACATTGGATATGATGTTGAAATATACGGACGGTTGGTTTGATGGTCGCAGAAGAAGCGGAAGTTAAGTTTCGAACTGAAAACATACTCTGCCATAAACTTAATGGTCAAAGTTTTATTACCCGATGTTGCCTGAGTATCTTCGATTGAATCAAGTTTACGCAACAATGTTGATATATCTTTGAATGAGAAATCAAGACGAAGAGTCAAGTCGTTCTTCACTTTTTTAGTTGTCTCTTTCAACTTCATAATCATATCAAAATCTTTCAATACATAACCAACTCCCACTACCCACTCGTTGCTTGATGCCTCAAGTAATTGATTTGATGCGATGTTGAGAGTGAGATTACGTTGTTGCTTGTACTCCAATTTGGCTGTCATCGAATTCTTCATCGCCATATCTACAGAAAGAAGCGGATTAAGATTTTCAGTAATATTTACACTCGCAATGTCGTATGCAGATGAAGGAATAGGATTGCCCGATGCCACATCGCGTACAAATCCGAGTCCATCCTCATTTTCAACATAATTAGAGAATGATGAATACGAACCTACGTTATAAGTACATTGATAAGCATGTTTCAATGTAATAGATTTGAAATACTTATCTACACCTTTGATTTTACCCAATCCGTCATACGAAATCGACCAGTTTGGCATCATACTCAAGAAATCTGGGAATATATCTAATGTTTGTTTACTAACATCTCGATTGGAATATGCTGCCATAAATGCAGGTATCAGCACATCTGCTGCATTTGCATTATATGAGCCATTTTCGCCATCAAATCTCTTGCCTGCCAATGACCCTCCCTCCATGAATCCTTTCGTTGGATAAAGCGATCCCTCATAACGTTGCTGCAATTTGTCGGCAATAAATGCACGATTTTCAAGGAATTGATCAAATGCACGACTATGATAATTATTCTCGGCATTACCTTTACCCCAGAATGCCGAACCAAGCATACAATAAGTCATACGGAATGTACCATTGAAGGTCGTTGGCATTCCATCAAACATATACTGAATTGTTGATTGGTCTGTTGTTACTCGTTTTGAATTTAAATCTATTTTCAAACCTGCGATTGGTTCGAGTGAAAGTTTTCCATCAAAATCTGTCGAGAAATTATATGTCGATGGATTGATTACCGAATCATTCATCACGAGCCATCCATTTTCAATTGCTTTGTCAAGATACCCTTCATGCGGCACACCGAATGAGAAATCAAGTCCTGGTGTCATAACATCATTAGTCATTGTTTGGCCAAAGAACAATCCTCCATGATTGAAACCTGGCAATACTAACGAACTCGACTCTTTATACGACACTTGCAAACGGCGAACTAACATCAAGAATCTAACAGTAAAATCAGCTACTTTCTTAGCTGGTTTCTCAATATTAGGATTGCGTGTTTCCATCGCAATTTTCAAATTATCGATATTCGCTTTACTTGAAAGTTCAATATTATTTTTGTCAATAATTTTATATTTAACTTTCACTGGTTTTCCTGCTGCATCAGTGAAAATAATATCAAAATTATCACTATTCAATCGGTGTGTTACTTTAAGTGCAACTGTATCTGTCAAATTAACAACTTGTGAGAATTTTTTAGGCGTAAATTTCGACTGACGACGATTATTTTTACGTGATGTAAACTTCTGATTTATTTGCTTTAAATACTTCGATTTATTATACAAAGTTTCAAAATTCATTTGACCATCAGCTTGCCACATTGCGAGATTCGAAATCGTATTACCCAATGTTGCACCATCAGCATATTCCACTCCTGTATCCCAATTATATGTTGCACTATATTGAGCCTTTGCTGTAATAAAATCAAGTCCTGGGAATTTATTAATCGGAATATCCCACGATGCTGTAAACACTTGTTGATAATCCAACGGACGACCACCATGAGCCAAACTTTGAGCCACTGTATCTCGCCAATTTTCATATTCATCAGGGAAGAATTTCTTATTTACTGGCGAATATTGAGTCTCATCAAAACGAGAATTTGTCACTGTCTTCAATGAAAATTTCAACGACTTACTTAAGTCATATTTAAAATCAAAATTACGACTCCATGTAAAGTCTTTCATGAACGACAACAATGAATTCTTAGGATCGTAATAATCTACATACATCGCTCCGGTTAAATCTCTCAACTGAGTTTCAGAATAACGACGATTAACATTGATATTCAATGCAATAATCGAAGGTTCATAATTGATATTGAAATCTTTTATTATCTTCCATTTCTTCAATTTATCATTATTCTTAAATGGTTCCCATGCACGTGGAGATGTCGAGAAATTATAATTAAATTGTCCTGTATATGATCTATTACTATTACGCTCTACTTCAGGATCAAGATCTTGTGTTTGAGTATATGCTGCCGACACCGAGAAGTTTGCAGGGTCATAAACTTTTGGGGTCTTACTCTTTATATCAACCTTCATATTCGTTACGTTGAAACTTTCGGTAATGTTTTTAGTTGCCGATAGTGTCAATAACGAATCTCTTTCTTCTTTCGTATCTAATGCATCCAACGCATCTTCAAGCAATATATCTTCATCCAACGGATTATATTTAGGTTTACTATTTTCTACACCATAACTATAATACAATGGAATACGTACATTTGCCTTATCTGGGAAGAAACGCCCAAAGTCAAACTGAGCCGCAAAATTAACTAAATAATAATCATCCAATCTACGCTCTTGCAAAGTCTCTTCAATACCACCAAAACCAGCAGTCTCGTAGCGTCCAGCAACACTCACCGAACCTACATCCGATAGATTAACTGCCAAATTACCCAATGCAGCCCAACCACCATCTTCGTCGTAATCAGTAAGACGCAATTCGTTGACCCATACCTCTACATTCTTCGATGTACGCGATTGGTTGCGCACACCTATCAACATTGTCTGTACATCACCAAGGTTAGGATTACCTACAACCGTAACTTTATTCTGTGGTTTGTCTGGGTCATATTCCGAGAACGGAGTTGACATCGTTCCATTCGTGTCTTTGATACGCTTATTTCTATTGGTTTTCACCGTAGTAAGCAATTCAAGCGGGAAGTCAAACATATTTTCCTCTGGCCAAACTGCCTCTCGCTCTGTTATATTATAATGCCCCGCAGGAGTTAGTTTCAACGGAATTTCGTATTCATAATAGTTTTGTGTATGGTCGCTACCCAAACGAATGAATACTGTGGTTTCATAGTCTTGAAGATTAGAGTCGTCGCCTATTATTTGCTCGGCGTGAACAAACATCTGAATACGACGATACATACGCATGTCGTAAACAATATTTTTATACACAGCACGAGCATCTCCTGGTGCCAAATCCAACACTTTCATCAACATTGCTTGCTCGTTTTGTTGTGTCAATTGTGGTTGACTTGGGTCAGTCTGACGACTCACACCTGGAGGCAACACATAGTTAACAGGCTCTTTATTATCATTTTCCTCGATATTCACCGACGTTACGTCAATCGAAGCAATCGAAGTAGGTGGATTATCTATTGCAAACAAATCTTTATTGTATCCACGCCATTCGCCACGTACTAACTCCAACGTACCAAAACGCAAATGCATCTCTTCTTTGAAATTGGTCATAAACATACGCATAAATCGTATGCTCTTGAAGTCGCGTATCGAACCTATGCGTTTCTCATAATCACGCACAGGTATTTTAAATTGATACCATGTCACTTTGCTCAACTGACCATTAGCCAAAGTAACCTCTGTCTCAATTTTATTAACAATATTATTCTTACCAACTTCCATATCGTTCTTGCGCAACGACACACGATATTGATAATATTTTTCATATTCATTTAACGTATTATCTTGATTGATATCCTCTGCATTAGGCACTGTAGTAGCTGATGTAGAATATCTTTCATCACTCAAATCCGATGCAGGCGAGTTACCCTCTGGTCCATTATATCTCTTATAACGCTCCAAAATAGTCAACTCTTCGCTATCATAATCCGAACCTCGATAGTGGTGATAATCATCACTCGCAGGGTCATTCAATGCCGAGAATTTATCTTGCATCAACGCATCTATTGCCGATTGCGACAATACACCTTTCAAGTCTTCTACAAATTTCTTATATGTATCAAATTCGAACTCATCTTCTGTTCGCAAACCGTTGTAACCAACATCTTGATATTGACGTGCATTCAAATCGCCATCAAATGCCAATACTGTTGATTGAATACGTGGTACACGTCCCCAGTTTGTACGATCAGTTGCAGTTGAATCACCATCATTTGGCAATCCATTCTCAAAGAATTTCTTACCATCTTTCAAAATATCTTCACTGATATCTCCTAAGTTGAAATATAAATCACCACCTTCATGAACACCCACTGTGTCATACACAAATGGGTCCATCATCCAAAATTCGAGATATTCAATATTGGCTGTTTCGAAATCGGATGTCTCTATCTTACGCATCATACCACCCCAGCGTTTTTCTGGATTCATCAATTCGCCAGTCAATGGATTTACATTCAAATCCAAATTATACGGACCACGCTCGGTTGGATAAAAACTCACATTCAACACTGGCAAATACGACGACTGCCCCAATATCGCATCTCGATTTGGGAAAAGTTCTTGCTCTTTTACTTCACGAGTTAAATGGCTACTTTGCAAATCTTTATTACGACGTATATGCTCTGGCGTTTGCGAGTTTGAACGATTAAACACCGTATTATCTACAGAGAACCAACTGAACAACGCACGATTCATACCATATTCCGTGTTATTAGTCTTTGTCGCTTCTGGGAATAATGCCCCAGCTGATGGATCTGACGGTGTTGACGCCAAATGCCAATAATATGGATAACGCAAATCAATTGTTGTTTCTGTACTTTCAAAATCATCCAAATATGCATAACCAGGATTATTATCTACTTTTTTATGTCCCGGTATCATATGTGCAAATTCAGCATTAAACACCACATTCGATGGTGCTGTTGCATTAATTCCAGGTATCGCATCTATCCCTTTTGTCAACCATGCAACATCGCCGCGATACGCAGCATTCAATCCCCACAATGTATTGGCTATTGGCTCCGAACCCATCTCTGTTTTCACCACCAATGGCATCTCGCTAAGGTGCATAATCGTACCACCAATAGAGAAATCTTTCGTGAAGGCATACTCAGCATGTGCACCCACCAAGGTCTTTCGTTGCATATTGAACATGCTTTGACTCTCCAACTGCACGTCGATATTATTACCCGATGCCAATATTGCTTGGTTCAATATCGTCACCGTACCCATTGTATAATCAACGGTATAATCGACATTCTCTGTCAATGTCTGACCTCCTGCTGTTACAACAACAGAACCACGTGGCACGTTCATTGCGTTCAATCGTATCACACTACCCGAGCTCGCTTGATATTTACCTGCTAGTTTGAATTTATTCTTCTCAGTCAACTCTTGTGCAACAATCTTGGTTGAGTCATACAACTCTTGGAAACAATATTTATCCGCCACGGCATCGTTGGCTATCATCTTACGCAAGTGTTCGCCAAATGGCTCTACTACAGGGAATATCACTCGTCCTGTTGACGAATACATTGTATATCCCTCTACAAAGTCGAATTGCCCGTCTGGGAATGGCTCATTACGCGAGTCCAAACGGTCCAATCCCATCACCTTCACCAATAACTGATTTTTGATTGCTCCATCTGGTATATAGTTAACATATACCCCACTCGAGTCATTTTTATATTGAATATTCAACTTAAATTTCTCTTGTTGTACCTGATTACCACCAAGATAATATACGTTCTTCATCATCAAATCCCACAATGCTGTCTGTGGCGACGTTGCCGTACCTTTCAACAATTTCACTATCAATGCCTGCGGTGCATCAATGCCATCTGTCGAGAATTCACCAACTTGATAGGTCTTGCCGTTATATGTATATTCAAATGCCACAGCCAACACCTCATCATTATTCAATGCCTGACGCAACGATATAAAACCCAACTGAGTATTCAATGTATATTCCGATGCCTCCAATCTACGCGCACTCTCTATTTTCTCATAATCTTGACCTCCATAAATATCATAAACATTATATGCAGCATCCAATGTCGAATTACATTGCTGTATATCACGCACTCCACCTAATGCTTTCACTTCATCATACAACGAGTTTGCAGCATTATCTGGTTGCATTACACCGTATGTATTCCAATGGTCATTATCAATTCTAACACCTTCTGCCAAATCCATAAATGCCACTATATTACGTGCTTGCTCAAAGTTACCACGCTTGTTTGTCACCCACACCTCACAACGCGTAATCGTAATACCCGACATGATATGTGGCAATTTCGACATATTCTGGTCGTATGTATCGCGGAAATAGTGCGCCAAAAAGAAGTGCTTATTCTCGTCATAGTTATCTATCTCCACCTCAAAGTCCATCAATTGCGAACCACCCTTCGAGTTAACATGTTTTGTTTCCGATTGTTGTTGCGATGCCACTGCCGTAACGGTCAATTTTCCAAATTGCAACTCTGTCTTCAAACCAAACAATGCCGAATTACCTTTTATCAACGACGAGTTCAATGGCAAACTCACATTACCCAAATCTATACTCTTAATTATCTCATCCTCTTTGCCTTGATAATTCAGTTTCAACAACTGTTGGTCAAAATCAAATGTAGCCTCGGTATTATAGTTCATCGTGAAACCAATCTTATCACCCACCGTAGCATTCACACTCAATTGTATATTCTCATCAAAATCAAATGTCGTAGTCTTTCTCAATCGCTCAGCCAACGAATAATTTTGCACATTATTATGCTTAACACCAAATGTCAATTCTGCCGACCCTTGAGTCTTAACTTGCACACCACCAGGGCCAAACAATTTCTCTGCTGGACCCAATGAGAATTTCATATCTGTAATATTAAATTTATCTTCATACTCCTCGGTTGCCTTCTTATTTTTCTCCGCCCAATAATCACCCATCGCCTTTCTGAGCGACATCTGCTTATACTCATCTGGTGTCAACGTAAATGCCGACACCAACTCCTCTTCTCCCATCATCGTTCTCACAATATAATTTCCAGTCATAGGATCATACTCTATCTTTGTTTCCACATTCGACGGATCCTTCAAATCCATTGGAGCATCCTCTTGCAATCCTCCATCTGTAATCTGCAAGCTGTAATCTGTAATCTGTTTCACCCTCTTTGCCGACTCTGGCGCTGGCACTGGGTCATACATATAATCCTGATGTGCCTCAACATTATAGTAAGGCACCTCATCATCCGTAACAACATCTTGTCCTACAGCCCACAACGGCTCAACTACCCCAGCAACCAAGCCAACGCAGAACAACAAAACAACTATCTTCTGAAAATAATTCACGATATCTAATGAATAATTAAAAATTAATAAATAAAAATCCTTACTCCTTATTCCCTATCTTACATCATCGACAATGCCCTCTTCACTATCTTACCCACAGCCATACTTGCATCCTCCTTCAGCAACTTTTCAACCACCTTCACCGATGCAGCCTTCTGGAAACCCAATGCCACCAATGCAGCCACAGCCTCTTCCATATTTTCATTAGACCCTGTAGCCAAATTAACCATAGGAGCATCCGAACCTCCTATCGTTTGCACTTTATCTTTCAAATCCACAATAATCCTTTGTGCCGATTTCAACCCAATACCCTTCACCGACTTGATTGCATTCACATTGCCCGTAGCAATTATCTCTTGCAATTCTGCCGCCGTAAAGCTCGACAAAATCATTCTCGCCGTAGCAGCACCCACACCACTCACCGAAATCAACAACAAAAACAACTCTCTTTCTGCTTTAGTCAAAAAGCCATACAACACATGCGCATCTTCACGTATATTCTCATAAACATACAATCGCGCTGCCGACTGACCCTGCAACTCCTGATAAGTCACAAGCGATACATTCAACATATAACCAATACCATTTGTCTCCAACACACAATAAGCCGGAGTCAAATCTGTTATCTCTCCTTTGATATATTCAATCATAAAACTTACAATTTACTATACAACACAACAAACAGAGCAATCAATAAACTACTGATTCCCCGCCATTTAAGTTTATTACAAAATACAATTTACACAATCTACAAATTTAGAAAAAAAAATCCACTTTACAAAACGAAAAACAATAAATATTTCACCTCATCTACACCTAAAATATAACGCAAAAACAGCCCATTTTATTGTCTTTCTGCAAGGACACACGTCTCATGCATCCACCCCACCCGGAAAAGCGTAACGTTCCGAAATATATAGAATACCCAATCTCACACAACCTCTTTTTTTCACAACTACCAAATCATCCCCAAAAGTAAATTGTAAATACAATAAGATAACAACATAAAATTTGGTTAATACACTTTAGCCGTTCTGCTACATCAAAAAGAGGCTGAGCCAAAATTTACATTTTGACTCAGCCTCTTTTATAGATAGTAATTTATAATTAAACGTCTGAGATTAAGAGTTTCTTAATTCTCAATTCTTAATACACCCAACGCACATTATCAATCCACAACGCATTGCCCGGACAGCCATACCATGCAGGATAACACCCCGCCGTGAGCATCAATACCACATGCGTTGGCTCCTCATCCTCATCAGCCCAACCAATCTCTTCCACATGCACCATCTTACCCTTTGAATTCTCTGCCTTAAACGCTCCATCATTAGGATTAAGGTCCATATATGGCATAAACCAAGATTCTTTAGAAATATCGCCATAATGTATCTCAAAACGAGCATCATTTTGCCATTCCTCCACTGTCGCAGGGAAACGCTGACGCATAGTACCTACACGCTTAGCATAGATTTTGCCATCTTCTTCCCAACGCTTTTGAAGATAGACATAAACCTCAGGTTCATCATGTCCATCAATCTCCTTAATCGAGAAAATTTTAGCTTTAATAAGTTTATGTTCTGGATTGACTTTTGTCTTATAATCTAGCATCAATGCTTTAGGCTTTTGGGTGAATGGAATACCCATTTCGATTGCACCGTATGGGTCACCAGCATCACGCACAGGTTCGCGCACTTTACCAAGAAACAGAGTGCCGGCAACCATAACTCGTATATCGATTATACCCAAGGCACGCACTGTTATAAGACGTGTATCACATCGAGCACACCAACCATCGCCACGACGCTCAGGCTGAGTGGTACAAGCAGCTTTATCAATACCTGCAGGAGCTGCATATGCATTAGAGATACCCCAAAGAGTATTTTCGAAGGTAAAAGCTTTATTTCCTCTAATTGTATCGGTAGGAGCAAGCACATAAAGAGTTTGTGTTTTACCCCCAAGGAGTGCACTCTCTTTAATATAGCGCACAACCCATTGTTCCATATCGCCATGTGGAATAGGTTCTACACGCTCTTGAGAAACAGCATAATGCACAATGCACAATGCACAAATTGATAATAGAAATATTTTTTTCATATCTAATCGAATTATCTGTTTTATTTATTAAAATAAGATAGTTTTTTTCTAATTAAGTTTTAGGTAATAATTCGATGTTCCATATGATTTATTTTACACTGACTTTTAGTTGTTTATCATCACCATCCCAACCTTGAAGAATCTCCTCTCCATAATAATTTGGTTCAGGATCATCCTTATGGAATGGAGACCAAACTTGAGCAAAAAACGGATTCCCTTTTGCAATCTCATCATAGTTCCAAGGTGCAGGCAAACACTCAGGACACCAGTGTCCACCAAGCAATACAAGCGCTGGCGATGCCTTGAATCTATGTCCAAACTGACATTCCCATTCAAGCGGAGTGCGCCAATCGCCTTTTGTCATTGTTTCGCTCAAACATCTACCGCCACGATATTCTGCCGCCTGACGCATATCCTCTATAGTCCACTCATCTCGCGATTTTGTTTCATCATAACCATGATTTAAGATAATCGCATCTTCGCTTGGATGCGACAAATCTTGTTCAGCCCAAGGCTTAATAGCTTTATATTTTTCCAATGAGCCATAATACGCTACAATACGCTGAGTATCATTATTTTTAACCCACCATTGAGTACCCCATTTTTTCTTATATGCCATAGGTCGCATAGCAAGTTTAAGAATAGGAGCTGGAGCAAGACGTGCAAGCGAAAAGAACCAAGGCAATTGCTTCTTCATCTGATTAAAATACTCATCAACAGGAATATTTGCACGGAAATGAAGAAAATCTTCAAGCACTTGTGAATCAGAATACCATTGACCATGGAAGTTGCGTGTTACAAACCACTCAGGATTAAATATTTTCTCTGGGCGAGGACATGAAATAGCATCCAAAAGCTTACACTCAAATTCATAATTCGAAAGTCGATATTCTGGGCCCGAACCAATATTATAAAAACGATTCCAAAATTCCGGAGCCACCCAATCTTCACACAAATTTGCCATTGCACGCCCCGAATCCTCTACTGTTGCCCATTCAAGCACACCACGAAGCGGAACATGAAACATAATTGGGTCATAATTCTTCAATATATCAGCATAAAGAATACCTGATTGACGAAGCGAAACCCAATGTTTTATGCCACTTTCGATGAAAATGCGTTCTGCAATAGTCTTAGAAATAGCATAGTGGTCATAAACCGAAATACAAATAGGGTCACCTGTACGTCCCCAATGAATAGGTTCATTTCGGTCTGACGTTTGAGCCACTGTACCCACATAGCAAACTCGTATATCATCAGCATTAGGTTGTGCCAAAACAGCCTTCACTACATTTTTCGCTGCTGTAATATTAGTATTACGCGTACGATTAGGGAAATAATCAGTTTTTGGCGAAACCAAACCTCCAATATGAAGCACATAATCAGCTCCTTCTGTTGCTTTCAAAACATCTTCATATTTAGTAAGATTACCCCATACAATGCGTATTTTGTCTTGAATAGGTGCCAAAAGCTTACGATTTTTCTCACTATCTCGAGCCAATATCGTAATTTCAAAACGATCTAAACGCGACATAAACTCCTGAACTGTAGCCCATCCCATATGTCCAGTCGCACCTGTTATAAATACTCTTTTTTTCATTTCATAATAATTACACAAAAAGTCTGCAAATTTACAAAAAAAAATCCATACACAAAAATCATAATTTATCTATTCTCCCTAATTCGCAATCTAATCTATGCCAATTATACTAAACATGAACAATTTATTAAAAAAAATAAATTGCTCATTGTATATTGTGTAATTTTTAGTATCTTTGCACTTGTGAGAAAAAATAAATCTATATTACAAATAACGTTAATAATCTTAACATTAACAATTGCATATCACTCTTGGGCAAATACAATCAATTACAAACACCAAGGGTGTGATCTTTTATACAACAAAATAGATGAATACAATGTTGAAATAGCACAACAATCACCATCTCTAAAAAATGAAAAAATATATATACCTGCTGAAATTCAATACAATGACACTATATTTTATGTAATAGGTATCACAGGCAATGCTTTTAGTGGAAATAAACATATAAAAAAAGTAATTTTTGATCCATCATGTGACATACAATACATCGGAGAGGGTGCTTTTTCAGGGTGTAAAGACCTCTCTGAAATAGAACTACCATCAACAATAACAGAAATAAAACCATACACATTTGCTTGGTCTGGACTTAAATTTATAGAAATACACAATTTTATAACCAAAATAGGAGAACGTGCTTTTTCTAATTGCTCAAATCTAAAAAAAATAGAAATGAGTGAAAATATAGAGAAAATTGGAAACTATGCTTTTGCTTGGTGTACATCTCTAACTTCATTCACTATCCCCGAAAAAACCAAACACATCGGTTACGAAATTCTACAAGCAAACAACAACCTTGACACTCTATTTTTCAATGCTATAAATTGTGAAACTTCAGGAGCCTATTACGACAATCGTGTCGAACGCACAATAGGAGCTTTTGAGTACAATAATGGACTATCCGAAGTCATTTTTGGATATCGCGTTGAACGCATACCCGAATATTTACTTTACAACTGCCACAGCATCGACTCTATATACTTCCCTAAATCAATTAAACAAATAGATCGTTTTGCTTTACATAATACAGAATGGTTTGATGGTGCAAAAAATGATATGGTATATGCCAACAACATATTGTACTCATATAAAGGATTAAAAGATTCTATCAATTCTTCCGATTTTAAAGAAAATACAACTACAATTGCATCTCATTGCTTCTACAACAACAAAAATATAAAATCAATTAAACTACCCTCTGAAATCCTATACATTCAAAATTCTGCGTTCGAAGGTTGTAGCAACTTAACCGAAATTACCCTTCCATATAACCTTGAGTTTTTAGGAGATTACGCATTCAAAAATTGCAACAATTTGAGCAATATACAATTCAACAATCTATTGGAATACATTGGAAAATATTGCTTTAGCAACTGTAGTTCACTAACACACATCACCCTACCCGTGTCACTAAAATTCATAAGTGAAGCAGTTTTTTATAATTGTAAAAATCTTAAAAAAACCAATATTCCCGACTCAATAAAATACATTCCTGCTGGCACTTTTTCAAAATGTCCAAATCTTGAATATGTAAAACTACACAATCAAATCACATCAATCGAAGAATATGCTTTTGCTGGCTGTTCACTACTTGATTCTATTTCAATACCTTGGAATTGTACCAAAATCGGCAGTCATGCGTTCTCTCACTGCTCTAACCTCTCTCACTTTAAACTTGATGCCAAATCTATACAAATAGCTCCTCTTGCTTTCTACAAATGTGATAATCTATACTACATAGACCTTTTAGGAGTTAATTACATTGGCTACAAAGCTTTCGCAAATTGCTCTAATCTAAACTATATCTCTTTAGGCAAAGATTTAACCATTATTTCTGATTATGCCTTTGAAAATTGTGAATATTTATACTCAATAAAAATACCCCAATCTGTAACAAAAATTGGTAAATATGCTTTTTCTGGATGCAGAAATCTAACCACATTAGAAATTAGCGATGCAAAAACAATTATTGACGCTCATGCTTTTAGCAATTGCTATTCACTAACCAATGTTCATCTTGGCTACAACATAACCGAAATTGGAATTTCAGCTTTTCAAAATTGCTATAATATAACTGAAATTGAATTTAAACACCCTTTAAACGTCATAAAAAACAATTGTTTTTATAACTGCAAAAATTTACACACTATCAATCTCCCTATGGGTATAGAGAAAATTGAAGCTAAAGCTTTTTATAATTGCAAAAACTTAAAAAATATCACTATACCAAACACCATCACATTCATTGGCGAAAAAGCTTTCTATGGTTGCTCTAACTTAGAATCCATATCAATACCTAATGATGTAGAAAAAATCGAGGCTAAAGCTTTTGACGAATGCCTCAATCTTACCAATATAGAATTTAATGCTGAAAATTGCCATACAAACAAAGCGGTCTTTGGATACACCAACAAACCCACAAATCTAACAATTGGAAATACAGTGCAACTTATTGATAAATATATTTTCAGTGGCATGAATCTAGAAAGCATTGAAATTCCAACAAGTGTTACTTCAATCGAAAAATACGCATTCGCCAATTCAACCAACCTATCTGATATTACTATTTTAGCAAATAATGATATAAAAATAGACAATTCTGCATTTAACAATACCTCTTGGCTAAATAATCAACAAGATAACATAATATACGTTGACAATGTAGCACTTAAATATATAGGAGATGACCTCCCGCAAGAAATAACTTTTAGAGATGGTACAACTGCAATTGCATCTAATTTTATGATGAACAACAACAATCTCAAAAAAATCAATTTTCCTTCATCTCTACATGCTATTGGCTCCAATGCTTTCTCTGGTTGTAATAATATTACGGACATAAATTTTCCAAACGACATCAATAGCATATACGAAAAAGCATTTTTCAATTGTTCAAATCTTAAATATATAAATATTCCTACCTCTATCTCAAAAATAGACGCATCAGCCTTTGAAAATTGTACACAAATAGACTCTATCAACTTAAACAATGCATATTGTTCAATTGGTACTGCAGCTTTTCGCAATTGCAATAAAATGAAAAAAGCAATAATCGGCGAAAATATTATTGAAATAGGAGACATGGCATTTGCTTTTTGTTCTTCTCTACAATATATCAACTCTGACAATAAAATTATTCTACCTCCAGAACTAAAAACTATCAATACAGCAACTTTCTACAATTGCACTCAATTAAAAGGCAAAGTTATTATACCTCAACGTGTAGAAGCCATAAATGACTTTGCGTTCGAGGGTTGCCGCTCTATTCACTCTATCGAACTCTCGGCTAAACTACAAACTATTAATATTTCTGCTTTTAATAAAACTAACAATTTTACCAGATTCATAGATGCTTCAAACAACAATTACAACACACACAATGGCATTCTGTATTCTAACAATATGAATATTCTATATTGTTGTCCTCAAGGTGTTTCAGGCGTATGCGTAACTCATCGTGAAACAAAATTAATAAACGACTATGCTTTCAATGGTTGTAATAAAATTCAACACATTATACTCAATGGTGTAGAAGAAATTAGTGATTACGCATTCAAAGGATGTACAAATCTCAAAAAAATCACCTTTGGTAAATACTTAAACAACCTAAATTATAAAGCATTCGAAGGATGTCAAAGCCTCGAATACATAAGCATTAAGAAAGATAATATTCACTATAAATCTATTGATGGTGTCATATATTCAGCCGACATGACAACTCTAATATTTTGCCCCCGTGCAAAAAAAGGTAAATTCAAAATACCTAAAACCGTGCAACATATTGCAGACTATGCCTTTTATAATTGCAATCAAATAACACAAATAATAACCCACAAAAATATAAAAACAATAGGAAAAGATGCCTTCACAGGCTGCAACATAAATCTCAACAACCTATAACCAATATGAAACAATTAATTTTCGTTACTCACAACGCTCATAAAGCCGAAGAAGTAAAATCTATAATAGGCAATTCATTTGAAGTAAAAAACCTTTCTGACATAAATTTTTTTGATGAAATTCCAGAAACAGGCTCTACGTTCAAAGAAAATGCTCTGCAAAAAGTACAATACCTACACAACAAACTGAAATGCAACTGTTTTGCAGACGACTCAGGTTTATCTGTCGATGCTTTAAACGGAGAGCCTGGCGTATTATCAGCTCGATATGCAGGCGAACCTTCAAATTCTCAACGCAACACAGAAAAACTGCTTGATGCCTTAAAAAACGAAACTAATCGTAAAGCACAATTTACAACCGTAATTGCCGTTATACTTAATGATCAAACTTATTTCTTCGAAGGCATTATACATGGTACCATAACAACAACACCACAAGGTAAAGGTGGTTTCGGATATGACCCAATATTTATTCCCGATGGATACGACAAAACTTTTGCCGAACTTCCTGCAGAAATCAAAAACAAAATTTCACATCGGGCCATTGCTATGCAAAAATTCCAACAATTCTTACTCTCGAAATAACAAATAATCTTACTATTATAATTCTAAACGAAAATGAAAAAATTATTGCTTTTATTAAGTTGTGTACTATTCATTGCGCATTACGCACTATCACAATCTGCTATCGGCTCTTGGCAAACCCACATATCTTATACCAATATCAGTCAAATAACTCAATCTAAAGAAAAGATATATGGACTAAGTACTGGTGCTCTATTTTCTGTCGATAAAAATGATGATATTGTCGAAACTTATTCCAAAATTTCAGGTCTTAATGACAACAACATACATCTAATTGAATATTCCGAGTTCAACAATATATTGTTTATTGCATACAAAAACTCGAATATCGACCTCATGAGTGAAAACGGAAGCATTATCAATATATCTGACATTTACAGAAAAAATATGAGCGGAAGCAAACAAATTAACAACATTTGCTTTCACAATAATCTTGCATATATCGCATGTGATTTTGGTATCACTATTTTAGATTTAAATAAAAACGAATTTGCCGAAACTTACATTATTAATAGCGAAGGTACTTCTGAAAAAACAATTAAAGCTATCATTAGTAACTCCAATTTGTACGCACTCACCGAAAATAATATACTTTGGGGCAACACATCTAAAAATCTAATTAACTACCAAAATTGGGATAAAATATCTAATCCTGATTCTACACAGAAAAATATTGACATGCACTTAATCCAAGATACCATATACCTACTTAAAGAAAACAATATTTTATATAGACACACAAACAACACTTGGGCACAATACAAATCTGCAATCAAAAATATTTCTATCAGTAATGGTGCTATTTTTCTTACAGATACAGCCAATCATATATCAATGATAAACAATCAAAAAGAGAGTATTATCGCAGAAGATGCTATTAGTGCACTCTTTGACAAAAACAAAAATACTATATGGTTCTTTTCTATTTATGCCATAACATCAAAAAATTTAAAAACAAACAAATATAATAGTTATGTCCCAAATGGTCCTGAATCAAACACTTCTTGGCGCTTGAAATATTCAAATGGTCGCATATTTAGCATACCTGGTGGCAGATGGGCTGTAAATTACTATACTCCAGCATCTTTATCGATATATGAAAACAATACATGGAAAAAATATGATACCTATTATTTTGTTTCGAGAACTAGTGTCGAAAGCCCAACTTATACTCTTGACAGAAGTTACGACCTTGTTGATATTGCCATTAACCCTAACGATAACACTAACTTTTGGATTGCCAGTTACGGACTTGGTCTCTACGAATTTAGAAATGACGAACTCTATAAATTTCACCATAGTAGCAATAGTGGACTTGTTTCTATTTTTGAAGACCGTACAGAAAAAGAAAAATACAATTATACTCGCACCGATGGCATAACATACGACGACAAAGGCAACCTTTGGATGTTAAATAATGCAGGAAATCTAATCAAATATATCGATCCTAATGGAGTTTATCATGAAATACCTAACGATATTATAGTATCTCACAACGATTTAACGCCACAAGATATTATAATCTCCAACAAAAATCCAAATCAAAAAATATTCTTAATGCCTCGATATAGAAACACCAATAATTCGATTTTCTATACCCTTGATGACAACGGAACATTAGACTATATAGGTGACGATAAAACTGCAGCATTTACTAAAGTTTATGACCAAGATAACAAAGAATTATCATTTAATGCATCGCCCCTACTTCGCTCTATTGCACAAGACAAAAATGGAGTTATTTGGATAGGAACAACAAAAGGAGTATTCCTTATTAATGACCCATCAAAAATGTTTGATGACAATTTCCGTGTTTATCGTATCAAAATTCCACGCAACGACGGAACTGGCCTTGCCGACTATCTTCTCGACACCGAAGAGATAAAAGCTATTGCCATAGATGGTGCCAATCGTAAATGGATAGGTACGGCCTCTTCTGGTGTATATCTTGTGTCCGAAAATGGGCTCGAAATTATATCTCATTTCACAACCGAAAATAGTCCATTACTATCTGATGCTATACAATCTATTGCTATCAATGAAAAAACAGGAGAAGTATTTATTGGAACAGGTAATGGTCTTATATCATATCAATCTGACGCTATCGAAGGTGGTGATATTTTCGAAAATATACGCGCATATCCTAATCCTGTCCGCCCTGAATATACTGGTCTTATAACTATAATTGGCCTAATTGCCGACACACAAATCAGGATAACCGATGTTAATGGAAATATTGTATATGAAACCCAATCGAATGGCGGTGTTGCTACTTGGGATGCATGCAATACTTCTGGCTCTCGTGTTGCAACTGGAGTATATTTCGCACATTGCGTATCTGCTGATGGAAAACAAAAACATATCGTAAAAATACTTATTGTAAAATAATTTTTGTATCTTTGCACTCATATATACAAATTGCAAATAAATACTCAAAAATATGAAAAAAATCTTTATCTCTTTCATTTGTGCATTATGCTTTGTGCATTGTGCGTTTGCAAACACTACATCAGAACAATATCTTCGTGATTTCACCTCTGGTGCGTTCCGTCCTCAAACTATGGCAGCCCTCTACTCTATGAATGATGGCACAAGTTACACAATGCTTTCTGAAGATGGCACAAAAATTATTAAATACGACTACTTGTCAGGCAATGCAATAGAGACAATTTTCGACGTTGCTACTGCTCAAAATTGTACGCTAAAGAAAATCTCGGATTACGAATTCGACCCACAAGAAAAACGTATCCTTATCCTCACTGACAAAACTCCTATCTACCGCCACTCTTTCTCAACAACTTATTATGTATATAACATTGCACGCAACGAGTTAGAGCCTCTAAGCCAAAATCCTGGTCTTCAAAACTTGGCTCAATTTTCGCCTAATGGTCGTATGATTGCGTTTGCTCGTGACAACAACTTATTTATCAAAAAACTTGATTTCAACACCGAATTGCAAATTACCAAAGATGGTGAATTCAATAAAGTAATCAATGGTACAGCCGATTGGGTATATGAAGAAGAATTTGGTCGCACTCGCTACTTCGAATGGAGCCCTGATAGCAAACTCCTTGCATGGGTACGCTTCGACGAAAGCGAAATCAAACAATTCTCGTTCGACGTATATAATCACCCTTACGATGACGCATATACCTACAAATATCCAAAAGCAGGTGAAACTAACTCTACCGTATCGGTTCATGTATATGACACCGAAAATCGCACAACAAAACAGATGGATTGTGGCACTGGCAACGACATCTATTTCCCTATTATTCAATGGACAAACGACAACGAATCGCTTGCTATTGTACGCTTAAATCGTAACCAAACAACTCTCGAATTATTGAGTGTTAACCCTCGCTCAGGCGTTGCAAAAACACTGCTTTCTGAAACCGACAAAGTATATATTGACTATACCAATTATACTCATCTCAAATTCAATTCTGACAATTCATTCGTTGCAATGAGCGAACGCGACGGATGGCGTCATATCTATCATTACAATGCAAACGGTAGTCTTATCCGCCAAATCACTAAGGGCGAATGGGATGTTACTGCTTATTATGGCTATGATGAAAAGACAAAAACTGCCTACTTCCAAGCAGCTAAAGAGCATCCTGCTCAACGCCATATCTACAAAGCTGACAAAAAAGGTAATATCATAAACCTTGACCCTCGTCCTGGTACACACTCTGCCTCTTTCTCTAAAGGTATGAAATATATTGTAGCTCAATTCCATAATACTACAACTGCCAATACATTCACACTCTGTGATACAAAAGGAAAGGTATTACGCACTATCATCGACAACAAAGAGTTGCAAGCAAAATTTGACGCATACCAACTCCCTGTCAAAGAGTTTATCAACTTTGATGCTGTGAATGGCACTAACCTTTACGCTTGGATTATCAAACCTGCTGATTTTGATGCTAATAAAGAATACCCTCTCGTAATGGTACAATACTCTGGACCTAACAGTCAAGAGGCTCTCGACCGCTTCAAACCTGATTGGGAATACTATCTCGTTCAAGAAGGCTATATCGTAGCATGCGTTGATAGCCGTGGTACTGGCGCACGCGGACACGAATTCCGTACTTGCACATATTGGAACTTAGGCAAATATGAAACAGAAGACCAAGTTGCTGCCGCTCAATATTTCGGTAAATTACCTTATATCGACGAAGAACGTATGGCTATTTGGGGTTGGTCATTCGGTGGATTCATGGCTCTCAACTGCCTCACTTACGGAAACGAAACGTTCAAAGCAGGTATCTCTATTGCGCCTGTAACAGATTGGAGATTATACAACACAGCTTATACAGAACGTTTTATGTCAACTCCTCAAGAAAATGACCTTGGCTACGAACAATCTGATTTGATTACTAAAGCTCACATGCTTAAAGGTAAATTATTGTTATGCCATGGTACTGCCGACGACAACGTACACTTCCAACATGCTATGCTCTATTGCGATGCTTTGGTCGAAGCTGGCATCCAATTCGAAATGCAAATCTATCCTAACAAAAATCATAGTATTCTCGGCGCAAAAACTCGCTACCACCTCTATACTCGTTTCAACAACTTCTTGAAAAACAACCTATAATGAAGAATAAAAACATAT
>JAZLDO010000156.1:0-4633 GCA_045614825.1 Candidatus Aphodosoma sp. | reverse complement strand
AGCAGCCATGGCATCGGTCATACGCATCTTTTTGTCGCGTTGGATAGCAACTCCGCCAAGTGCACGCATTAAGTAGCCCATAGGGAAGAAAAACCACTCTTTTTTCATGAAGAAGTTGGCTTTGATATGAAGAGCATATTTGACTAATATTCCAATGATAAAGTCCCAATTTGATGTGTGTGGTGCGACGCAGATGACGCATTTAGATGGTAATTCTTGTGCAAGGTTGATAGTCCAACCATTACGTTCTAATAGTTTATAAGCCCAATTTTTTTTCATATAGTAGTGTTTTTTTAGAAGACAGAATTACATAAGAACATAATTTTATTTATGTTATTCTGTTCTTTTGTTGCTTTTATATTACGTCTGCAGTTGCAGCAGTGTAGATGTGAATTTTTATGTTTGGTGACTTTTGTAATGCCTTGCAACAAGCTATTATTGTTGAGCCAGTGGTCAATACATCGTCTATTAAAAGTATTGTTTTATTTGCAAAAAGTGTGCTATCATGTAATGCGAATAGGTCTTTTACGTTTTCAATTCGTTCTGTTAGCGACTTTTGTGTTTGCGATTCATTATTGCGAAGGCGATAAACATTTGTTGTGTTTAGTGGCACTTGTAGTTGTTGCGCCACCTCTGCAGCAATAAGTTCTGATTGATTATATCCACGTAGCGCAATACGTTTGTTGTGTAGAGGTAAAGGAATAATATAATCTATTTGTTTATATCTTTTACTTTGTTTAATTTGATTGGCTATGGCTTTCCCTAATAGAGAGCCAATTGCTTGATAATTATTATATTTAAGGTCATGGATAATTTGTTGGCTGAGAGTGTTAGTCTCAAAAGGCATAAGTGATGAAGCAGTTTCAAAAGGTATTAATCCCATCAATCGTTGCTCAACAATATTCCCTTCATATTTAAGCATTGGCGAGTCGAATAAATCTTTTAATGTAGTTGTTTCGCAATGTTTACACACTGCAATTTCGTCGATTTCCAGTGCAGCACCACAATTCAAGCAATGCCTATCGACTACTACACATTTCAAATATTTTAGTAGTTTATCAAACAACTTTCAACTTTTAACTTTTAACTTTCAACTTTTTAGCTATTGCTTCAGCACAATTTTCACCATCCATAGCACTTGAGGTGATACCACCAGCATAACCAGAACCTTCGCCAGCAGGGTAGAGTCCACTTATTTGAGGGTGTTCGTATGTATCAAGGTTGCGCGGTATGCGAATAGGTGAAGATGAGCGACTTTCAACGCCAACAACCACAGCCTCGTTGGTGAGATAACCATGCATTTTGCGATCGAAAGCTTTGAAACCCTCTTGCAAGCGTTTGCCTATGCGCTTAGGTAGCCAAAAATGTAATGGAGATGAAATGATACCTGGCAAATACGAACAATCAGGTAGACTATTAGAGAGTTTGCCTTTGGCAAAGTCAGCTAAGCGTTGAGCTGGTGCAGTTTGTAGCCCGCCTCCGTTGTTGTTAAAAGCAAGGCGTTCGAGGTCTTCTTGGAAACGAAGTCCGCACAATTCACCATATTGAGCATATTCCGTAAGGTCTTCAGGACGAAGTTCGACAACGATGCCCGAGTTGGCAAATGGGGAGTTGCGATGCGAGGCACTCATACCATTGACGACAATCTGTTTTTCTTCGGTAGCCGAAGGCACGATATGTCCGCCAGGGCACATGCAGAATGAATATACACCACGACCATCTACTTGATGTACAAGTCCGTAAGACGCAGCAGGAAGATATTGGTTGCGTTCGCGGCAGTGGTACTGAATGCTGTCAATCAAAGCCTGAGGGTGCTCGGCACGCACGCCCATAGCAAAACCTTTAGCTTCGATGCGGATGCCTTGACGGTGGAGTAGGTGATATATATCGCGAGCCGAATGGCCAGTGGCTAATATCACATTATCAGCCATATAAGTATTACCATTCGAACAACGCACACCTTTTATAGCATCAAATTCTACTATAAATTCGCTCACGCAACTATTGAAATGAATTTCGCCTCCACAATCAAGGATGCGTTGTCGTATATTTTTGATTACTTGAGGTAGGCGGTCGGTGCCAATATGAGGATGAGCTTCGTAGAGAATCTCATCTTGCGCTCCATGGTAGTGGAATATTTCGAAAACGCGTTGTGTGTTCCCACGTTTTTTCGAGCGAGTGTAGAGTTTTCCGTCGGAGAAAGTACCAGCGCCACCTTCGCCGAAACAGTAGTTGCTCTCGACGTTGAGTGCAATATTGCGATTGAGTTGCGCAATATCTTTTTTGCGTTCGAGTACCTCCTTACCGCGCTCAAGCACAATAGGTTTCAAGCCATGCTCTATTAGTCGCAAGGCAGCGAATAAGCCAGCAGGACCCGAGCCTACAACCACCACTTCGCGGGCATTAGCTACGTTGTCGTAGTTGAATACATTCTCATATTGATAGTCAGGGCGTTCGCCAACGAAAGCGCGCACTTTGAGTAGTACGATAGGGAATTTGCCTCGCGAGTCGATAGATTTTTTGACTACCTGTATATGATTTATAGATGATTCTTTGACATTCAACTTCTTAGCAACTATACTTTTTAGCAATTCAGGTATAGCAGCCTCTTTCGGTGTCAGTGATAATTGTAGTTCGTGCATAATTTTTCAAATTTAACTGCAAAGATACAAAATAATTCATAATTCACAATTCACAATTCATAATTTTTTTGTAATTTTGCAAGGTATATTTGTATGTATAATTACAATTCTTAATGTTTTAATTTTTAATTATTAATTCTTAATTATAATAACGTGGTTGAAATAGGAAATACAGTTGTTAGTTTCGAATTGTTCGAACAACGTTTTTGTTGCGATTTAGGAGCCTGTAAAGGCGAATGTTGCATCGAAGGTGATGCAGGTGCTCCGTTGGAAGAGAGCGAGTTAGCCGAGTTAGAGAAGGCATTGCCTATAGTGTGGGACGAACTTTCGGATGCATGCAAAGAGGTGATTAACAAGCAAGGCGTGGCGTATCGCGATGCCGATGGCGACTTGGTGACGTCGATTGTGAATGGTCGCGAATGTGTGTTCACTTACACCGATCCAGAGGATGGTTGTTGCAAATGTGTGCTCGAAAAAGCATATCGCGAGGGTCGTTCGTCATTCTACAAACCAATTTCGTGCCACCTCTATCCAGTGCGCTTGACCGAATATAGCGATTTTACGGCTGTCAACTATCATCGTTGGCAAGTGTGCAACTGTGCCGAAAAGTTGGGCGCAAAACTCAAATTGCCTGTTTATAAATTTTTGAAAGAGCCGCTTATTCGTAAATTTGGTGAGGATTGGTACAAAGAACTCTGCAAGGCAGCTGACGACTACGAAAATACATTCAAAAATTTATAATTTTTTTTGAAGACAGAATGACATAAAGACATAATATTTTCTTTGCAAACATATCCCTCGCTATGCCTGCGGCATATCTTGGCAAATGAATGACAGATTATATAAATGTAACTTAAATATGTCATTTGGGTCGAGATTTTGCGTAGCAAAAGCAAGATCATTATGTAAAGAAAAAATATGTTCTTATGTCATTCTGTCTAGAAGTAAAAATTTTCTCTCTTATTTCTATTAATATGAGTTTATTAGAAATCATACTGATTGCGATAGGTCTTGCGATGGATTGTTTTGCGGTTTCTATTGCAAGTAGTATATGCCATGGTCGATTTGATTGGCCTAAAATTGTGCGTATGGCGTTGTTTTTTGGTCTTTTTCAAGGTGGTATGCCACTCATTGGATGGGGATTAGGTATAGGTTTTGCCAAATATATTTGTGCCGTCGACCATTGGTTAGCGCTTGGTATTTTGGGCTATCTCGGAGGCAAAATGATTTACGAGAGCTTTAAAGACGATGACGAAGGCGAGGAGATGTGTGAAGCAAAATCGCCTTATGGTTCGTTGCGTATGGTGACTATTTTGGCTGTGGCAACAAGTATTGATGCATTGGCAACGGGACTTATTTTTGTGCCATTAGGCAACTTAATGTTCTCAGCCTCTGGTATTATAGCCATAGTTAGTTTCTTATTTACGATGGTGGGTTGTGTGCTTGGCGTTACGTTTGGCAAGCGCATCAAATTCAACGTCGAAGCCATTGGTGGACTTATCCTCGTGGGTATTGGCATCAAAATCTTCATCGAACATATGTTTTTATAATATTGTTTTTAACATAAGTACATATTTTTCTTTTCTTTGGGGATAGAGATTTGTAGGGGTTAGGTATGTGATTGATAAGTACGTAGCTTTTTTATTGTAAATACAAACCATTTAATATAGTAGTTTTTATGTTTGGGCTTGTACTTAAAAAAAAATGATTTGTCCAGTAAAACAAACAAAAGGCCGACTGAGTTTGTGAGCCAATTAACTGATTTTTGTACTTATGTTTGAAATTTAAAGACAATGGTAATTCAACATTTGCGACATAATGAAATTGACCGTGCGCGGTGGGATGCGACAATAGCACGAGCGTTGTGCGATTTGCCGTATGCCTATTCGTGGTATCTCGATGTGGTGTGTCCGATGTGGGAGGCGTTGGCGACAGATGATTATGCCTATGTGATGCCGTTGCCATTGAAAAAGAAGTGGGGTATTAGCTAC
>JAZLDO010000155.1:0-14843 GCA_045614825.1 Candidatus Aphodosoma sp. | reverse complement strand
AATCGAGAAATCTGTGTCGGTTGTTACAAATTCGGTAGTCAAATCCTTAATCGAATTCTCTACTATAGCCGAATCCGATTTACCCATACCATCAATAAAAGCAAACGCAATTATGATGGGAATTAGATATTTAATGAAGTTTCTCACACTAATTAAATGGGGTTTCCTTCATGCTTTTTGTAACATACCTCCCCATGATAATTTCGTATGCAAATATAATACATTTTTTTGAATGTAGAACTATTTTTTTTGTGTGGGATTTTTTTTCTTACCGTCTCCTTACCTTCAAGCAACCTCTGCCGAAGAAAACAGCCACTTATACACCTATGATCTGCAAAGTCTACAAAGTTGGTGCAAGCCAAGAGCAGAGTGTCTTTTCCTAAAAATAGTAGACAGTTTTTTCACTATTTTCCTAGATTAACGTCAGTTCGATATAAGAATCCGCATGGCATCTGTGTTATCCGTAGAGCGATTTTTGCGGAGCAAAAGAGCGAATTTTGTTATAAGTGAGAGCAAAAACCAAATTTATTTGGGTTATGCCGAGTGAAAACAAAATCTTGATAAAAATCGTTATATCCGGATGGCAAAAATCTAAAAAATCTGTGTCATCTGTGGGAGATAAATAATAAAATTCCGTGTTTTCCGTGCGTTCCGTGTGAGATAAAAGTTATATCGAACTCACGTTAGATTAATAGACATATTTTCTAAAAATATAGATATATTTCTAAAAATATAGTCATTGTCCTAAAAAAGTAGACGTTGGAGGTTGATACCCCTTCCACTTCTTTTTTTGCGGTCCAGACTGAAGATGAACTTGAGATGGGGTTTGATAGCTCCCCGATGGTTATTTATACAATTTTTTATAATTGCAGAGTTTCAGTTTACCGTCTGAGTCGCGGAGGTGCATTCCGTTGCCTTTGCAGAATTTCCATACCTTACAGTCGGCGCACTCATCTTTCTTCATCCATTCGCGATTGCGATATGGCTCGAATTTATTTTCCCACACCTCCCAAAAATCGTCTTTGTAGATATTGCCTTGGTGATAGTCGCTACGGATGCTGGTGCATGCCGATATGCTACCGTCGCAAAGCACCGATGCAATCGACAATCCAGCTTGGCAAGTGTAGTAGTGGTCGCGCACTTTGCCCTCGTATTCGCCCAAGAAACCTTCGCAACTGAACGAGGCGTGAATCTTCTTCGTTTCGCGCATACGCACGATGAAGTCAAGCAGACCGCGGAATTGCTCATCTGTGATTTGCAACTCAGGGTCTTTGCCTCTGCCCGAAGGGAATATAGTGAATAGTCGCCAGCGTTTCAAACCTATCGAGGCGAGAAAATCAGCCATTTCATCGAGATATGGGTAGTTGCGAGGGTTGACGCAAGTCACCACATCGAACGCCAAAGTAGGCTCGGCAATAGCCAATTTAATGGCACACACGGCGCATTCAAACGACTTCGGATTGCCACGCATCCAGTTGTGGTCCTCCTCGAATCCGTCGAGACTAATAGTCAACGAGCGCAAACCGCTATCCATTAGCGAATTGAATCGCTCAGGAGTCATAAATAATCCGTTCGACACCATGCCCCATGGGAATCCGCGACGGTATAGTTCCAATCCGCATTGTTCGAGGTCTTTACGCATCAAAGGCTCGCCGCCCGAAATGATTATCAATACTTTATTAGGATTCACGTGAGGGGTGATGCTGTCAATCACCTTTAAGAAATCGGCAAACGGCATATCCTTCAAGCCGGCAGTGGCGGTGCAATCGCTACCGCAGTGGCGGCATTTGAGGTTGCAACGCAATGTCGATTCCCAAAACAATTGGCGTAGTTCAGGTATTTTCGCCTGATTAGATATATATCGCGACCAAAGATTCAGCGCAAGACGTTGTTTTATTGATAGTTTACACATAGTGTTCGTTTTTTTTTTAGACAAGAAGACAGGAGAACATAATTTCTTTGCCCACAAATCACACAAATTCCACGAATTTATTTGTGATTATTTGTGTGATTTGTGGGAGAATAAAATTTATTCATTGTCATTTTCTTCGTTGTTATTTTGTTCTTTTTCTTCGAGAGTTATAACTAAATCGGTAACTTCGGCAGTGTAAGGAGAATTGCTATAGGTGGTGTCTTTTGTGAATTCAAGGGGAACTATGATTGTATCGGTTTTGAATTCGCCATATTGTTCACCATCAGTGTCTTTGAATATAAGAGTTATTTCTTTTGGTGCTATAAATTCATCTTCAGGGTAATTGTATTCATCTATATGGTGGTAAATTGTGAAATTGCCTAAATCGTCACAAACGTTATTGCCATATGGCTTGATAGAATTATTTATTAATTCGTTATCAGAGGTCATTTCTATTTCAATGTGAGGAATAGGAGTTTTTAGTTTTGTTTCAACCTTTCCTTTAATTGTAAAATAAGCAAAAGTATGAGGTGCAGGAGGTGCATACATAACAGGAGGTGGTCCGTACATAGGTGCACAAGCTTGAAGACCTGTAAATGCGGCGATTATTGCGATAATCTTATTGATTATGTTGAAATAGGTTTTCTTAATCTTTTTCATAACAATATATTTTAGATGTTATTATTTGCCCCACAAATTTCACAAATTCCACGAATTTATTTGTGATTATTTGTGCTATTTGTGGGAGAATAAAATTATTTCTTCTCTTCTTCGAGGGTGATGACTATGTCTTTTACTTCGGCGGTACGGTGCCAGTTGCTACCTGGAACGTCTTTGAATTCGGGTGTAATAAGCACCGAGTCGCGTCGGTATGAGCCATTCTCGGTGGAGTCGATGTCTTCGGCTATGAGCCAAATTTCTCGTTCAGGAAATTCTCTGCAATTTATCTCAAACGCTCCATCGGTAGTGGTTGTGTCGGTGGTATAAGGGTTACCTTCGAATATGCCGTAATTAGGCTCTTTTAGAGATACTTTTATACCTTGAATACCTTGCTTTTGAGCATTTTCTACACGCCCAGATATTTGATAATCAGCCGATGGTACGCCATATTCTGCACGCATCTCTTCGCATGAAGCAATTCCAAATAAAGAAAGTATTAGTCCAATGCAATAATTGACTTTGCGAAGGATAGAGCGATTAAGCTTTTTCATAGTCGTTATGTTTTATCGTTTGTGATAAAGGTTAGTGTGGATGATGTTTAATTTTGATTTGGTATCTTAAGTCCTCGAAGAGGGCGAATTATACTTAACTGCGAGTGACTGAGTGTAACGAAGGAACTTGCAGAAAGTGAATCTCTCAAATAATGCGTCCTCAAAGAGGGCGAATGTGGAAAAAGAATATTTGACATCCTCGATGCCAATAGTTGTGTTTTGTTTAAAACCTATAGCCGACGGCGAAGCGTAAGAGGCGGTCGAGGAAGAATGGCACTGGGGCAACGCCGAGTTCGAGGTCGCAGAACCAATGGTTTTTGCCGAGCGAGACGCCTAAGTAGCAGAGGTCGAGTGTGGGATATATAGCATCGATTGTGTTGTTGAACATCTGCATTTGTGCGCCTATACCCACTGAGGCATAGAAACTTGCGTAAGGGGTGTCGTAGTAGGTGAAGCGCACGATGGGCATAAGTGTTAAGCCTACGGCATTGTGTTTTTGAGTGTTCACTACGCTTTCGTGTGGGCAGATAGAGTAGTCGGTTCGTTTCCAAAGCGAAGTGCGAGTGTCGAAGTTTGCACCTACTGCGAGCCAATGGTTGATGCGATAGAGATACTCAACGTAGATGTGGCCAGTGCTACGGTAGTTGTGTTCGTCGAAGCCTGTTATGTGATAGCCCTCTTGTGTGGTAGGAAGTGATAGGTTATTGTTTGTAGGCGATTCAAGTCCACGCAAGAATAGGTCGTCGGCTATACCGATGCGTATTTGGTAAGGGTTTTCTTTGCGAGTCTCAGCAGTTTCGGCGTATGCCGTGAGGGTGCAAAGAAGTATTATCGTGAGGGAGATTAGTTTTTTCATGATATTAAAGGTCTACAGTCTATAGTTGACATTGTGATTTTGATTTTTCTTCACAAAAGTACAAATTTTCTTGTTGGTAGGCTTTCTGGATATATATCTATTTTTGGGGATTTATATCGGGATGATTTTTTTAAGTACATGCCTTGTGTTTTAATATTTTATAATTTAGGGCTTGTACTTGAAAGAAGCAATTCTCCTCACAAAGCTATAAAAATAAATACCTATAATTTGTAAGCCTAAAAATAAAATATGTACTTCTGTTAAATAATAAAAAAATCAATCTTCGTTGAGGTATATGATTATTTTTTCGCCGTTGTAGATTGAATCGGCGATGACGGTGTCTTTGGGAAGATAGGTGTTGGGAGATTCGGAGAGGTCTTCGATGCGGAGTGTGTATTCGCGCGAGACAGGAAGGTGGATGTGGAACGAGCCAGTACTATCGGTTTCTTCGTAGCCAGGTTGGTCGTTGCCAGTGATACGGATGCCTTTGATAGGCTTGTGGGTTTGAGCAGAGCGCACTTCACCATTGATGCAGCGGTCGAAATCGTCGCCATAGTATGGCGCATAGCATGCTTGAAATACGAATGCTATAGAGGTAACTCCAAGAGTTCCAAGTAGCCAACGGAGGGCTTTGCTGTAGAGTTGACGAATAGGTTTCATAGGTAGTAAATTTAAAGGTTACAGATAACATGTAAAATAATACCTCACCCCATATTCCTCATTGCGTTTTATTCTATTGTGTCTATTGGGGCTTTGTGTATAAATGGTTTTGTTACAATTGTCATTGTATCAGGCACCTTGATAGGCTTTGTAGGACGGATATTGTAATTTAACTCGTACAAATCAGATGAATTAGGATTTTGTTTTGGAGAATTATAATTATTAGCTGGTTGTTTTTCGCATGATAGCATAGCTACAATTACAGCAAATAATAAGGCTAACCTTTTTAGTGTTGTTTTCATATAGAATGGATGTTAGATATAATAATTCACGATGCAAAGATAGTGAAAGAAATCCTATTGTCCAAATTTTTTCATCTATTTTGTGTGATTTTTATTTTATAAATTCTTTTCGATTGTTTTTGGGAATGGGAGAATTAGTTGGGTGGATTTGTTGTTTGTAGTATCCTTTTCACTTTTTGGTATAGAGGAACTATTTGTTTGTGAAACGGAGAGTCCAATAAGGCGGATGGGGTGGTTGCGGTATTCGATTTTTTTGAGAAGTTCTTTGGCGAGAGGAAGTATTGATTTCATATTGGTGAGGGGAGTGTCGTTAGTGTGGCTACGAGATACTTGAGTGAAGTCATGAAATTTTATTTTAAGTGTGAGGGTATTGCCTTCGAATTGTTGGTGAGTGAGGCGTTCTATGAGTTCGGTTACGACGTGGTAGAGTTCGATTATGACAGATGATGTGCGGCAGACGTCGCGTTCGAGAGTGTGTTCGCAACCGACTGACTTGCGGATATATACTGCTTCAACGGGGCGTAGGTCGATGCCACGGGCGAAGTCGTAGTAGGTTTGTCCCATCTTGCCGAATTGGCGAGTAAGCATGGCGAGTGAGCACTGGCGGAGGTGCTTGCCAGTGTGGATGCCGAGTTGGCGAAATTTGCGAGCCGAGACTTTGCCGACGCCCCAGAATTGTTCGATGTCGAGCGTTTCAATGAAATCGAGGGCCTTGTCGGGGTGGATGACGCAAAGTCCGTCGGGTTTGCGATAATCGGAGGCTACTTTGGCGAGAAATTTGTTGTAAGACACGCCTGCCGAGGCAACGAGGTTGAGTTCGGTGCGGATGCGTTGTTTGATTTCGCGTGCGATATCGATAGCGAGTTCGATGCCGGGTTTGTTTTCTGTTACGTCGAGGAACGCTTCGTCAAGAGAGATTGGTTCGACAAGGTCAGTGTAGGTATGGAAGATTTCGTGGATTTGTGCCGATACCTCTTTATAGACCTCCATGCGACCAGGCACGAAGATGAGGTCAGGACAGAGTTGTTTGGCTTTGATAGATGACATCGCAGAACGGACACCGAAACGGCGAGCTTCGTAGCTAGCTGCTGACACGACACCTCGTACATCACCGTGGCCTACGGCGATGGGTTTGCCTTGGAGAGCGGGATTATCTCTTTGCTCAACCGAGGCATAAAAGGCATCCATGTCGATATGTATGATTTTGCGAGTCATTTTGGTAGTGCAAAGATAGTGAAATTAATTCATAATTCATAATTCACAATTCATAATTATTTTTTGCTTTTTAAGGCAAGGCACGGATATTATTTGGAGTTATTGTTTTGCTTGTGGGTAAGGTTACAGTATATTTATAGTATGTTTATGGTATATTTATCCTATGTTGTAGTATGGGGATGGTTCGGAGATGGGGATGAGGAGTTTTTTTATAATTTTTTATGGGTTGAAAGGTGGGGTTGTTTGGAATATTTTTTGTATCTTTGTAGGCATGAAATATGATGTAATAGATAGGTTGAGGAGGGAGCGTAGCTTGACGGATGTTGAGTTGCGAGAGTTGTTGCTGTCGGCTGATACAGAGTTGATAGCGTATTTGAAAGAACAGGCGCGTGAGGTGGCTGTGGGGGTGTTTGGGTGTGAGATTAAGTCGCGTGGGTTGATTGAGATATCGAATTATTGCAAAAATAATTGTCTTTATTGTGGTATCAGAGTGGGTAATGCGAAGGTGGAACGCTATCGTTTGTCGAAAGAGGAGATATTGGAATGCTGCGAGCAGGGTGATGTGTTGGGATTCAAGACGTTTGTGCTACAAGGTGGTGAGGATGTGCGACATACGACAGAGTGGGTGGAGGATGTGGTGCGAGAGATATGTAGGCGTTGGCCGGAGAAGGCAATCACGTTGTCGCTCGGTGAACGACCAGATGAGGATTATCAGAGATGGTTTGATGCTGGAGCAGATAGATATTTGCTCAGACACGAGACTGCGAATGCTGAGCATTATGGGCGTTTGCATCCAGAAGGGATGTCGTTTGAGAATAGAGTGCGTTGTTTGCAGACGTTGAAACGAATTGGATATGAGACGGGTACGGGTATGATGGTGGGTTCGCCGGGACAGACGGTCGACGACTTGGTGATGGATTTGCGATTCATCGAGCAGTTGCAACCACAAATGATAGGCATAGGGCCGTTTGTGAGTCATCGGGATACGCCGTTTGCTGATTGTGCGAATGGGTCGGTGGAGACGACGTTGCGCTTGATAGCGATATTGCGGTTGATGCACCCTAAGGCGAATATTCCGGCTACAACGTCGCTTGGCACGTTGGCGACGGATGGACGCGAGCAGGGGATTATGGCAGGAGCGAATGTGGTGATGCCTAACCTCTCGCCAGTGAAAGATAGAAAGAAGTATGCGCTGTATGACAATAAGATATGTATGGACTTGGAGGCGGCAGAGAGTCGGAAAGGGATAGAGGAGCAAATAAAGCGACTTGGATATTTTTTGAGTTGATGTTTTGTTTTAACAGAAGTACAGATTTTATATTTTGTGGGTTTGTAGATTTATTTCGTATTTTAATATTTTGTAGAGATGATTATTTTTTTCAAGTACAAGCCTTAAGTCATGAATTAATTGTTTGATTTTTTTAAATTTGTTTGTTATGATAGATATTACTGATGATGAATTGGTTAAAATGATTGTTGGTGCAACATTTGAAGTGAGGAAACGATTGGCACAAGGATATTTAGAGAGTACTTATGAAAATGCGTTAATGGTTGAGTTGAAGATGCAAGGATTAGAAGTGGAAAATCAAGTGCCGATGAGTGTTGATTATAGGGGTGTTGAGGTGGGTGTTTTTCGTGCGGATTTGTTAGTAGAAAAGAGAGTGATTGTAGAGGTGAAAGCAGTGTCTCAGTTGAATAAAATACATGAAATGCAGTTGGTTAATTATTTGCAAACAACGCATATTGATAATGGTGTTTTAGTGAATTTTGGTGGAGATGAGTTTGAAGTGAAACGTAAATTTAGAATAAAAAGATAGTATAAATATGTGAATATGATTTAGGGTATGTACTTTCTTGGAAATGGCGCTTAAATTATTTGACGAGCAAATATTTGATGTTATTAGTTAAATATTAAAATTGGATTTGTACTTTTGTTAAAAATAAAAAAAATTGAAATATATGTACGATAAATTATCATCAAAAGCAGTGGAGTTCATTGACCATGAGGAGATTTTGGCATCGATAGCATGGGCAGATGAGAATAAAGAGAATCGGGCTCTGATAGAGAGTTTGATTGAGCGCGCTGCAGACTATAAAGGTTTGTCGCACCGTGAAGCGGCATTGTTGTTGGCTTGTGAGGATGAGGATCTGATACAGAAGATGTTTACGCTTGCACGCCGAATTAAACAACATATCTATGGCAATAGAATCGTGATGTTTGCGCCATTGTATTTGTCGAACTATTGCGTAAATAGCTGTGTGTATTGTCCTTATCATGCAAAAAACAAAACTATCCCTCGCAAAAAATTGACACAAGAAGAGATTGCTGCAGAGGTGGTTGCGTTGCAAGATATGGGGCATAAACGCTTGGCATTGGAGGCAGGTGAGCATCCGATATTGAATCCGTTGGAGTATATATTGGAGAGTATCAAGACGATATATAGCATCAAGCACAAGAATGGCGCAATACGTCGTGTGAATGTGAATATTGCAGCCACAACGGTGGAGAATTATCGCAAGTTGAAAGATGCAGGTATTGGTACTTATATCTTGTTTCAAGAGACATATAATAAGGCGAATTACGAGATGCTTCACCCTCGTGGACCGAAGAGCGACTATGCATATCATACCGAAGCAATGGACCGCGCGATGGAGGCAGGTATCGACGATGTGGGTATCGGGGTGTTGTATGGTTTGGAGACATATCGTTATGACTTTGTGGGACTTTTGATGCATGCCGAGCACTTGGAGGCGAAGTTTGGATGCGGTCCACACACGATAAGTGTGCCACGTATTTGTCCGGCAGACGATATCGATACGGCAGATTTCAAGAATGTAATTTCGGACGAGATATTCCAAAAGATTGTGGCAGTATTGCGTATAGCAGTGCCATACACAGGTATGATTGTGTCGACCCGCGAGTCGGCAGAGAGTCGCGCTAAAGTGTTGGATTTGGGAGTGAGTCAGATAAGTGGTGGTTCGCGCACATCAGTGGGTGGATATACCGAAGAAGAACGCCACAACGAGACAGCGCAATTTGATGTGTCGGATGAGAGAACGTTGGACGAAGTGGTGTCGTGGTTGTTGGATTTGGGATATATACCAAGCTTCTGCACAGCATGTTACCGCGAAGGTCGCACAGGCGAACGCCTTATGTCGTTGGCAAAGAGCGGACAGATAGCCAACTGCTGTCAGCCAAACGCATTGATGACACTGAAAGAGTATTCGGAAGACTATGCGTCGGCAGAAGTTAAGACGAAAATAGAGAAGTTGATAGCAGCAGAGATAGAGCGCGTGCCACATCCGAAAATCCGTGCAAAAGCAGTAGAAAATATCAAGAAGATTGCATCGGGCGAGAGGGATTTTCGTTTTTAAGGAGTAAGGAATATGCAACAAGAAGAACCACATATAGTAAAGTCGCAAGATGTTTACATTGATGCAGATTACGTTGATTGGATTGCTGAGATAAAACATCGTTATCGTTCGGCGCAAGTTAAAGCTGCCGTCAAAGTGAATGTAGAGAAGTTGTTGTTTAATTGGCAGTTAGGGCGAGATTTGGTTCAAAAGAAAGCAGAAGAGCGTTGGGGTGCCGGTGTAGTAGAGCAAGTTAGTCTTGATTTGAGGAGAGAATTTCCAGATGCGGAAGGTTTTTCGGTGCGGAATTTGCGATATATGGAGCAATGGTATTTCTTTTATATAGAGGGAAGTATAAAACTGCAACGACCCGTTGCAGAAATTATGAATGTGAAAGATTTTAATCTGCGAATGACAAATTTGCAACGGTCCGTTGCAGAATTTGAAAATACAACAGGTATTTCTCAAAAAGAAGATTTTCCATTGCCTTTTGCTTTTGTTCCATGGGGGCAGCATATTGAGATTGTTTCTCGATGTAAAAGTATAGAAGAGGCTTTGTTTTACATTGGAAAAGTAATAGAACAAGGATTGAGTAGGCCAGCCTTAATTAATTGCATTAAAGCAAATCTTTATGAGCATCAAGGTAAGGTTGTCAATAATTTTACAGATCATTTGCCAGCACTGCAAAGTAAGCTTGTGCAAGAAGTGTTGAAAGAAAATTATGATTTCGGGTTTGCTACAGTAGGGCATGAGGTGTATGACGAAATTGAATTAGAAGAGGCACTTACGAGAAATGTGACAGACCTTTTGTTAGAAATGGGAAATGGTTTTGCTTTTGTGGGAAGGCAAAAAGAGATTCTTGTAGGAGGGCGAACACGTAAGATAGATTTGTTGTTTTATCATATACGCTTGAGATGTTATATAGTTTGCGAGTTGAAAGCTAAACCTTTTGAGCCAGAATTTGCGGGAAAATTAAATTACTATGTTAATGCAGTTGATGAATTGTTGAAAACAGATGCAGATAATCCAACTATCGGGCTACTCGTTTGTTCAGATATGGATAAGATTGATGTTCAATGGTCTTTTAAAGGGATAAATACCCCGATGGGTGTTGCAACGTATGATAATATAAGAATAAAGGAAGCATTGCCTAGTCAAGAGCAATTGGCAGAACGGATGCGACTTTTGCAAAAAGAGATGCAAGAAACTAAACGTTTGATGAATAAAGATAAATAATTAAAATATGAAAATAGTAATATATCAAGTGTTGCCAAGATTGTTTGGCAATAAGGGGCGTAAGGCGGCGTATCGTGCGAAGGGGAATACGCAAAACGGAACGATTGAGGAGAATGGTGTTGGTAAGTTCAGCATGTTTACGCCGAAGGTGTTGAAAGGATTGAAGGATTTTGGATATACTCATGTGTGGTACACCGGTGTGTTGGATCATGCTACACAGACAGATTATAGCGAGATAGGTCAGCCAGCCAACCACCATGCAGTGGTGAAAGGCAAGGCGGGTTCGCCATATGCAGTGCGCGACTACTATAATGTCGATGCCGATTTGGCCGACAAACCAGCCGAAAGAATGGCAGAGTGGGAGAAATTGATTGCTCGCACACATAAGGCTGGGCTTAAGGTGATTATGGACTTCATACCAAACCATGTGGCGCGTAATTACAATTCGATATCGGCACCAGAAGGGGTAGAACCATTGGGCGCAGGAGATAGAGAAGATTGGCACTTTTGGCGCGACAATAACTTTTATTACTGTGTAGGAGAGTCGTTTAATCCACAATTCGACCGCGATGGTTATGTAGAATATCCAGCTCGCGCTACGGGAAACGACTGCTTTTCGGCTTCGCCATGCGTTAATGATTGGTACGAGACAGTGAAGTTGAACTATGGCGTTGACTATTGTGGCGGTGGAGCAACACACTTCCATCCTCATCCCGACACATGGCACAAGATGTTGCAAATCTTGTTGTTCTGGGCATCGAAAGGGGTCGATGGTTTCCGTTGCGATATGGCAGAGATGGTGCCAGTAGAGTTTTGGCATTGGGCAATAGCGCATGTGAAACGAGTGCATCCAGAGTTGATTTTCATTGCCGAGGTGTATAATCCAGCGCAATATCGCAGTTATATTTATCATGGAGGATTCGACTATTTGTATGACAAAGTAGGATTGTATGATACATTGCGAGCTGTGGTACAGGGGCAAGGTTCGGCAGAGGCAATCACGCACGCATGGCAGTCGATTGACGATATCAAAGGACATATGCTCAACTTTATGGAAAACCATGACGAGCAGCGTATAGCGTCGCAATTCTTTGCTGGTGATGCCGTGAAGGGATTCCCTGCGATGGCAGTATCAACGTTGATGAATGCTTCGCCAGTGATGGTGTATGCCGGACAAGAATTAGGAGAACAGGCGCATGAAGCAGAGGGATTTAGTGGGTTTGATGGTCGCACTACGATATTCGATTATTGGAAAGTAGAAATTTTGTGTTCTTTGCCAAAAATATACGGCAAAGAACAATGCACAATGCACAATGCACAATGCACAATTTTTGAATTGTATCGTAGGTTGTTGAGTATTACGAATAGTGAGGTTGTGGCAGAGGGTAAGTTTTATGACTTGATGTGGTTGAATCAGAGCAATCCACAATTTGATTTGTTTCGTCAATATGCATTTGTGCGCTATACCGATAAAGAGATGTTGCTTGTGGTTGCCAACTTTGCAGGCGAAGAGCGTAATATAGGACTCAATCTTACACATCATTTGTTTGAAGCTATGGGTCGAGAGGCGTTTGGCAAGATAGTTGCAGAGGATTTGATGTCGGGCGATAAAGCCGAATTAAACCTTTCGGCAGAAGAACCGGTCAAAATAGCACTTAAACCTTACGGCGTATGTGTGTATAAAGTAGGGTTATAGGTGATTAATTTCCTTATAAAACAAACAAAATCTTATTAAACCACACAGTTATGAAAAAACTTCTAACAAGTCTATTATTGTCTGTTTTTGTGGTGAGTTTGGTAGCCCAAACAGAAGATAGAACTATTCCGATGAATGAAAATTTGGGGGTAGTGTTTAGTGGCGGTGGCGCATTGGGGTTGGCTCATATTGGTGCAATTAAGGCGCTTGAGGAGTATGGCATAGAGCCTCGCTATGTAGCAGGGTCGAGTATGGGGGCGATAATTGGGGTGATGTATGCGGCAGGTTATACAGCCGATGAGATTATGGAGATAGTGAAGGAGAAGAGATTGTATAAGGTGGGGCATTTGTTGACATGGCAATCAGCAATTAGGAATACAGGGATGAGTACGCAGAATACATTGTATAAAGAGTTGCGAGAGTTTGTGCCTCATAACTCGTTTGATAGTCTTGAACGTCGATTTATGGTTTGTGTTACGAATGTAGAGACAGGCGAACCTAATTATCGTTATTCGGGAGCGAATTTGATTGATTTTGTTGCAGCATCGGCTTCTATCCCGGCAGTGTTTGAACCAATTGTTATTGATAGTGTGCGTTATGTAGATGGAGGGACGACTGACAACCTTCCGGTTAAAGCGCTCAGAACGCAATTTGGTCGTCCATGGATGAAGATTATTGCAATAGATGCATTGCCTTTTATTGAGAATTATCATGCTGAAAATTCTATAGATATGGCTAGATGGTCATTGCGTTTGGTGCAACATAAAAACGCAGAACCTAATCGTGCAAGTGCCGATTTTCTTATCGATTGTTGGGCATTGATAGAGTATCACGAGTTTGATTTTAAGCGTTACAAAGAACTTTATCAATATGGCTACGACGCGATGAAGGCGTATATCGAAGCGCATCCATCAATGCTGAAGCATGTTCGGTGATTGTTTGTTTGGTGAAATATAGAAAGTCACATTATCAACAATTGATAGTGTGGCTTTTATTTTATCTCTGTATTGTTGTGTATATGGAATATATTGTGTAACTTTGCAGTCGAAATATTTAGTTTGTCTGGTTTTGTGATAATCTAAGTTAATTACATTGTCAAAAAAAATGCAATCCGAGTGAGTTGGATTGATAAAACTCTTTGTTATGAAAAATAAGTATATCGATTTGATTCAACAGGCATTTGAGGTGCCTAATGAAGAGTTCACAATGGAAGATGGTGAACTTCAGTGGTTTGGAATTCCTTTGATGGAGGTTATCAAACAGTATGGTACACCTTTGCGTATATGCTATTTGCCTAAGATTGGGGCGAATATACAAAAGACGCGCCGTATGTTCAATGTGGCTATGGCTAAGGTAGATTACAATGCTACATATAACTATTGCTACTGTACAAAATCGTCGCATTTTTCATTTGTAATGGAAGAAGTGCTTAAAAATAAGGTGAATATCGAGACTTCTTCGGCATTTGACATCAATATGCTTGAGGCTTTGCACGAGTCGGGCCACCTTAATACCGATACATATATATTATGTAATGGTTTCAAACGTCCACAATATGTTGAGAATATTCAAAACTTGATTAAGCGCGGATTCAACAAAGTAATTCCAATTCTTGACAATAAATTTGAGTTGGATCTCTTCGATATGAAGGAAGTAAAAGAGTTGAACGTGGGTATTCGTATTGCTTCGGAAGAAGAACCTAAGTTCGAATTCTATACCTCTCGTCTTGGTATTCGTTACAATGACATCATTCCTTATTACCAAAATAAGATACAAAATAATCCAAACGTACACCTCAAGATGCTTCACTTCTTTGTGAATACAGGTATTCGCGATACGGCTTACTATTGGAACGAGTTGGCAAAAGCAGTGAACCTCTATTGCGATTTGAAAGAGATTTGTCCTGAGCTCGATTCGCTCAATATTGGTGGCGGTATGCCAATCCAAGCGCACTTGGACTTCGAGTTCGATTATGAATATATGGTAGAGGAGATTGTGGCACAAGTGAAAACAATTTGTCAAAATAATAATGTGCCAGAACCAAATATCTTTACAGAGTTTGGTAGCTATACAGTTGGCGAAAGTGGTGCCATGCTCTATAGCATTGTCAACCAAAAGCAACAAAACGACCGTGAGAAATGGAATATGATTGACTCGTCGTTCATGACAACTTTGCCAGATACATGGGGTATCAACCAACGCTTTGTGTTGTTGGCAATCAACAACTGGAATTCGGAATACGAACGTGTCAACCTTGGTGGACTCACATGCGACTCGGAAGACTTCTACAATGCAGAGGCGCACTCGAATGCTGTCTTTATGCCAAAAATCAAAGAGGGCGAGGATCAATATGTTGGTTTCTTCCACATGGGTGCATACCAAGAGAGTCTTGGCGGTTATG
>JAZLDO010000154.1:0-23578 GCA_045614825.1 Candidatus Aphodosoma sp. | reverse complement strand
ATTTTTAATTTTTAATTTTTAATTTTTAATTTTTAATTTTTAATTTTTAATTTTTAATTTTTAATTTTTAATTTAATTGTGTGTTTTTTATCATCTAAAGTAAAATACTCGAGATAAGGTTTGTTCGCACATGGATACAATGCTATATCCTCTTCTGTCAAAATAGGAAGTTTTTCACCTGTTTTAATATCCAACATCACAATATCAGAGTCCAAAAAATCAACCCCATTATCTTTCGTAATCATACCTACAACATATCGGTTGTTCCACCAGTTTGAAGCCTTCACACCTCTACCAAACTTATACAAAATTTCACCCTTAAGATTTGTTATAAAAACACCTTGGTCGGAGGTCGTGAACAATAACATCTTTCCATTTGGAGAAAGTTCGACCCAAATATACAATGAATTTCTATCAATATTCACAGGGTCAAACGAAGCTATAACCTTTCCTTTTTTCTTTACCTCAAAATACTTCAAATGATTTACAACCTCTATATTTTTATGCACCATTTTACGTTCGCATGCTTGCGACATATTACCTACGTATCGCTCAGATGTTTTTTGAATAACAACAACACCTTTAGCAAATACACAATGCATAATGCACAATGCACAAAATATAGATAGAAACTTTTTCATAAAAATAATGTTATTTAATTATCACCTTACAAGATGCACTGCCACTCTTCACAATATATGTTCCTGCAACCAAAGAAGACGCATCAATTGTGCATTGTGCATTGTGCATTGTGCATTCTTTTACAACTCTACCCTGCAAATCATAAATACGCACAACAACACCCTCAACACCCTCAACAACAATATAATCTCTTGCAGGATTTGGATATACAATCAATTCATTTACAACCGAAACATCATCATACTCCACCACTACATTATTATCATAAATCAATTGTAAAGATTTGATATCAATCACATGGTCAATTTTTTCGATAGATGTGTTGATATTAAATTTTATATAACTCAAAACTAAAGGATAGATTGCAATATCATTTACTCCAAAAACATTCGACAAATCAGCCACTAACGATTGCTCTTTGTGTTGAACAATATTATCAAATTTTACAGATGTTGCCGTTTTCGCATTATTAGCTTTTATTTCCAATATCACATCACTAAACAATGCGGCATTAGGATTGAATGTGAATGCTATTTTTTTAGGCAAACTATAGAGACGCATACCTGTATTTAACTGAATATACGGAGCTCGTTGAGTTGAATAAGTAAATGTTATTTGTGCATTATTGGTTTCAGTTGCAGGGATGAATGTTGTTTTCCATTTAGAATTTGACGAACTTTTCACAGTCCAATCACCCATATCTGCCAACATCACTACCTCATTTATCTCCGAAACAACAATCAAACTATCTTGCTTACCATCTAATTCACAACGAACTATAGTACGTCCATTTTGCAAACCATTCAACAATCCATTTTCGTCGATAGAAACAATATTTGAATCGTCAATAGTCCAATCTAAAACAGCAGGATTGACCAACATATCACCACTCAACACCTCAATAGGATAATCGATATCTTGGTCCACAACCACAGAATCGAGTCGTATAGCCACATCAGCTGCAACAACTCGCAAAGAAGCAGAATATTCAACATCGCCAACCTTTACAGTCAAATTACCATTGCCAACTGACGAAGTTGCTGTAAATATTTTTCCACTACAAGAGCCAATATTAGGATCACAAGCAAGAGCAAAATCTTGCACATCATCATCCAATAACGTACCATACTGATTATATGCCATCACGCGTGGTTGATAACTTGCATAAGTTGGCACCTCAAGTTTATGATTATGAAAACGCAAATAAGCAATCGCACTATCAGTTGGCGCAGTAGAAACCAACATCCAACCATTGCCCACTGCACGTTCGTGACCATCAGCAGGTTTATTAACAATAGTATGATTTACTACCATTTCGGCTGAACCACCACCATCCATACCAACAATATTATACGCTCCTATGTTTTTCAATATACCACACACCTCGGTCGTTGTCAAACCAACAGAACCTCCAACACTCTTGCCATCACAAACGAAAAGATACAACCAACGACCATCTTGAGATGCACCGATAGCAGTACGAGGATAACGCGTAACATTATACGAGTCGCCAGTGTTGCGCTCGGTCAATTCGCCATTTTGCAAAATCATGGCATTGCCGCCAATAAGTTGCTCTACTAAAGGTTGCGATGCATCAGGACGGAAAATAGCCATCTCTACCTCTAATTCTTGCCCAACCGACAACTGATCAAGAAAAGTAGCAGCAGTACGCACCCCCGACAAAACAGTTTCATCGGTTGCAATAGGTTCTCCACCATCAATATTTTTCACAATACGACGCACTTTGACCTTAGTGCGCTTATTCAACCCCCACTCTTCGCCAGGCATAAGTTCCACTACCACTTCGGTACGCTCCATTTTGTCAAATCCTTCATGATTTTCGTACGGACGAGTTGTAGGTCCAGCAAAACGATTGTACAAAGTCAAATCACACGTTTCCCAAGCTTGATTCACACGGTTAAAATGATATGTATTATTCTCATCAATAATCACACGAGCATTAAATATCATATAGTCCAACACTGGTTTTTTGTTGACATCCATTGTTGCAAAAGCCCAAAACCATGTCTCATTTGATGGAGCCACTTGTACTTCACCATTTTGAATACTCCCCCCACGAGGCATACCAAGAGGATACTCCTCATTTGCCGTCACATTAAAAAAGTCGCCATTCACACCACAATAGGCATCATGCCCCTCACGAGTATGACGCTCACATGCTGATGTTACCAATTCGGTACCAGCAATACAATCTTTACCCAAAAAAGTTTCTATCTCGGTATATTGATTTTCTAAATCAATAGTCAAGACATGAAAATCTTCTGGCAGTTCAGGCATTTTGGCATAACAATACATAGTGCCAGGACCAACTTGTTTATATTCGATAGTATCTACCCGATACTGCGTGCCATATATATCCATCGTACCTTGGGAAAATGCACAATAAACAATGCACAATGCACAAAATATAGATAGAAACTTTTTCATAGAAAATACAATTAAATAATAGATTTTATTATCAACATAAATTTATTTGATTATCACTTTGCAAGAAGCTGAACCTTGTCTAACAATATATGTTCCTGCAACCAAAGAAGAAGCATCAATTGTACATTGTGCATTATGCATTATGCATTCTTTTACAACTCTACCCTCCAAATCATAAATACGCACAACATCACCCTCAACACCCTCGACAACGATATAATCTGTTGCAGGATTTGGATATACAACCAATTGATTAGGAAGAGTAATATCTTCATATTCTACAACAACATTATTATCGTAAATAAGTTGCAATGATTTCAAATCAATGATATGTTCACCTTTTTCGATAGATGTATTGATATTGAATTTGATAAAACTCAACACCAAAGGATAAATTGCAATATCTTCACCTCCAAAAGCATTCGCCAAGTCAACCACTATGGTTTGATCTTTATTTGTAGTAATATCATCAAATTTCACTGACGTTGCCGTTTTTGCATTATTAGCTTTTAGTTCCACTATCATATCACTAAACAATGCTGCATTAGGATTGAAAGTGAACGCTATTTTTTTAGGTAAACTATAGATACGCATACCTGCATTTAATTGAACATAAGGAGCACGTGTTCCAGAATACTTGAAAGTGATTTGCGCATTTTCATCCTCTGATGCAGGTACAAAAGTTGTCTTCCATGAGCTTGCTGCCCCTTTTGCATTCCATCCCAACACCGAATCAAATGGCAACTCAGTCGCACTTTCTGGTTCAATCTCAACAATAACACCAAGAGTATCTTTCGCCTCTCCAAGTTGACCAACAACGAAAGTTTTACCATTAGTCAAACCTTTCAATACGCCATCTTCAACAGAACATATCGTTGGGTCAGCGATAGTCCAAGTCAACGCCTTAGGTTGCACAAACTGAGTATTTATTCCAATAATAGACTGCACTTCGATAGGATATTCAAATTTATCATCTATCAATACAGAATCAAGACGTAAAGCAATTTTAGCATCATTATTTTTGATAATACGAAGTTGTGTTGTTGCGCCATTATATGATATAGTGAGATAGCCATCTTCCGCACCCGAAGCCACAAACTCTCCGTTTTCGATATGCCCTACTGCAGGATCACAAGAAAGTTCAAAACCTGTGACATTGGTATTCAGCAATGCTCCATATTGATTATAACCCAAAACATGAGGCACGTATGTTCCGTATGCAGGCAATTTCACATGACCAATATTTGCCGAAATTGCAGCAATTGTGTTATCTTCAGGGGCGTTATTAACAACAAACATACCATTAGAGACTGCACGCTCTGTTCCATCACTACAATTATTCATTGGCCCGTATGGATCAATATATATCGACGAAGAGCCTCCACCATCAAGGTTTATTGCAGTATAAGCACCTGCCGATTGCATGATTTCGGCAAGAACTTTTGTTGTACAACCAATCGAAACAGAACGACCATCAACAACACAATATATCACAGTATCACCAGTTTGCGAAAAGCCCCAACCTGTACGAGGATGCAACTCATCCCACACTTCTCCTGTTTCAACTTTGCCATCTTTCAACATCAACTTACGAGTGTCGCCACCCACACAATTTGTAATAGCCACAGCCTCGCCATTCATTGTAGTATTGAGCGACAATGTAATTGTATCGCCAGCAACAATAGCATCGAGTGCAGTAGCCATTGTACCATGCCCCGAAAGCACTGCTCCATTTGTAGGAATAGCCGCACCCGACATGCGATAACGATTTTCGGTAGCGACAACCTTAATATCTTTATTTACGCCCCAACTTTCGCCTTCTGCCAAGACAACAACCACCTCTGTGCCATAAGCATTGACACGAGTATTTTTGCCTTGCAAACGATTATAAAGGACCAATTCATTCTCAAGACGATTGTAATTAACATGATTGATATTCAATGCAACACCTTTATGCGTAGCCGTACCATTAAAATTGAATTGACCTGCGTATGGAGTGCCATCTGCAGCATATGCAGCTACAGGACGACCGTTATTGGGTGTATAAGCCAATTGTTTGTCAACAACACACGCAGCAGTAGGAAGACCCACATCGCCTTGAGTGACATAAAAGTCGCCATTATGCCCAGTGAAAAGGTGATGACCTGAAGAACTATGGCGTTTTGCAACTTTAGAAATCACTTCTCCTCCAAGAATAGAGTCGCGACCCACATGTGCTTCAAAAGATATATATTCGTTCGTACGATCAACAATTGTTTGATATACATACAACAATTTGCCATCATTACGCGTCATAGTCATAGCAATATATTTTGTACTTGGTCCAATCGGATAAACTGCAGTAGTATCGACACGATGTGATACTCCATTCAACACAATATTATCAACTGCGCTCAAATCAATGCACAATGCACAATGCACAATGCACAATAAAATAGTTAATTTCGTTTTCATAATTATTTTCAATTTTTCTCATTACGCAAAATGCGTAATAAAAATTATTTTTTTTGCATTACGCATTTTGCGTAATAAGGTTTAATTGTTGACTTTCAACCAATAAGAAAACAAAGGATCATAAATATAATACTCCGAATCCTCCTCTTTCATTACGAATGACAACTCAATTAAAGAAGACAAAGCACGTTGAATAGTACTTGCCGAGCCTAAATCATATCGTTTAATAAATGTTTTTTCGTATATATTAGATACCCTATCTGCCGCAGCAATAGCACGAATCAAACGAAATTGAGTTTTAGTTAAAGTTCCGCAATAAGATTTATAAGTAACATCTTCTTGTTCTATTATTTCATTCAACACACTACGAACATCTTCGCAAGAATAACGAACAATCGGCTTTGCATATAAATAATTCAAAATATATTGAATATACCAAGTAAAGCCATGCATCAAATCATATATATAATCGAATGTCTCAACATCAAGAATTTTATCTTTTTGCTCAAAAAATTCCTGAGCAAAAACACAATATTTCTCTTTGTTTATAGGTCCCAAAGTCTTTTTTTGAGTCATTTGAAAAAAAGGACGCTTCGGAGAAGAAAAAATTTCATCCATCAAATGCTTTTTGCTCCCAGCAAAAATAAAATGAACATTAGGAATAAATTGAATGTAAGAACGCAACAATCCTTCAACTCCTTTTTCTGGATATTCTGTCACTTGTTGAAATTCATCAATTGCAATATAACACTCTTTATTAGATTTTTCAAGATATTGAAATATTTCTTGCAATCCTGTTTCTGCTTTTTCTTTTTGCAAATTAAGACTAAGACTTGGAGTACCTGTTATAGGATCAAAAGTAAAAGAAGGTTGAAAACTTCTAAATAATTCCGTCAAATTACGCATCATACTTTCCGAAAATGTGTCTAATTGACCTATGATATTCTTACTCAAAAGCATTACCAATTCATAAAGGTTTTGCGTCCCGAATATATCAAAATAGAAACATTTTGCATCTGGAGATTGCTGTTGTATATGCCAAAAAACGTGTTTAATCAGTCCCATTTTTCCTATACGACGAGGACTAATTAAAGTAACATTCCTACCATTTTTCAAAGCCTCAATAATATCATTCGTCTCTTTTTCTCTATCACAAAAATATTTGGGGCCTTGATAACCTGCTATCAAAAAAGGATTTATAATATAATGCATAAAAATTAAATAAAAAAACAAAGGGTAGGTGGAAACTCCACCCACCCTTTTATAGATTGATAAATTTGTTATGTCAAATTATTTAACAACAACTTTAGCAACAGTGTTAGCAACTTTCACGATGTAAGCACCTTGAGCAAGTTTACCATTTTGTGCTGTTACGTTTTGACCTGTAACTGTGAAGATTTCGAATTCGCCTTCAGCAACTACGCGACCACCTTCAGTGTAAACATCTGCGATAGTTACATTATCAACAGCTACTACGTCCAAGTTGCCATCATCAACATCTTGGTCTTGTTTGATTTCTTCACCATCAGCAGAGAATGTATAACGACCAAAACCATTTTCACCTACATATACGAAGATATCCATAGCATTTTCATTAGTTGGGTTTGGAGCTGCAAACGCTGGAGCTGTACGGTAAGCGTTAGATGCTTGACCAAAACCATTTGCAGGGAATTGATAGATCAATTCTGCTGTTTGGAACGACATAGCTTCGTCAGCATATTTAATAATTGCGAATGAAGATTTTGGATCTTTAGCTGTATTTGTTGCTGCACAACACATGAAATACTCAGTTTCACCCTCAGCATTAAGAAGTTCGAAATCAGTAATACCATTGTGACCTTGGTTCATTGTATTAAGAACTGGAAGAGATGTACCTTCTGCATCGTAGAAACAATCTACGCGAACACCTTTACCATCAGAATATTGATAAAGTGTTGGGAATGTCGCATTTCCATCTACATAGAACAAGTCTTCAGAGATAGGCATAATTTGTGGAGCTGAGCCTGGATTAACTGATGCATCACCAACAAAAAGAGGATCAAGTGTAACCAATTCTGCTGCACCTGCTACACCATCTTCAATCACCCAACGAAATGCATTCATTGCACTTGCATTCATTGCCATTACTACTGCATAATCTTCTACATCACCCCAAACGCCAAATGCATCGAAACGAATAGCCAATTCTGCATATTCAGGATTTTCTACAATTACTTCGTTGATAAGTTCAGTACATTCGCCAGTTTCGATATCAACTTTATAAACTTGCATTGGTTGTGCTCCAGAAGTGATACATGGACCTACAAGAAAATTACCTTCTGAGTCAAGCTTAATATCATTGTTAGGAAGAGTCACAGCACTAACTGTTGTTGCGCTATCTGTACCTGCATTCTTAACTGTTGTAAATGCGTTTTCAGAAAGAACGATAGTTTCTTCGTAATCACCTGAAACTGCGTCAACTACAATAATAGAGTGAGTACCAACACCACCACGATAGCAGAAATACATTTTACCATCTTTAGCAACCATACCACGAACCAACTGAGAACCACCAAGGTCATTAATAGCATAATTACCTGCAGTTTGCGCACGAATCCATTGGTTTACAAGTTGATAGTTTTCTTTTTGTGGATAAGCGTCAGCTGCCTCTTTGATTGGCTCTTGAAGAGTTACTGTTTGTGCCATTGCACCTACCGAAACTACTGCTGCTAAAAGGAAAGCAGCTACTTTGCGTAAATTTCTTTTCATAGCGTTAAAATTTAAATGATTAATAATTTTGTTATTTGTAATTTCAATCGTTCCCTAAATTTTATCTGCCAAAGTTAGAGATTATTTCTGAAACTTCAAAATTTTAGAATATGTTTTATAACATATTTTCAACAAATATGTTCCATTCGACAAATGACTAACATTTAGCACAATATCATCGCCTTGCAAACAATCAGCCACTTCGTAATCGCCAATTTTTTGACCTAACACAGAATAAATAGTAATAAATTCTAAATTTTCAATATCCAAATTACCTAAAATTTTCACATTATTACCATTTGTTCTAACAATTCTCAACTCGTCGGCTAACTCCAAATCGTCTAAATCTACAACATCCGACAATGTAACCATCACAGTATCGCTATAAGCTGTTACATATCCATGAGGTTTTTCGGCACGCATACGAATATAATATGTGGTATATTTCAAATTAGCAAATTCAAATTCGTATGTATAAGGATCGGTAGTTTTAATCGTCGTAGAACGAGAAGGGAATTTATTAGAAGTAGCCAACTCTATACGGAACCCATTAGATGGTTGTTCGTCCCAAGTAACGACAATAGATTTAGCATTCAAAATCTCGCCACTACGAGGTGATGTGATGATTGGAACTGGAATTTCGATATCTTTTGTTGTGAAAGCAAGCGTTGGACTCACAGCCGACACCGAACCTGCAGCCACCGACACACGCGCATAATAGGTTGTGCTATACAACAATAATCCTTCGGGCAATTGCAATTCGTTTTGTTCTAAAACAGCACTATAAACAATATCGACAGCGTCAAATTCATTATTAGTCGCAATCTCAAACGAGTATTGAGGTGTGCCATAATTAGAGGCATCGTCCCAACTGAAAAATGGAGTTAACTCGTGTTCTGCCGAATTGTTCTCTGGAGAGATGAAACCAAACAATTTGGCAGTAAACTTACGCACCTCGCTCCATTCCGAAGCACCACCTTCAGTCATGGTACGCACACGCCAGAAGTAGGTTTCTCCATCTTGAATATTATACATAACAGAGGTATTAAACTCTGCAACATCGACAGTACGAGTAGCTATCATATTTGCAAATTCAGCATCGGTTGCCAACTGCCATTGATATTTCACCCAAGGTGCAGAAGCAGCATCCCATGTAAACAAACATGGCATCAACACTGATGCATCGTTTTGTGGATAAATCAAATTTGGAGCTACAGGATCGACAAACTCTCCTTCTAAAATAGTTGGGGCACTTTCGGCGCCGTAGCGATTAACTGCAGTAATAGCAAAAGTATAACCCGCAACATACTCTTCTGGTATCTCATATTTCAAACTATCGAACACCAACTCTGCCAAATGTTTTGGAGCATATTTATCCGCACCAGTATAACCTTCTGGTATTGCATATATAGCAGTACGATAGAGAGAAGACTCATTGGCCCATGTCAACAAATTACCTTCTTTCGCAAAATTCGAAGGCGATGCAGGCACCGAACTATCCTTCCAATTAATATGCGGTGTGAGAATTTTAGTTGTATAGACACGAAGTTTCAAATACTGAATGAAACTCAATGTATTGACAGTTTTATTAGTATTATACATCACCGAACCTGGCGCATCATTCACGTCATACATACGGTTATAATTAATCTGTGCACCTATCTCACCTTGTTTGAATGCTCGTTTTTGAGGAGCATGGCGTGAATCTTCATTATTTTCAACCATCGCACTTTCATCGATTTCTTCCTCAAAAGCCTGCGCTTCGATATTAGAAAGGCCTCGACGTTGCGGAGCTGGAGTCAACGAACCATTGAGAGCTGACACAGAATGCGACGCATAGAAATGACGACCGAAACGACTAGAAATCTCCGACCACCAATTAGACAAAATGCCAAAAGGATAAGCGCTTGTGGTTGTCCAATAGAGTTGTGGAGATATATAATCGACTGTACCTTGTTCAAGCCAAGCTATAGGGTCGCAATAAATTTCGGCATACATATTGCCTGTTTGACCAACACCGCCTGGAAGTGAAATACCGTGCGCATCAGCTACTTTCTTGTCGGTAGTCCATGTGCCAAAAGGCGAAACACCAAATTTAACGTATGGTTTAATAACTTGTATTGTATCATACACATCTTTAATCATCATATCGACATTCTCACGACGCCAGTCGCCAAGATCTTTACCCTCAGGACGATATTTATCTTGAGTAGATTTGTCAAGGTTGTTAGAGGTGCCACCATAGGCATAGAAATAGTCGTCGAACACAATACCATCAACATCATAACGCTCCACAATATCAGCAACAATTTCTTGAATACGTTGACGCACTTCTGGCAACCCTGGATCGAGAATAGTTGTTCCACTTCCATAATCAAGAATCCATTCTGGATGTTGTTTTGCGTAATCATTATCGAGAGTACTATATGTATCGTCAGAAGAAGAGTAACGATATGGATTGAGCCACGCATGGAGTTCTATACCACGTTTATGTGCCTCTTGAATAGCAAATTCGAGTGGGTCATAACCAGGATCAGCACCACGAGTGCCAGTAAGATAACGACACCAATTCTCATATTTTGAATTATACATAGCATCGCTCATACCACGCACTTGGAAGAAAGTCGCATTCATATTTGCCTCTTTCAATGAGTCGAGAATATTGCAGAGTTCTTTCTTCTGTTGCTTACGAGCATTCTCTTTCTGAACTTCTGTACCATTTACGGGAATTGTTGTTTTTGGCCAGTCAATACCCCATACAGTGGTGAGCCATGTTGCACGAAACTCACGATTTTGAGCAACTATATCAATGCACAATGCACAATGCACAATATCAAAAATAATAACTTTTTCATAATAAATATATTTTTATTGTAATAGTGCGAGGTTATCAGCCTCGCACTATCTATTTTTAGAATAATTTGCTTGGTGCTTTATTGATTGCTACACCATAAATATTTACGTTTGGTATAACGCATTCAATTTTATTCAAATCACCACTTGCCAAATTTGGATTATATCGATAAAGACCAGAAGGAACTGATGCATCAGCAGAACGAAGACCAAAATATACACATCCTGTATTTTCGTCAAGAGCCAACTGACAAATACCAATAAACTCACCAGATGAACCTTCACCCATACCTGCTTCTGAAATTGGAGTAAGAGTAACACCTTTATCGGCAGTTTTACATTTGTATGTGTCTTTCATCAAATCTGCAGAACCAATAGCATCAGCTTCAGAAAGTAAACAACGGAAAAGACCATCTTGACTATTACTATAAGCAGCAAAATATAGAGCGCCGCTTTTGTTGTCATAAACAAATGACTTAACAGATACACCATCGAAAAGCTGACCAGCAGCTGGTTTAGGATCTGTATCTACACGCGCTGATTGAAGAATGTCAGAATCCAAGAAACGATAGATACCTTGACCATTATAAGTTTTACACCAATACCAAGTGCCATTAACTTTACCAAAACATGCATTCATAGCACCATACACAAAGCCATTGTTGTAATAACCGAGGTGGTCGTTTTGAACATACCATGGGTAATTATCTGTTGAATATGTAGCATTACGTTCTGACAATTTAATTTGATAAAAGCCAGTATTACGATTGGCCACATAAAGGTTGTTACCTTCGGCATAACCATAGAATGGGTCGTTGAAAGCAGCACCACCTACATTAGAAATCATAGTCTCTACTTTGCTACCATCTTTACTCATAACAGTGATACGACCATCTCCCATCACTCCGTCAACGTCGTTCACATAGGTAAATTGCATACCTGCGTCGAGAATATAAAGCAATGTATCTGCAAAAATAATATTCAATGCATGTTGACCCGACTTGACGCCCATATCAAATGGTTGAATTTTAATATCTTCAGGTGCCTCGTCGAGTTTGAGAGCCATGATATTTCCACCTTTCACAGCATAGTAAAGAGTAGGAACCTCTTTGTTATATGCCACTTGTACATTGAGTTTCACCTCTTGAAGTGGACGACCACCAAGTGATACATTAAGACGAACAGTTTGAGAACCAACATTCGCAAATTTAACCTTGCCTGGATTTTCGGCAACAACAGTTGTCATCGCATTGCCTGCTTCGTCTGTAGTTCCCTCTGGGAATGTCCAAGTATATACAGCATCGAGATTTTCAGGGTTAGGGAGTTCTGTATTGAACTCTACAAATGTAGTTTGTACCTCACAAAGACCGCCCTCAATAGGTTTAAGTGTAAGGATTGGTTGAATATCACTAACATAAAGTGGATATGTGCATTTTTTACCATCAACAACAAGAGTAACATTACGTTGTCCTGCCACTTTATACTTAACAACTACAGTATCGCTATTAACTGTTCCTGCAATAATCTCATCGCCACGTTGAAAATCGAAATCCCATGTAGGTTCACCAGTGAGAAAACTTGTATTAACAAATTGAATTTGCGCACCTACATAGTAGTCAATAACGTATGTTTCGTCAACAATCGAATATTCGAATGCAACATCTTTGCTTGGAAGTGCCTCCTCCTCTGCAATGTGATCAACACAAGCCGAAAGAGAAAATGCTAACACTAATGAAAGCAAACTATATTTCAAAAAATTTATCGTTTTCATAGTCACAAATATTAGTTAAGTTCGATTTTAGTTTCAAGAGCAGTACCAATAGCGCCATTTGAATCAATACAACGAAGATTTGCTTCAATATAATATGCACGTGAGAATTGTAGCTCGTAATATTGTTTTGTTTTATTGAACAACAATTCGTCGATTGTAGTCTCATCAAAAAGGATAATCAAATCTGTTGGAATAATTTCAATTACAACATCGCCACCTTCGGTAGTTGCATATTGATGCCAATTACGAGCTGGTGTTTTAGACTCAAACTCTGCTGCTGAAAGTGTATCAAGAGCAAAGTGAGCTGTCCATGAATCTGAGTTTGCATCGTATGTAGAATCTTTATATGCAGAAAAATCAGTAATGATATTCAAACCAGAAGGGCCAAACATTTTGAAATAATCGGCATATTTCATCTTAGAGAAGATACTATCTTTGAACTCTTGAGCAAAATGAGCACCAAAGTTGTTGACAAAAGTCACAGAGTCGGTATAAGCAAAAGACTCAGGCTCTGCCACAGCGATAGATGCAAGTGTATAACTTGTTGGGAATGCGTCTGTAAAAGTATATGCACGCAAAGTGTTGTCCCAATAATCCTCGTTGTGAGAATAACCAGCAATGTATTGAGGAACACGCACCTCCTCTTCTACAGCTCTCGACATTGTGTACGAGAATGTTGAAAGAAGTGGACAAGTTACTTGATAATTTTCTGCACGAACTACATTGTACCAAACTTCCAACGTATCAATCGCAGCATCAGGATTTGATGTATAATATTGAGCCTTAAAACCCACATCATTACCTGCTTTTGTTGTACTCGAAGCCAACTCCCAATAAACTTGAGGAGCCACAGGACCAACTTGTACTGATTCGTCGATCTTGTCGTGTTTGTCGCAACTTGCTAAGAAAGCAAGCGCAACAGCTACTATTGTTAAAAATTTTATTTTCATAAAACTATTATTTTAATATTAATAAACAGGTTGAGTTCTTTCGTAATCAATATAATCACCAATATTACTTGTTGGTTTTGGACAATCAGACGGAATTACATTGATACCGATTGCATTAGCAGGTGAAGGTGTTGTGAAATAACCCCAATCCATACGTTTACGTAACCAATCGCTATTTTTACGAGCACCAAGAGAATCGAGCTGACCTACGTTATATTTATCCTCTGTCTCTGGGTCATAGTTCATACGTTGAACCCAAGCATTTGGTGAAAGTGGGAAATTTTGACCATAGTCAACTGGCGAATCCCAATAAGCAACGTTCAAGTTGAATGGACGGGTAAGAGAACCTGTTCCCATAAAGAAAGACTCTGGCTTTTTCTTAAAATCACGAGCATCATTAAGGTCCTTCATCTCTTGTTCATTATGAACATTTTTCACATCATAAACATATACTCCATTATACTTAATACCATTTTTCGAACTTGAATAGTTGTAACGACGAACGTCGGTCCATTGCTCAGAAAGAAGATACATTGCAACATATTTTTGTTGCATAAGCATATCAATAGAGAATTTTTCTTCAGCAAGACGAATATCGCACAACCATTTATAAGATTGACCTTCTACACTATAAGGATCTGGATTTGTGTAATCAACACTATAACGACGCATACTACGCTCAACAGCTTGCATCATAGTGTTATACGCCTCTGTTTGGAAGGCTTGTTTAACATCGCGCCAATATTGTGCTTCGGCTTTAATGAACAACAACTCTTCTTCGGTATAAATAGCTACATAACCATCATCTTTTGTATATGGATTAGCTGCCATGATAGGAGCTTCAGTAATACCATATAAATCAGGGAAGTTAGTTCCTTTAAGCGAAATATCACTACCTTTGTTATTATCTAAATAACGGAATGTTTGTGAGCGAGAATCACCATTATTATCAGCACCACCACGAGCTGCCATCATACGAGATGCACGAGGGTCAAGTGCAAGACCAATCATCGGAGTTACATTACCCACATTTGCTTCAGAATACATACCAAGAAGATATTGACCAAAGAAACGAGAAGGAATTGCATCTGAAAGAAGATTACCACGCGACTCCCAAGAGTTGATAATTGGTTGTTTTGGACCCCATGGACAGTTTTTCTCACCTGAACCATCGGCATAATAAACATAAAGTGGTTCTTGCCAGTTAGGATCGTTCAAACAATCATCTACAGCTGCAATAATTTTGTCGCAAGTACCAGGATTATTATCCCAGTTAGGAAGCATACGCACAAGCATACGTGCTTTCAATGCTTTTGTAAATGCTTTCCATTTTCCAAGGTCGCCATGATAGATACGGTCCATTGTGGCATTGATAGGCATATTGTCTTCACAATTCACCCATTCTGGATCTTCGTAGAGAGCCAAAAGTTTATCTACTTCGCGCAACATCCAAGCATAAACTTCTGCTTGCGACTCATATTTTGGTGTAAATTGAGATTTATCTTCATAAACAGGTGTATTCCAATACTCTTCAAGGTCTTCAATATGACCATAACATTCACGAAGTGGCATATCGCCATACATGTCTGTTGTCATAAGTGTTGAGTGAATACGCATTGTACGAGCAATAAGCGCAAAATTACGATAATTGTTTTTCTTTGCATCTTCTGTCAATGAAAAGATATTTACACCAAGATCGTAATAGTGACGACGCCATTGTGGGTGACGGTTCATTGAAAGGAATGTCCAACCTGATTTATAACCATACGATCCAGTTTGTGAACGTCCAGCTGTAGTCAAACATTGGCTCATATAAACACCATATTCGGCATGGTCATATTCCAACTGAGCTAAATAGAACATAAGCACAGGAAGCACTTGATCTGAAGTAACAGTTGTCGGGTTGTCAGGACTTGTATTTACATCAAGCCACTTCTCACAACTTGTCATAGAAAAACAAGCTACAAGAACAACCATTAAATATATCGATAATTTTTTCATAACTATATTTTTAGTAGCGAGTAATGAGATTTTTGAACACTCAGCTTCGCCTCGTTAATATTTTTTAGACTTTTAGAATCCCAATGTTAATGAGAAATTAAAACTACGTGTCATTGGCACTGAATAGTTGTCGATACCTGCAGAACCTGTACCACCAGAACCTGGTGATGCATTTGCCAATGGGTTAGATCCTGTATATTTAGTCAAAAGGAACAAGTTGGTTCCTGTCAACGAACACTTGAGTGATGTAATTGGTGATTTTGATTTAACTAAATCTGAAAAATCATAAGCCAATGTCAAGTGAGCAAGACGAATATAAGAACCATCTTCTATAAAGTTAGAAGATACTGCATAATAGTAGTTAGAAATTGTAGTTGCATCAAGCACTATTGAGTTTGTATTTTTCTCATAAATAGGGTTGCCTGATTCGTCTGTTCCTGTTTGAACTACACCATCCCACACAATTTGACGTCCACGATATTGTTCGAGGTCTTTGTGCATACCATTACTCCACAAACCACGACCTGTAACGTTAACGATATCACCGCCTAAACGTCCATCAAACAACATATTAACCGAGAATCCTTTATAACGGAATGTTGTATTAAGACCACCTGTGAAACGTGGTTCACGATTACCAATCAAAACAGATTTTGTTGGACTAATCTTTGGAAGACCATTTTCGTCAATAATCACTGTACCATCAGCTGTACGCTCATAATCTTTACCGGTTACGGCTGTTGTACTACCACCAAGGAAGGCTGATGGGAAAATATCGCCATATTGAGTACCTTGAATTTCGGTCATTTCATTAGGCAATTTTGTTACTGTACCACGGTTGAGACCAAGGTTAATACCTACGGTCCACGAAAGGTTCTTTTTACGGAAGATATCTTGGTCGAATTGAACTTCAACACCATGGTTTTTAACTGTACCCTCATTACGAGTCATGAGGATATGACCTGCAGAAGGAGAAACACGCACTGTCACGATTTGACGGTCAGTTACTGTTGAATAATAAGCTACATCAAGACGTGTGCGATTTTGGAAGAATTTCAACTCCATACCAATTTCCCAAGAAGTAGAAAGCTCTGGAGCAAGGTCTGCCGCAACCGACATAGTTGGGTTTGAACTATAGCCCCCATCAGGGAATGTAGTTTGTTGTTTATATTTACGGTCATACAAGTATGGTTGAGCATCTTTACCTACCATTGCCCAGTTACCACGAAGTTTACCGTAATTGAACCAATTGTTTGAAATACCAAAAATTTCTGACCAAATAATACCTGCTGTTACTGATGGATAGAAATATGGGTTGTGTTCATAAAGAAGTGTTGATGACCAGTCCCAACGTCCTGTCACTGACAAAGATGCCAAACCTTTGTAGTCTCCACGAATTTCGCCGAACACACCTGCATTACGTTTTTGACGGTGAGAAACTGTATTATCTGTATTAAGAATACTTTCGCTAACATTACTGAAACTATAAACACCAGGAATAATGAAATCACGACCGGCAAGTGCGCTTGAAGATGATTCATACATACGAGCTTCAGCTCCGACCATGAAGTTCATATTAAACTCTTTTGGCAATTCGAGATGATAACTACCCATCACGTTGGCTGTAAGCAATCCACTACGTGAAGAGCTATAGCTATAACTACCAAGAAGATCTTTGTCTATCTTGCTCAATTGGCTTTCTGACAAATATGGTTTATTTTTACCTTCAAGATATTCTGGTGTACCAATAAGGTCGTCACTAAGAACAACTGAATCGTCAAAACGTGGAACTGAATAACCATCGTATGAGTAGTTAGACGAGTCGTAACTGATACGACCTGTAAACTCAAGACCTTTAACTGGTTTATAAGAGATACTACCCATCAACATTGTACGCAATGAACGGTTTTTGCCCTCATCCATATAACGGCTCCAAAGTGGAGAAAGCGGAGAACTTGCTTTCTCATCATACATTTGGTCATAACGGAAACGTGGTTGTCCATTGTTTTCGTAAAGACGAATATCGTCATCGATAGGCCATGAATAGATGCTTGAAATAGAACCTGCACCACGATATTGGTTATTATTCACGTTTGCCATCATTGTTACTGACACTTGTTTAGAGATATTATAAGTACCTTTCAACATAATACCCACTTTTTGCAAGTAGTCTTCAGGAACAATACCATCATTGTTTGAGAAATTGGCTGACGCAAAACCTTGGAATTTTTCATTACCTCCAGTCACATTGATATCATATTTATGATAAAAACCATTTTGGAAATAATTCTTCACATTGTTATAGCGTGGTGCATCTGCAGCAAGCATTGGACCCCAACCGCCACCAGTTTGTTGTTTATAGAAACCAAGAGCACCTGGACCATACATCATTTGAGTTTCAATCAAACGCATTGGTGTATCCATTTGAAGGCTCGCATTTGCCGTAACTGTAACCTTACCTGTACTATTACGTTTAGTCGTCACCATGATTACACCATTCGCACCCTCTTGTCCGTAAAGAGCAGATGCTGCAGCACCTTTCAACACTGTAATATTTTCAATATCATTTGGGTTGATATCATTCATACTTGATGCACCGCCCGAAAGAGGCATACCATCGAGGATAAACAATGGCTCATTTGATTGACTTGAGTTGATTGACGAAATACCACGAATAATAATTTGTGAACCTGCATTAGGCGAACCACCCGCATTAGTTACACTAACACCTGAGATTTGACCTTGAAGCGCAGACACGAAGTTCGATGACTTACCACTTGTGATAGCATCATTATCAACCGATTGAACGGCAAAGTTAAGTGTTTTCTTCTCTTGTGTAACACCCATCGCCGTTACAACAACCTCTTCCAAAACTTCTGCATCTGTAACAAGAACAATGTTTTGCATTGCATTTTTAACAACAATTTCTTGTGTTTTCATACCCACGTAAGAAATAATAAGAGTCTGACCCTTATTGGCTGTAATAGAGTAATTACCATCAAAATCGGTAATCGTACCCGTTGTTGTACCTTTCACGAGGATTGAGGCTCCAATAACAGGTTGCCCATCATCTTTCGATGTAACAACACCTGTTACTGTCAGTGATTGTGCAAATCCTAATTGGATCATCATACACAACACTGCGATGATTAAGGAGATTTTTTTCATAAATTTAAGATTATTAGTAGCGAGTTGCAAGTAACAAAACCCACTTACTCACCTTGTTTATTTTTTATAGATTATTATTCTCAAACTATCTCTCTAAACTCTCATCTCTAAACTCTAAACTATTTATTATACGCATCAATAGCAGCTTTCACTTCGCCATGCATCAACAAAAGATTTTTCGCTTGATCGTATGGCAAACCCAACTCTTCTACAATCATACGAGTTCCACGGTCAACCAACTTAGCATTCGAAAGTTGCATATTAACCATCTTGTTACCTTTAACACGACCCAACTGAATCATAGTTGTCGTTGTAATCATGTTAAGAATAAGTTTTTGAGCCGTACCTGATTTCAAACGTGTACTACCTGTAACAAACTCAGGACCAACAATTGCCTCAATAGCAATATCTGCCTCTGCTGCAATAGGAGTATCTGGATTACATGACACCGATGCTGTCAAAATACCATTTTCACGAGCATGACGCATAGCCCCAATTACATATGGTGTTGTACCCGAAGCTGCAATACCAACAACCACATCCTTATCACAAATATTACGATCAAGAAGTTCTTGCCATCCTTTTTCGAAATCATCTTCAGCATTTTCCACTGGATTACGAAGCGCATGCTCGCCTCCTGCAATAAGACCTATCACAAGCGTATTAGGCATACCAAAAGTCGGTGGTATCTCCGATGCATCAAGCACACCAAGACGGCCACTCGTACCAGCACCCATATAGAAAATACGACCACCCTTTTTCATACGAGGAACAATCTCCGACACCAATTTCTCAATAGCAGGCAACGCCTTTTCTACTGCCAAAGGCACTTTTTGATCCTCTTGATTCATACTATGCAACAATTCGCCAATCGACATTTTGTCCAAGTCGTTATAAAGCGAACTCTTTTCTGTTATTTTCTCAAAAGCCATAATTATATCAATTCATAATTTATAATTCATAATTCCCAATTACTCACTCCGTTCGTGCTTATTGCTTCGCTCGGCATAGTTCAAGTAAACTTAGCTCTGCTCTCGCTTACCGCAATAACTCCTAACTCCTAACTCCTCACTCCTAACTCCTATGGTATTCCACAAGTCCAGGTATCGGATTTTGCATCACCTTACCCAACTTAATACCACACGCATCTGCCGCCTCTCTCAATTCTGCATTAAAATAATAAGCTATCGAACCAATAAAGCCAACCTCAAGTTCCGCCCATTCTTCATACTGCTTAATATTTCTCTCAAAAAATGCTTTAAACGCACCCACCAAAAGAGCATGCACATAAGCACTATCACGATGTGCCGACATAAATTTCGTAAACTGTGCCAACCAACGATTAGGAAATGGCTGTTTATATACTCTATCAACAATGCCAAGATAAGTCAAACCATACTCCTCTGTCAACGCATCATAAATATCTTGTGGCATCTGCTTTTTCACCCAATCCGAAATCAACAATTTACCAAGTACACCACCCGAACCTTCATCACCAAGAATATACCCCCCAGCATAGACACCCTTAATCAAATTCTCTCCGTCATACACCCCCGAATTTGCACCTGTCCCAAGAATACAAGCAATGCCTCTATCCTTACCCAACAATCCTCGAGCAGCGCCCAACATATCCGATGCAACAAAAGCAGCATTCGACCCAACTACCGATTTCAACAACTCTTCAAGAGCCTTATTCTTCATCGGATCAGCACATCCTGCACCATAAAAATAGATATTTTCGACGCTATCGCCCACAATTTGCGGCAACAACGCATCCTCCAACTGAGCTTTTATCTCATCTTCAGTCTGAAAAAAAGGATTTATCCCTGCTGTTTCAAACTGCTTAAATATCTGATTACCATACGACAAACACCAAGCAGTCTTTGTCGAACCGCTATCTGCTATTAAATTCATTGACATAAAGTTACAATTTCTCGCAAAGTAACAAAAAAAAAACAACATAAACAAATTTTATTCTTAAAAAATTAAAAAAATTATAGCACAATAATTTTGCAATCTCCCAAAAAATACATAACTTTGCGTCTATAATTTAATCTTTATTTTAACCAACAAAAAATACACACTCTCAGTGTGTATTCAAACCTTAGAACTCCAAATTTTAATCATAGGATAGAGATACCTTCAAGCAAGGTGCTCCATACCTTAAAAATACACACTCTCAGTGTGTACCCCACTAAAAAAAACATCAACTTTATAAATTCAAAAACTATGAGAACAAATCTTAGTTCACAAATCGTTTTGTACCAAGTACCACAAAAGTACTACCAACCAAATTCAGCATTAGAAATGTCTGGTATTTCTCGCTTCGAGAAAATAAAAACACACATCACAACAACTGCGTTGGAAAGCAGTAAAGTTGTTGCACACGAAATAGCCAACCTTATCCGTAAACGCCAAGCCGAAAATCGAAATTGCACACTATGTTTCACTAGCGGACGTTCTCCTATCGAAGTTTTCGACGAACTCGTACGACTTCACAACGAAGAAAACCTCAGTTTCAAAAATGTAGTAGTTTTCAACCTATTCGAATACTACCCTCTCGACATCAACTTTGCTCAAAGTTGTATGAACCAAATTAAAACAAACCTCCTCGATAAGGTTGATATACTCCCTGAAAACATACACTCTATCGACCCAACTCTAAATCAATCGGAAATATCTCAACACTGCATTGAATACGAACTTCTAATTGAAGATTGCGGTGGAATCGACTATCAAGTGCTTGGCATTGGTGGAGTAGGCAATATCGGATTCAACGAACCTGGTTCTCAGGCTTCATCGCAAACTCGTCTCATCTTGCTCGACCCTAATTCACGAAAAGAAGCTGTCCACTTCTTTGGCTCAATGGATAAAGTACCTGCTGGTGCTATCACAATGGGGGTTAACACAATATTCAAAGCACGCAGAATCGCCCTCCTCGCTTTCGGCGAACACAAAGCGTCTATCATAAAAACTATTGTTGAAGGTCAAATGAGCGACCAACACCCTGCCTCATTCCTTCAAATGCACACAAACACGACTGTTTTCCTCGACATCAACTCGGCTAGTGCTCTCACTCGCATCTCATGCCCTTGGCTCGTAACCTCTTGCGAATGGAACGACAAACTCACTCGCCGTGCCATCGTTTGGCTATGCCAAAAAACAGGCAAACCAATCCTCAAACTCACAAACAAAGACTACAACGAAAACGGCCTTAGCGAACTCGTAGCTCTCTATGGTTCAGCCTACAACGTGAATATCAAAATATTCAACGACCTTCAACACACAATCACAGGTTGGCCAGGTGGCAAACCTAATGCCGACGACTCTAACCGTCCAGAACGCGCAAACCCATTCCCTAAACGTGTAATTGTCTTCTCTCCTCACCCTGACGACGACGTAATCTCTATGGGTGGTACACTCAAACGCCTCGTTGACCAAGGTCACGAAGTACACGTTTGCTACGAAACTTCGGGCAACATCGCTGTGGGCGACGACGAAATCATCCGCTTCATCGCATTCGTCAAAGGCTTTACCGATATGTTCGATCCTGAAAATCAAGCCATCTACGCCAAATACGACGAAATACGCAAATTCCTCCTCGAAGAAAAAGGCGAAAACGACATTGACACCTTCGACGTTCGTATGCTCAAAGGCCTCCTACGCCGTGGCGAAGCAAAAGCTGCATGCCGTTTCATGGGCGTACGCTCTAAAAATGTACACTTCCTCAACCTCCCATTCTACGAAACTGGCACAATCAAAAAAGGCGATCTCGGACGTCCTGACGTCGATATCGTAAAAGCTATTATCGAAGAAGTTAAACCTCATCAAATCTACGTAGCTGGCGACCTTGCCGACCCTCATGGCACTCACAAAGTTTGTCTCGACGCAGTCCTCGCTGCTGTAGATGAAGTAAAAGACGACGCTTGGATGCAAGATTGTCGCATTTGGATGTATCGTGGTGCATGGATGGAGTGGGAAATCGACCACATCGAAATGGCAGTACCTCTCTCACCAGAGGAACTTCGCGCTAAACGCAACGCCATCCTCAAACACCAATCGCAAATGGAAGGCGCTCCATTCATGGGTGGCGACGAACGCCTCTTCTGGCAACGCTCTGAAGACCGCAACAAAGCAACAGCCGACCTATACAACCAACTCGGCCTTGCAGCCTACGAAGCAATCGAAGCATTCGTTCAATACATCCCAATCCGATAATCCATATAAAACAATAAAAAAAGAGATACACAGTGTTCTGCGTATCTCTTTTTTTTTATAAAACCCTAATTCTTATTTCATTGCACATTTAATCGCTATATTCATAGCTCTATTCACCAACATTTGTTTTTCTGATACTTTTCCTTTAAGAACAGGCATACCTTTTTGCCCATTTTTAGCTGGTGCAGATTGTGGTTTAGTACCGAATGAAATAGTACGTTCATAATATGGTGCCATTTCAAATGGAACTTTGAAATTCAAGTTACCTGTTTCTTCATCAAGCTCTGTAGCAAAGCCCATTGCTGTGTTATCAAAGAATGCAAAA
>JAZLDO010000153.1:0-6010 GCA_045614825.1 Candidatus Aphodosoma sp. | reverse complement strand
CAAGAAGAAATCCTCCGCACAGCTCCAGAAGAGATTCGTGGTCAGTTGGAAGACAATATCCACTGGATTAAAGAGGCTCAAAAGAATAAATTGGTGGTTGGCTCGCAAGCTCGTATCCTTTATGCTGACGCTGAAGGTCGTGCTAAGATAGCAAAAGCATTCAACGATGCAATTGCTTCAGGAGAATTGTCGGCTCCAGTAGTTCTTGGTCGCGACCACCACGACGTATCGGGTACTGACTCGCCATTCCGTGAAACTTCTAACATCTACGACGGTTCATCGTTCACAGCCGACATGGCAGTGCATAACTGCATTGGCGACGCATTCCGTGGCGCTACTTGGGTGTCTATCCACAACGGTGGCGGTGTAGGTTGGGGCGAAGTTATCAATGGTGGTTTCGGTATGATGATTGATGGCTCGGCTGACTCAGAACGCCGTTTGAAATCGATGTTGCTTTGGGACGTAAACAATGGTATCGCTCGTCGCAGCTGGGCTCGCAACGAAGGCGCTATGTTTGCTATCAAACGCGAAATGGAGCGTACACCAAACTTGGTTGTTACAATCCCTAACATCGTAGAAGACGACTCAATTATTAAAAATGCTTTAAAATAACTAATAAGAAAAGACAGAAGAACATAAGAACATAAAAAAGATTATGTCATTATGTTCTTTTGTCTTAAAAAAAAGTCTAAAATATGAAAATCCACGAAATTTCTCCTGCTAAAATCACTATTGATGACGTAAAACGCATCGTTAGAGAAGATTATAAATTGAAACTTTCGGATGAGTCTATCCGTCGTATCAATCTTTGTCGCGACTATCTCGACAACAAGATGAAAACACAAAAAGAGCCTATCTATGGTGTGACTACAGGTTTCGGTTCGTTGTGTAATATCAGCGTAGGTGCCGACGAACTCTCTCAACTTCAAAAAAACCTCGTTATGAGCCACTCATGCGGCACTGGCGACGAAGTTGACCAAGAGATTGTGAAACTCATCGTATTCCTCAAAATCCAATCATTGCAATATGGCGTATCGGGCGTGCAATTGGTGACTGTTCAACGCTTGGTTGATATGTACAACGAAGGTGTATTCCCAGCAATCTATCAACAAGGTTCACTCGGTGCATCGGGCGACTTGGCTCCATTGGCACACATGTCGTTGCCATTGCTCGGACTTGGCGAAGTTTACTACGAAGGCAAAAAACAACCAGCAGCTGAGGTAAATGCTAAATTTGGTTGGGAACCTATCACATTGAAATCAAAAGAGGGCTTGGCTCTCTTGAACGGTACTCAATTTATGGCAGCTCATGCAACATGGGCTCTCATCAAAGCCGACGAATTGAGCGCAGCCGCTGATATGGTAGGTTGCGTATCTCTCGACGCATTTGATGGCCGTATCGAGCCATTTACACACGAAGTACATGCAGTGCGTCCACACAATGGTCAGTTGACTACAGCGGCTCGTATCCGTGAAATTATGGAGGGTAGCGAATTGATTCGCCGTCCAAAAGTACACGTACAAGACCCATATTCATTCCGCTGTATGCCACAAGTGCATGGTGCATCGAAAGATGCTATCGCATATGTGCGCTCGGTAGTAGAAACAGAAATCAACTCGGCTACTGACAACCCTACAGTTATTCCAGAAAAAGATATGGTAATCTCGGCAGGTAACTTCCACGGTCAACCATTGGCTATCTCAATGGACTTCTTGGCTATCGCTCTTGCTGAGCTTGGCTCAATCTCTGGTCAACGTGTAACACAATTGATTGGTGGCAAACGCGGATTGCCTAACTTCCTTGTGGCTAACCCTGGTTTGAACTCTGGTTTCATGATTCCACAATATACAGCAGCATCTATCGTGAGCCAAAGCAAAGGTTTGTGTATGCCAGCATCGGTAGATTCAATCGAATCAAGCCAAGGTCAAGAAGACCACGTATCGATGGGTGCAAATGCAGCTACTAAACTTATCCGCGTAGCGTTGAATACAGAGCGCGTGTTGGCTATCGAACTTTTCAACGCAGCACAAGCTCTCGAATTCCGTCGTCCAGCTAAATCTTCTCCAGCAATCGAAGCTCTTGTAGAAGAATATCGCAAAGTGGTGCCATTCATCCAAGATGACGAAGTGATGTATCCACACATCGAAAGCTCAATCCAGTTCCTCCGTCGTAGATTTTAATGTATAATTAACTATATAAAAACGGGCAGACTTTATTCAAAAGTCTGCCCGTTTTTGTCTAAATGTACAAATAAAAACCTAACCTTGCCTTCAAGCAATCTTCAAGCAACTTATGCCGAAGAAAACAGTCAAAAGATTGCATAAGGTTTATTTGTATATTTTGATATTTTTGCATAAAAAAGTAGAGATGCAATGTTGTGCATCTCTACTTTCATTTTATAGTAGCAAAGATTATTTTACAATTACTTTAGTAGTAGCATTAGCAGATTTAACGATATATACACCATTTTCGAGGTTGCCGTTAAGGTTAGTTACGTTTTGACCTGTGATAGTGAAGATAGATATTTCTTCATCAGCAATAATCATGCGATTGAAAGTGTAGATATTGTTGATAGTTGCGTTTTCGAGTGCAGTAGGAGTCTCTTTTGCTTTTTCAACTCTACATTTTACCTCTTTTGAATTTTCATCAAAAGTGAAAGTCAAATCGTATTTGCCAGTTTCTGCAATTTCTAATTTTGCATTTTCACCTGGGTACGATTCGCTCCACATGTGGGATTTTGTTATTTTGTATTCGTAAGTTCCAGCTGCAATTTCTACATTAGTATATGTTTTTGACCATATGCCATTTTCACCTTCAATAAGGTCGTTTTCAGTTTTGTCAGTAGCCCATTCTGCACCTAAACAAGGAATGTTTCCTGCGATAGTCCAGGTAGTAGGAAGTTCTACTTCGCTATTGTCGCCAAACATAGCCCAATAGTCATTGCTAGCTCCGTCCCAAGCTCCTTCTGGTACGTTGAATTGACATTTTGTTCCGTCCCAAGTTAAATCACTAGTTTGGTTCCATTTGTTATCCCAATTGTTGCCTGTTTGAGATGGATTCATACGACAGAAAATTACATTTCCGCGTGTACCTTGGCAAGTAACTTCATAAATACCATCATTGTTGCTGTCAGTCATGTTGAGCCATAATTCGCCATCGCCATTGAAAAAATATGCGGCAAAACGAGCACCATCAGTTTTCCAGTTGTTGTTTGGTTTAAGATACAATTTTGTCCCGTTTGTGATGTTAACTGAAAATACGCTCATTGCAACAAATAAAGCTGCGAAGAGAAGTGTAAATTTTTTCATACTAAAAAACATTTAAGAGATTAGTTATTGATAATTAATTTATAAGTTTCGTTTTGTGTTTTTATGATATATACACCATTTTGGAGATTGCCGTTTTGCGATGTTACGTCTTGACCAGTTAATGTGTAGATTGTAATAGCTGTTTCGGCATAAATAAATCCATTAATAGCATAAATGTTGTTAATTATTACATTCTCTACATTTACTTTGTTTGTTGCAAAGGCTTTAAGTTCTGGAATAGTTGGGTCAAATGTAAATTTAAGGTCATAAATACCATCTTTTGCAATGTATAGAGTCATATTAGTGTCGTCAGAAGGATACTTACCTGCAGTGTCCCAATTGTGACCAGCAACTACTTTGTATTCGTATGAGCCTTTAGTGAGAGTTATGTCAGAGTATTCTTTGAACCAAATGCCATCTGTTCCTTTTGTCATATCGTTGTTAGTGTCAGTCTCGTCCCATTGAGAGCCGAAGATTATTGAGTCACCACAAAGAGTATAGACAGAGGCTTCAGGTTGAGGTTTTTCTGGATCGTTGTTGTCGTTGCCACCACCATTTTCGCCGACTTTAGTAGCAGTACAAATAAGCTCAGGTTTTGAAGGGTTATAAGAGAATGTTACGTTATAAGTGCCTGCTTCGTTGATAGCATACTCTTGGTTTACCATTCCTTGAGGGAATTGATTGTCGTTCCATGTGCCGTTAGCAGCAACTTTATATTGATATGTTTTTGCATCAAGTGCTTGATTGTCATAAGACTTAGTCCAAGTGCCATCAGAACCTTTAGTCATATTATTAGTATTGCTTGTTGGTTCCCAATTGAGGAATGGGAAGTCGCCACAAAGGGTGTAGAAAGTGTCTTCTTGTGGTTGATCTGGGTCTGGATTTGGGTTAGGATTAGGATTTGGGTCTTCGCCAACTTTAGTAGCAGTACAAATAAGCTCAGGTTTTGAAGGGTTATAAGAGAATGTAATGTTATAAGTGCCAGCTTCGTTGATAGCATACTCTTGGTTTACCATTCCTTGAGGGAATTGATTGTCGTTCCATGTGTCGTTAGCAGCTACTTTGTATTCGTATGTTTTAACTTCGAGTGTTTTATTTTCGTATGTTTTTGTCCAAATGCCATCAGAGCCTTTTGTCATGTGGTTATCGGCATTTGCTGTGTTCCAATCAAGGAAAGGGAAAGTGCCACAGAGAGTGTATGATGTAACTTCTTGTGGTTGGTCAGGATTATTTGGGGTGTCATTATTGCCTATTTCTACCCAATGTTCGTTACCTGAATTATCCCATGCACCTTCTGGTACATTATATTGACATTTTGTCCCGTCCCAAGTTAAATCACCAGTTTGGTTCCATTTGTTATTCCAATTGTTGTCTGTTTGAGATGGATTCATACGACAGAAAATTACATTTCCGCGTGTACCTTGGCAAGTAACTTCATAGATGCCGTCGTTGTTACTATCTGTCATGCTTACCCATAATTCACCATCGCCACCGAAAAAGTATGCGGCAAAACGAGCGCCATCAATTTTCCAATTGTTGTTTGGTTTGAGATACAATTTTGTGCCGTCTGTGATGTTAGCAGCAAACATAGTTATTGCACAGAATAGGGTTGCGAAGAAAATAGTAAATTTTTTCATAAGTATTTGTGTTTATGTTATAATTATATATATTGTATATTCAACTTGCAAAGTTACTAAAATATAATCAATTAAACAAAGAAAATAAAAAAAATCTCTTGTTTTAGTGAAAAAACAAGAGATTTTTTGTTTTATGATTTAAAAATTGTTGATTACAATTTTGGACCAGCTGCTACGAGAGCTTTACCAGCTTCGTTGCCAGTGAATTTCTCGAAGTTCTTGATGAAGCGACCAGCAAGGTCTTTTGCTTTTTCTTCCCATTGGCAAGCACATTCGTAAGTGTCGCGTGGGTCGAGGATTTTAGGATCAACGTTAGGCAATTCTGTAGGCACAACGAAGTCGAACATAGGGATAGTTTTTGTTGGAGCTGTGTCGATTGAGCCGTCGAGGATTGGGTCGATGATACCACGTGTATCTTTGATAGAGATACGTTTGCCAGTACCGTTCCAACCAGTGTTTACGAGGTAAGCAGTTGCACCTGAAGCTTGCATTTTCTTAACGAGTTCTTCGCCGTATTTTGTTGGGTGGAGAGAAAGGAATGCAGCACCGAAGCAAGCTGAGAAAGTAGGAGTTGGTTCTGTGATACCACGTTCAGTACCAGCCAATTTAGCAGTGAAACCAGAAAGGAAGTAGTATTGAGTTTGTTCTGGTGACAAGATAGATACTGGAGGCAATACACCAAATGCGTCAGCTGAAAGGAAGATTACTTTCTTAGCAGCAGGAGCTTTTGAGCCTGGTTGGATGTTGTTGATGTGGTGGATTGGGTAAGAAACGCGAGTATTTTCTGTTACGCTCTTATCTGCGAAGTCGATTTTGCCTTCAGCGTCAACAGTAACGTTTTCGAGAAGAGCATCGCGACGGATAGCGTTGAAGATGTCTGGTTCGCTTTCTTTGTCGAGGTTGATAACTTTAGCGTAGCAACCGCCTTCGAAGTTGAAGATACCTTCGTCGTCCCAACCGTGTTCGTCGTCACCGATAAGTTGACGTTTAGGGTCAGTTGAGAGTGTAGTTTTACCAGTACCAGAAAGACCGAAGAAGATAGCAGTTTCGCCTTTTTCGTTAGTG
>JAZLDO010000152.1:0-18652 GCA_045614825.1 Candidatus Aphodosoma sp. | reverse complement strand
AGCTTTATAATGAATACAGCGGTTTGGTTTTCGTATAACTCTTGACACCAATCATATAGTTGCATTTTGCTTTGGTCCATTGATAGACGTGCATCATACCATTTTTCAAAAGATGCGATTAACTCATCTTGGTGTGCGATTAGTTCTTGATGTGTTTCGTTGTATAATTGTAGTCTTATTTCGTCATTGATAAAAAATGGGTCATACACTTTATCGGTAGTTATTTTGATTGTTTGTATGAATAAATCTTTGGTCGTTGCAACATAGGGAGCAATGATGTCGGATTTTGCATCTTGATAAATTTCACATATTTTCTTAGTATCTGCAAGGCGATATTCGTTTGTTTTTATAATCATAGCACAATTGATAGAAGTTTGTATGTTTCCACACCAATATTCAAGCGAATTTAGAGTAATGACATATTCAAAAAATTTATTTTGAAAATCAAGCCAAGCTACAATTTCATTTGCAAACGCAATGTCATGTCTCAAAATATGTTTATATCGCATAACAGTTTTATATTGCAACATAGCGCTATAAATACTAGCATTAATCGACTCACCTACTCTGCTACCACATTTTTCATCTACAATAAAATCGTAGAGAATAATCATCATCGAATCAATCTTTTCCACATCAGACAAACCGCTCTCAGGACAAATAGAGTCGAAATTATGGATATATGTAGCATAGGATGTGTTATACCATTTTAGCAACTTCATTAAATCAACTTCATCTTTATTATCAAAGCTAAACCGATATATATAATCGGTGAGCATGGTGTAATTTCTATTTATCGAATCACACTCCTCTTTCCACAAGCCAAGATAATTAGCCGATGAGGAATCTTCATTGGCAGAATATACTACGTTTAAATCAATCATGAGAGAATCAACGGTGATTGAGTCGGTTGTAGTACTTATTGCAGTATTTGCATTTTTAGAACCACAACTTGTGAAATAGAATATGCAATTAAGCAAAACAAGAGGTATAATAAATTTTTTCATAGCATAAAATTCTCTGCACAAAGGTACAAAAAATTTGACAACATCCAAACCAATATCACAGATTTTTCAATTATTCAAAATTAATAAACTCAAACTCTTGCACAATTCAAAAATAATTTCTACCTTTGCCATTGTAAATGAGCCCACGCTTGAGGGAGAGGCGATTGATGTCGTTGTGGGTGGGATGTTTACAAGACATATTATATATAAGGCGTCATATACGCTTTGACTTGGCTATCTGGAATCTGGTAAATTCTTTTAAGGCACCAAGGCAATGCAGCATATTGATGTCCTCGGGATATGTATATCCATGTGCATGCTACTTCATAAGGTGGCGTGTATTCATACATATCAGCGTGGGCTCGGTGTTGCTTGTTCGGTGCAAAGGCAATACCAGAGCCTCAGATAGCGGAACAGCAACAGTGCAGTCCCGCTTTTTTTGTGTGTATATCTATTATAATCTATAAAAAGTTGCGCCCGACACGTATTTAGGGATTGATGTATGAAAAGATATATTTACCTTCTAATATTGTTATGTACAAATTCTTTTATTATAAATAGTCAAACCAATGGTTCTTTTCAAAAAATACTACATGCTTGGAAAATAGATAATGGATTATATTATCAAAAAACTATTTATGGTTATGAGTTTGAAAATGTTAATTGGCAAGATTTTAAGAAATCAAATAAAGTTGAGTATTTAACCGCTACATTGCCCATAAATAAAACATTGAAAGATGGTGAAGGTATAAAGTTTTCAATCGCACAAACCAGACAAGAACCTTCGACTAAATATAGCTATGAAGACAAAAAGAAAAAGGAGTTCTTATATGGAGGAAATATACGTTGGGGAATTGAAATTAATTGTGTTTCTAATGGCATTACTGAAAATGTAAGAATTATTTTTAGAACAGATTATAAATATGTATATAGAAATGAAAGAGAATATGATTATTCAAAAAAACGTTATAAGCGAGAATATTTTTACATTTGGCCAAAATATGATAATAAATGGAATTTATTTTTTTCATATAATGATGAAGATGTTTTATCGGATGACCCAAAACACAAAACTGAAGTAACAATGTTGCCTAGATCCTCAAAAATTGTTGGGGCTCCTAAAGGACAAAAAATAACCAATCGAATTATTTGGTATAAAGATTATGAAATTTGTGTTGGTTATAATTGGTACACCATACCTAATGTAACAAAAATTAACTATATTAAGATATTAGTTGGACCTTATGCAGAAGTATATGTTAGCGATATTGAATATGGAATTAAAACAATAGAATAGTAACTTTAAATTCTTAAAATTATGGAAAAAAGAAAAATTATTATGATTGTATTGGGAATTTTGTTTGCAAGTAATTTATTTGCTCAATATCCTTATACAACAATGTCAACATGTGGAATGTTTGAAGTAACTAGCAATAGTAATGGATATCAAAAGGCAGGAAGCCAACGTGTTTCTGGTTATGATGCGAATGGTAATTTAGTGAATTTGGAAATTGAGATTCAAACTCATGAATTATTACCAACGCGTTATGTTGTGAAAAAATATTTAGATAAAAGATCTCAAAATCCTTATTTTTCAGGTGGCAGTGGTTGGAATACTTGTAATGCTGAAGTTAAAGAAATAGTACCACAAGACCCTGCATATCAATATTATAATTATAAAGTTTATATAGATTTAATTGGGTGGGTATATTTTTAAACACATAATACTATGAAAAAGACACTATCTCTTTTGCTCTGTTTGTTTACATTGAGCGTATTTTCTGCTTTTGCAGAGGATTTTAGTTATAATTTCACAATCCGTCATTATCGTTATGGTGATTATTCGGTTAGTGATTTCAATACTCGACAAGTCAATGGCTCTGGTTATGTTTCGTTAGAGGATGATGGTGATGCTTATGTGTCGATTAATTGTGAAGGAATTTCACGAAGTTTTCATTTACCAGCTTCTCAAATATTGAGTATTGACGATTCGAATGGTTTACAAATTGTCTATCGCTACAATAACGGGGAGGTGCATGTTGATATAACGCAAAATGGGGTTACTATTTCGCAATTTATCGGAAAACGCTTCTGGATTTGGAAAGAGGCTACTATTTAATAAAAACAACCACATAACCAATAAAACGGTTATGTGGTTTTTCGTTTGAATGACTTTTTGTACTTATAATTTTAGTTATAGCTATATTTGTCTGTCAAAATCAACTATAATATTAGTTATATCTAATGATATTTTGGTCAACTGATATTAGAAAACCAAATACTATAGTAGATATTGTGCTTTTGGTATATAGAACTATAATAATCCTCCCTATTGGTGTTTCCATTTTTTGGCATTAATAGCAAACTATGCACGCTTTCTCTATTTTTCTGTAGAATTGGGATTATTTACTACATCATGTGCATGTTCCTAAACTGATTTGCCTGCTGCCTTAGCAGATTCTGTAAATTTTCCTTTATTTTCTGGTTTAATATGTATTTTATTACCAGTTTTAAATAAGTTTATATAATCCATAATGTTAATGTTTAATGTTAGTAGTTCTCACACTCTGAATCAATAGAATGTAAGATTAAAAAGTCAAGATAAAAATTATTTGTTATAAACGATAAATCATCATCTGTGTTACTGTACGGAGGGTTATTTTTTATTTTCTTTTAAATATTTTTAATATTCTTTTAAAGTAGTATTATTTTTTATTTCTAGCTTTTTTAGTTAAATAGAATTTGTGAGTTTTATCTAAAAATACAACAAAAAATGTATTACCAACATAATGTCCTACAACTACAGCCTTATTTAATATATGAATTCTAGCCCAATGTGCATCCTCTGGTATATTTTGAGGGCATTCAAACTTTGTATATTCTTTATCTGGGAATCCATCATATGCAACAAATTTATATTTATCAAATTGTGAAATTAATGGCTGTTGACAATATCCTTGTAATGTTTCTAACATTTTAGAAAGCCATCCACACTTTTGCCAATCTCGAAAACTAGAAGCGTACTTTTGTGAAGTATCTAAATATTGAAAAGAGATTTTGAAATTTTCTTGATTTTCATGTATAGTTTTACTATCTAAAATCTCTTTAATTTTAGAAGGTGAAGTTACTTTTTTGACCACTATTCTAATTCTGATTTATAATATTCTTTCATTGATTCTTTTGAAATTTCCACATGACAACGATCTCCTATACCTAAACTTCCTCGAGCTTCAATCCAAGGTTTTTCTTTCTGTATGGTTGACTCTAATTGAGGACTAGTCCATGTTGAAAGCACAGACAGTACATCTTCTATTAATTCCTGTTGAATACTTGTTAATGCTGAAAACTCTTTTTGAATTATATTTACATCTCCCTGAAAATCAAAATCAGCATATAGGATTGATTTATCGGGAAAAGCTTCAAATAATTTTCGACTTACAGGACCATGTGCCCAAGCTTCGAATTTATCCGTTATCAATTCTATTTCAAAATAAGCTAAATGATAAGCATCACAATAATACAATAGTTTTTGCAATTTAAGATGAGACATCGGACCACATCTAAAAAGAATGTAATCTGCTAATAAAGATGACTCTATTTTTTGTAAATTTTTAAACTTTGGTTTCATTTAAGTATTTTTGGTATTCTTCTGAAATTGCTTCTTTTTCATTTATCCCATTCCATTTATTATAGGCATCTTTTATTAGTTCTGGGATTTCGCTCTCGTTAACGCATTCAAAGTTTGCTCCCCCACCCCCCACAAAAGATACATGAGTCATAATTGTTCCTATTTCAGGATTACTAATTTCTTTCATTATTATAATATTTATTCTATGGTTTATTTATTAAATACCTACCACCTACTATATGTGGTAATATACTAATAAAATTATCTAAATATTTTCTATTAGTATCATCATATATTTTGTAAAATTCTTCACCTTGGGTTGATAAGCCTTTTCTTTCATTTAATATTACTTCAAGTGCCCGTTCCCTAATCTCTTGCGGTAATTGATAGTATGGTATTCTATCCTATCTTATATTTGCTGCGCTTTTTATTTTTGGCTCAAATGAAGAATTCCATAATCTAACAACGCCGTTATTTAAACCATCTTCTAGTCTATCATAATTAGAAAGTGCCCAATGACTTGCTATGGATGGATTTTGTGTTTGAGATAATAAATTATTATATACACTTTGAAAATCTGCCATGGATAATTCAGATAGATGTCCTAATTCTTCAATAATAGTTTGCCTCAATACATCTTCATTAGGTAAATTATCTAAATTGTATAATAATATTTTCTTATTTCTATCAGCTAAATCCCATTTTGCAAGGCCTCTTAATTGTGGGTCAGATGTGGGCTAAAATGATATATTTTCTGTGTTATTTATTAACCACTATATCCTATTATTAATTTGTGATTGCGTGAATCCTGCATTTACTAACCTTTGTTTGTATTCTGAACTATTAAAGTATTCTTTAAATTCTTCTCTAACTTCATCAGTAACTCTTTTTATATCATCCTCAGTAAATTTAATAAAACTAGGCGAAGTTAGTCCCTTATCAATAAATTCTGTATTAACTTTTGAAGAATAATATTTTAATGGCTATTTTGCATTTCTCTCAACACCCTCCCTCAATCCTCTTTCAGCTGCTTCTTTTAGTATTTTCTCGGCACTTTCTTTTGTTGCTACTTTTAATAATGGAATTGTTCCGGCCGATAAATAAGTAGTTGGATCAAGGAATATATCAGCTAATAATTCCTATGCTCCTGTCATATCTAGATTACCCATAACTTCAGCCCAAGTAGATGGAGAAATAAATTGTAACATAGCTGATGCTTCTTGCATTGCCTGCGCTTTCTTTTCTGCATCGGTTCGTGCTTGTTGCTGCACTTCGTACTATCGCTGAGCTAGTTGAGATTGCTATTCTTCGAGTGGCGTTTTCTTGTGTCCTTGAACTAGCTATGCATTGATCTATAACTATGCAGATAGTTCGTCATACTTTGCTTGTAGCTGTTCTTCGGTTAGTTCGGGATATTGCTATTGTAGTTTCCACAAATGCTATGCCACTTTGGGAAGTTCTTTTGTTTCTGGCAATTTGGCAGTTTTAACCGAAGTTGCGTCTGATGGTGCTACCTCTGTTTGATATGGTTCTTCCACTAATTCTGGTGGTAGAGGCATGGTTTCGCCTAAAAAGATCTACGGCGCAGATATTGCATCGGTAGGTTCGGTGTGGAATTTATTTCCTTTCTAAAATAATTTTATATAATCCATAAATGTCATTTTGTCATTATTAGTTGCCACTATCTAAACCAATAGGTAGTGGCATAGTTTTTGTCAAAGCCTCATACACAGGCATATTCCTGCAAAACCTAAAAACACATTGATATGAGAAGAAATTCTTTGTTAATTGTTTTCTAGGTTGAGATAAAGTAGAAGACTCAGCCTAGAACAAATTGGTGGACTATAATTGAACGAATCTCTGCTATTCTTTCAATTATAAGAACTCTAATTTCACTCTTTGTTGGGTGAATCTCACCTCACATGTTACGGCATGTGAGGTTTTTATTTTTTATTTTCTTCTAAACATTTTTTATATGATTCTGAGATATAATTTGCTCAGTTAAAATATTTGTTGTAATTTTGTTGTGTGTAAAAGTAACCACGGCTTTACACATTTTTAACCACGTGGAAATAAAGGAGGATATATGGAAATATACTCTATTTTCTCTTTCCTTCTAACCTTGGACTTAGGATAGATACCAGACTGTGTTTGGTACGCTCTCTGTTATTTTATCCTCATGTCAGGTTAGAATAAGAAAGACCAAGGTAAAAAATGATTTGTACGAAAATTATAAAAACGACAAATCTTTCCCCTTTATGTATAGAGGGGTTTATTTATTGCAAATTTATAAATTTTGTTGTCTTAAGTTTTGAGGCAAAAAATATCCAATTATACATTGTGAATTTCTAACACAAATTTGAATATGATTTTTTTCTCTAAAACCAGCCGATTTATACAATTCTTCCCCTTCCCAAAAAGCAGCTCTAACAGAATTATATTCTATAATACCTAATTTTTTATTTATTTCATGTAAAGAATTTATGACTGCACAATCTAAATTTCTTAACATTAAATCTCCATTTATACCACCCCTTTTACCCTCAATGTTTGAACAATTTTTCACTTTATCTTTGATAACTTCATCATATGTATATTTTAGAAGATATATATTTTCTTTTAATGTTAAGTCTAAGCAATTTCCTAAATTTATAATAGCGCCTAATACAAAAGGTTCTTTTTTATCAAATTCTTGAGCGAATTCTAATGCTCTATTATAATCGTTTTCCCAAAAATATATTCCTTCACCAAGCCAATCGTATTTATTACTACTCATTTTTAAATCGGCTTCACCAAGCAAAACTTTTTTGGCTACTTCTTTTTCACAACCATGAAATCCTATAATATAATTTGGATGCATCATAATTTTTTATTAGAAGAAATAATATTACCTCTATTATCAATATTTAAACCAACACTTCTTAAAAAGCGTCTAGAGGATCTTACTGTTTTAGATGTTTTTTCTCCATATTCTTTTATAGCTTCCATATATTCTTCAATATAAATAAAAGAAGGGTTTTCTTTTAATCTAATATCCCATGTAAGAGTCCTTTCAACTTTCATTTTCTTCATATTATAAAATTTAAAACAAAAATATTGCACAAATAATAAATATTACCAATACAACTACAAACGTCCAAGCAAAGGGCTTAATGTTATATTTTGTATGTGTTAATTTATATTGTTTTTTGTTGAGCCAATAAAACCAAATACAAAATAATATCAACAAAAAGAAAGCTTCACCATAGTCTATTTGTCTGCTTTTTTCATAGGTCTCAATTGCTTTTACATCTCGAAAAAATTCAAATTGATTTTCCCATTGATTACAAACTTCTTTCAAGTGCATATACTCTTCATAGGTGAGTGAATCAGGCTGTAGTTGTAAAATTGTTTGATTCATTGGGCGATGTGTTTTTAGCTACATTATTTAATAGTTGCAATATAATATCATTATTGTATCTATCAAATAACTAATATTTATCTTTGGTTTTATATAAAGGATAATGCTATTTTCGTAATTTCTACACTTCTTCAATTGTAAACTTATGTGTTGGATCTATATTATTATGTAATCTAAACTCCATCAATCTCGAATTAATTTCTTCAGCATCATCCAAATAGCTATTACTTTTCTTATATTTGTTTTGTTTTAAAATCTCATTAATCTTATTGTATTGATCTGTACCCTATATAGCATGAGTAGTTTCATGAACTTTGTCTCTCTCTGAAGGAAAGAATGTATAAACAATAGAAGGATCTGTTGCTCCGTCCTTAGGTTGATACCAACCATGAACAAATCCACTAAAAGGGTTTAATTTATTTATTGCCATCTATGCCATATAGAGAGGGTAATTTTCAGTAGATGTATTATTTCCAAAGTAATAGTTTATTGCACCTGCATATGGGTGATTTTTAGTAAAAGCATTATAATCGCTATATTTAGTTAAATCGTATATTTCAGTATTCTGCAATCTATCACTATAGGTTTTTAAAATTTCATCAGCAGTTGCTGTATTATTGGCATTCTCGGCTAATTGTTCTTTTCGGTTACTATACCAACCTAATATTTGTTGGTCTGTTTCGTTTAATGGGCGACCTGTAGTTTTCTAAATAGTTCCATCAGGTTCTTGAAATAGTTTGATGTAGTTTGTCATGGTTTTATAGGTTTATACATTCGTAATGTATCGGAATTTGGATTAAAATCTTCTAATTGAGAAAAGTCACATTTATAATAAAACATGGTTGTAGAATATTGAGCAGATTTATATGCAGAGACGGTAATTAGGTCAATACTTTTATTTGGGAAAAACATTGAATAATTTTCACATATAAAATCTAAACAAGCTCTACCAAGTCCCTGTTTTTGATATTTATTTAGAACGGCTAAATATTCTATTTCTAGCGATTGATATTTTTCTTGATTTGCATTAATATCATAAATAGTTTTTAGATCATCTTGAAAATCGTCATCTATAATTATTTCTGTGTCTAAGGCAATAACAAAAAAGGCAATAATTTCATTGTTATCAAGATTTCGCACACAATAAGCTAAATTGCCGTTATTCAAATAGGACTGCAACTCTTGATGAATAAAATCATCCATAGGTTGCAGTCCACAAGTAAATTCTGACAATATGTTTGCGTCAGTAAAAGATTCAATACTAAACTCCATTAGCCTTTAAAAACAAAAGTATATTTATTATTCTTATTTGTAGGCTCGGGAGCTACTTTTGCTTGTTTCATAGAGGCTTTTACTTTTTTTGCAAAAGCACCTCTAATCGGTTCTTTCTTTGATGGAATGCCTAACATAAGAAAATGAATTTAAAAAGGTTAATATTCAATGCAAAGGTAGTGATTTATTTTTATCTGTGCAAATTTTATGCTGATAATTTGTGTTTTTGCGAATTTTACAAAATTATGTTTTATTTTATAATACAAAGATACAATATTTTTCTTCGATTTCCAAATATTTTGGGTTAAATATTATTAAGAATATAATTTTATAATCTATCAAAGATAGGTTAAATTGAGAGATTTTCAAATTTGTCGGATTATAGGGAGAATACGGAGATATTTGAGGATATGTTGTGGAAATAGGGTTTTGGAGGGGAGAAAAAAATTTTTTTCGTATCTTTGTGGTGGAATTTTAAATACAATTACTGTGGTTGAAAGTGTTTTAGAGTATAAAAAAAGGATGATTTCACGAATGAAATCATCCTTTTTTTTATTTGCATAATTCTCAAATTATAACACCTTCTATATTTCCTATCCCAACAGCAAGGTGCAAGCAAACTGTGCCGAAGAAAACAGCCATCTTTACAACCATCACTTGCAAAGTTTGCAAAGCTCGTTTGAGACGAAGCCCATTTTCGCATTTAGATTCCCCCCTCCTTTTTCTATAGAAAAGCGTAGCGAACTAATTTATCTAAAACATCTACAAAAAAAGAAATCTCCAGTTTTGTCCCTTTTAACAATAAAATTCTCCACACAAAGCCTAACTTTGCAATTGCAAAGTTTGCAAAGTTACCAACATACTGATTATCTTCATATTATCAAAAACAAATTTCAACACCTTGCAAGTACAAAAACAACAAAAACCACTAATACTCAACACCTTACCTCCAACTTTGCAAACTTTGCAAACTTTGCAAGTCCATATTTCTATACAAAACCCAACGCCCAAGGAAACTAAACCCATACAAATCAACCTTTTACCAAAATTCAAATCCCTAAAATCCCCCCAACAACCTATATTTTTCCTACAAAAATAGACAATCTTCCTAAAAAAAACGACGCAACTAAAAACGCTACTACTATAGAAAAATAATAAATTTTATTTGTCAATAGCTTAGATTACTCTACATTGGCATAATAAAATGTATCAGCTACAACACGAGCGTTAGTTAAATTCATGATAATAAGAGTGTGAAATGATTGTTGCGAGCTTTATAATAAATAAAGAAGTTTGTTTTTCATATAACTCCTGACACCAATCGTGTAGTTGCATTTTATTTTTGTCCATTGACAGACGCACGTCATACCATCTTTCGAAAGATACAATCAATTCATCTTGTTGCGCAATTAGTTCTTGGTGTGTTTCATCATACAATTTGAGACTTATTTCGTCTTTTATAAAAAATGGGTCATAAGCTTTCTCTGTGGCAATTTTGATTGTTCGAATAAATAAATCTTTCGTCGTTGCTACATAAGGAGCAATGGTATCGGATTCTGCGTCTCGATAAATTTCACAGATATTCTTAATATCAGCAAAACGATATTCATTTGTTTTTATCAGCATAGCACTATTAATCGAGCCTTGTATATTTCCACCCCAATATTCAAGCGAAGTCAGAGTACATGCATATTCCCAAAATTTATTCTGAAAATCAAACCAAGCCACAATTTCATTCGCATACGCAGTATCTTGTTGCAAGATTTTTTTATATCGCATAACAGTTTTATATCGCAACATAGCACTCTTAATTTCTGCATTAACCGACTCTCCCAATCTGCTACCCATTTTTTCATCCACAATAAAATCATAGAGTATGAACATCATTGAATCAATCTTTTCCTCATCTGACAAACCACTCTTAGGACAAATTGAGTCAAAATTATGGATATATGTAGCATAGGATGTGTTATACCATTTTAGCAACTTCACTAAATCAAATTCATCTTTATTATTAAAGCTAAACCGATATATATAATCGGTGAGCATGGTGTAATTTCTATTTATCGAATCACACTCCTCTTTCCACAAGCCAAGATAATCAGCCGATGAGGAATCTTCATTGGCAGAATATACTACGTTTAAATCAATCATGAGAGAATCAACGGTGATTGAATCGGTTGTACAACTTGTTGCAGTATTTGTATTTTTAGAACCACAACTTATGAAATAAACAATGCAATTAAGCAAAACAAATGGTATAATAATCTTTTTCATAATTATAAATTTTCACTTGCATTTATCATAATTATTAAGCAAATAATCAATCTATAAAAATTACAATTCCGGATTTTGTTTCTTTTAAATCACTTTCAGAAGTTTGACACGAAATATCATCAATAACCAAAAGAGATAATTCCTCTATAAGAGAATTTATTTCACCTTTGGATTCTGCTTTTTTAGACTATTCTATAAATGCATCTAATAGCTTCTCATTGAGAGGATATCTAGATACTACCTTTTTACGCATAATTATTATCTATAAAATTATCAATATAATTTATTTTAGGTACAAAAATGGTTTTATTTATCATTTAACTCTTTTAAATATTTGTTGTATCCTTCTAATACTCTTTCTTTATATTGGGGTTATAATTTACTAAAAAACTCAAAAATAATTTCGTGTTTATCTGGGTTGAGTTCCATAAGAGTAATCATTCCATCATAATATCTTCGAATTTTTGGCCATTCCACTGTAAACGATGTTAGTGGGGTAGTTTCTATCATATCCATTCTTCCATATAAACAAGAATATGGATGTGTTTTTACAAATATGTTTGAAAACTTTTCAAAATCTTCTTCGCTTAATTTTTGTTTCATATTTTTATTGTATCTTTGCAATATATTAAAATATAACTATTATGGCTAAAATTAAAGTAACTAATGCTGTTAGTACAATAGGAAATACTATTAATCAAATTGACCAATATTTTCGAGAAAAATATAATTTCCCAACTCCACGTTCTTGGGATTGCTTAATTTGTGGTAGAAAAATAATACGACAAAATTGCTACACAGATAGTAATCCTATTTTTACTGAAGACGATATTATGGTTGGAGGTCCTTTGAAAGACAAGTATGATAATCTTTATTTCGCTCCGATATGTAAGGAATGTAATAACAAAAAAGAAAATTTAGGTTTTGTTGAAGTTGATGAAGATTATTTATTGTCTATTTTTTGAAAAAAATTCTTTATTTTTTGTAACATGGTTTTAGGTTGCTTACTCTCTTTCCACTTTTCTAATTCTTCATCATAATCAGATTTGCAACGTTTTAAATATCCTTCATGAAAATATGGTCCTCCATATTTTTCTACAGTTTCTTTTGGAATACCTAACGATATTAAATATGTTTTGATTTCATAAATAAGATTGAAACAATTATAAGCCAAAAGACTTTTAAGAGTTATGCCCAATCCTTTAAAGTTTTTCAAATCTTCTTCTGTTTTAATATCTTTTATTTTTTAAAGCATTTTACCTATCCATTCAGCTTCAGAGGTAATTTTACTCATTGGTATTAGTGGTTCCATACAAAATTCGTTTTTATCACCACATTCCTAAAAATTTAAGTACTGCTACATCCAATGATTATGTGAAATAAAAGCAAGAGTTCTACCAGATTGCACTGTCATATGTGCACTTTCTAATAGTATTATACACACAATTATTAAGACTATAAAAATTAATAGAAACTTTTTATTTTTTTCATTTCTAAATATTAAAACAAAAATATAGCACAAATAATAAACACTACCAATACAACTAAAAACGCCCAGGCAAAAGGCTTAATGTTATATTTTGTATGTGTTAATTTATATTGTTTTTTGTTGAGCCAATAGAACCAAATACAAAATAATATCAACAAAAAGAAAGCTTCACCATAGTCTATTTGTCTACTTTTTTCATAGGCCTCAATTGCTTTTACATCTCGAAAAAACTCAAATTGATTTTCCCATTGATTACAAACTTCTTTCAGATATACATATTCTTCGTAAGAGAGAGAATCTGGCTGTAGTTGTAGTATTGTTTGGTTCATTGGATGTTATGTTTTATTGTGCAAATATACAACATTTATGTTGGATTTCCAAATATCTGATATGATTGTTTGGTATGAGATTTTAAGGCTGGGATTTGTTTTGCTTATCAACCCATAAAAAATAAGCCGACTCTAATGAGTCGGCTTATTTTGTGGAGATATTCTTATATATTAGAATATGTCTTTAATCATGATTGTTTGTGTGCGGTCGGGACCTACGCTGACAACTGCAATCTCGGTGTTTGTGAGTTCTTCGATTTTGCGGAGGTAGGCTTTGGCTGCTGCTGGGAGGGCGTCGAAGTCGCGAATGTCTTCGATTTCTTCTTTCCAACCTTCCATTTCGATATAGATTGGTTTGCAGCGTTCGAGGGCACTGAGGGTTGCTGGTACGTAGTCGATGAGTTGACCATCGAGTTCGTAGCCGGTGCAGATTTTGAGTTTTTCGACTCCTGTGAGCACATCGAACAACATAATGCTGAGATAGTTGATACCTGAGATGCGGCATGCGTGACGGAGGCCTACTGCGTCGAGATAGCCTACGCGGCGTGGACGACCTGTAACGGTGCCATATTCGTGACCGCGCTCGCGGATGTAATCAGCCAATTCGCCTTCCAATTCGGTAGGGAATGGACCTGCACCTACACGTGTTGTATAGGCTTTGCAGATACCGAGTGCACGATTGATGTAGCGTGGTGCTACACCTGCACCGAGAGGCACACTTGCTGCTGTTGGAGAAGATGATGTTACGAATGGATATGTACCGTTTTCGATACAGAGCATTACGCCTTGCGCACCTTCGAACAATACTTTTTTGCCCTCTTCTATCTCTTTGTTGAGAAGGATTGATGTGTCGCAAATGTATGGACGGAGGATTTCGCCATAGGCAAGGAATTCTTTGTATAGTGTGTCGAAATCGAATTCATCAAGACCTAAAGCACGAAGTTCTACGTTCTTTTGTGTAAGTGCATCGCGAAGGCGTTCGGCAAAGTATTCTGGGTCGATGAGGTCGCCCATACGGATGCCGACGCGGCTATATTTGTCGCAATAGGCAGGGCCGATACCTTTTTTGGTAGTACCGATTTGTTTGCCACCTTTGAGTGCTTCGTAGGCGCCATCGAGTTCGATATGATATGGCATGATGACTGCTGCACGATCAGAGATGAAGAGTTGGAAATCGGTGATTCCGCGTTGTTTCAAACCTTCTAATTCGCCGATTGCTGCTTTTGGGTTGATGACCATACCGTTGGCCATGACATTCTTGATGCGTGGATTGAAGACCCCTGAAGGGATTGATTGTAGGGCATATTTGTTGCCCCCGAATGTGATGGTGTGACCGGCATTGTTACCGCCTTGGTAGCGCACTACGACATCGGCTTTCTGACCGAGATAGTCGGTCATCTTGCCTTTGCCTTCGTCGCCCCATTGTACACCAACAACGACTAATGTATTGTTTATTTCGGACATGTTTTTTAGATGTTTAGATGCGAGACACGAGATATGAGATATGAAACTCTCGCTTTGCTCGTTGTTATTATATTTTTTTGACAGAAAGACATAAGGACAAAATTTTATCTTTTGACATACGCCTCTCTGAAAAACAAGTTTTTTATCTCGGCATGAGAATGACAGATTTTTAGATACATTTATTTAATATGTCATTAGAGTCGAGATTTTTACGCAGTAAAAAGCAAGACCATTATATAACAAAAAAATTATGTTATTATGTCATTATGACTTCTTACAATTATGAATTATGCATTATCCTACTCCCACTCGATAGTTGCTGGTGGTTTTGAGGTGATGTCGTAGATGATGCGGTTGACGCCTTTCACTTCGTTGACGATACGGCGTGAGATGATGTCGAGCACGTCGTAAGGGATGCGTGCCCAGTCGGCTGTCATACCGTCGATTGATGTCACGGCACGGATACCGAGTGCATAATCATAAGTACGTTCGTCGCCCATCACACCTACACTTTGGAGGTTGGTCAACACTGTGAAGTATTGCCAAATTTCGCGGTCGAGACCTGCTTTTGCAATCTCTTCACGGAGGATTGCATCACTCTCGCGCACGATGTGGAGTTTTGCTTCTGTAATGTCGCCAATGATACGGATTGCCAAACCTGGACCTGGGAATGGTTGACGCCATACCATTGCTGATGGGATGCCTAACGCTTCGCCCAACACGCGCACTTCGTCTTTGAAGAGTACGTTGAGTGGCTCTACCAATTTGAATTTCATATCTTTTGGAAGACCGCCTACGTTGTGGTGCGATTTGATAGTTTGAGCAGTTTTAGTACCCGACTCAATCACGTCGGTATAGAGTGTGCCTTGTGCCAAGAAGTCGAAGTCGCCAAGTTTTGCGCTCTCTTCGTCGAAGCAATAGACGAATTCGTTACCAATGATTTTGCGTTTGCGCTCTGGATCTGATACGCCTGCAAGTTTACCAAGGAAGCGGTCGCGAGCGTCGATGCGCACTACGTTGATACCGAAGAGATCTTTACACATATCCATCACTTGGTCGCCCTCGTTTTTGCGGAGCATACCGTGGTCGATGAACATACATGTGAGTTGGTCGCCAATGGCTTTATGGATAAGCACTGCCACTACTGTAGAGTCGACACCACCACTCAATCCGCACAACACTTTGCGGTCGCCCACTTGTTCACGGATTTTCGCAATTTGCATGTCGATGTAGCTCTCCATTGTCCAATTCTTTTGTGCCTCGCACACTTTGAACACGAAGTTGGCGATAATATCTGTACCATATACCGAACCGCGCACCTCTGGATGGAACTGAACGAGATATGTTTTGAGTTCTGGATTGTAGATAGCAGCTGCAAGTCCGTTATCACTCTTAGCTGCCATGCGGAAGTTCTCTGGATGACGAGCTACGTGGTCGCCATGCGACATCCACACGTCTTGAGTTTTTGGAAGTCCGTCGAACAAGAGGCAGTCGTCTTCGACGTGAATAGGCATTTTGCCATACTCTTTTGTAGTACCTTTTTCGATTACACCGCCATAGAATTTACTTGTCAATTGCATACCATAGCAGATGCCGAGGATAGGCAATCCCATAGAGAAAATCTCTGGGTCGCAATTGAATGCGTCGGCCTCGTATACCGACTTAGGACCGCCACTGAAGACGATACCTTTCACGCCCGGTATTGCGCGAATTTGCTCTGCAGTAAGGTCGTGCGAACGCAACTCGCTGAACACACCCATCTCGCGGATACGGCGTGCGATGAGTTGGTTGTATTGCGAACCAAAGTCGAGCACTAATATTTTGTCGTAAGTCATATTAAAAGTTGAGAGTTAAGAATTGAGAGTTGAGAGAACCATTCGGCACTAAACCCTAAAATTTAAGAGTTAAAACAGACTATTTTCTCTATACTCTAAACTCTATACATTAAACATTATTTTGTGTAATTAGGAGCTTCTACTGTGATATCGACATCGTGTGGATGCGATTCGCGAAGACCTGCATTTGTGATGCGTACGAATACGCTATCGCGTTTGAGCGATTCAATGTCAGGAGTACCGCAATAGCCCATACCCGAACGGATACCGCCACAGAGTTGATAGATAGTGTCAGCCAATGCGCCTTTGAATGCCACGCGACCCTCGATGCCTTCTGGCACAAGTTTCTTAGCATTTACGTCTTTAGCTTGGAAGTAGCGGTCAGCCGAACCACGTTTCATTGCAGCCAACGAACCCATACCTACATACACTTTATATTTACGGCCTTGGAATACGATTTCGTCGCCTGGGCTCTCTGAGCAACCTGCAAACAACGAGCCTAACATAACCACGTCGGCACCTGCTGCAAGAGCTTTCACGATATCGCCTGAGAATTTAATACCACCATCGGCAATAACACATACGCCTTTGTCTTTACAGAACTCTGCAACCTCTGCCACAGCCGAAATTTGAGGCACGCCTACACCTGCCACAACACGAGTTGTACAGATTGAACCAGGACCGATACCTACTTTCACGCAGTTTGCACCTGCTTCGATAAGGTCAGCAGCAGCCTCTTTTGTTACGATATTACCAGCCACGATGTCGAGATCAGGATATGCTTGACGGATAGAGCGCACAGCCTCGATGATATTGTGTGAATGACCGTGAGCCGAATCGACTGTGATAACGTCAACACCAGCTTTTACGAGTGCATCAACACGTTTCATCATATCTGCAGCCACACCTACAGCAGCACCACAACGAAGACGACCTGTAGCATCTTTACATGCGTTAGGATAGTTGCCCACGTTATCGATATCTTTTGATGTAATCAAACCAACCAAACGACCTTCGTCATCTACGATAGGCAATTTCTCGATACGATTTTTCCACAAAATCTCTTTTGCCTCCAAAAGTGAAGTACCAATTTTAGCAGTCACAAGGTTATCTTTTGTCATCACCTCGCTCACTTTTGTTTCGTCTGGAGTAAGATATTTGAGGTCGCGGTTAGTGATGATACCAACAAGACGATTGTCGTCGTCCACCACTGGCAAACCGCTAATGCGATATTTATGAAGCAAAGCCTCGCAGTCGAGCAATGTACTATCAGCGCGCAAAGTAATAGGATTGGTAATCATACCACTTTCGTAGCGTTTCACCAAATCCACTTTGGCAGCTTGTTCCTCGATGCTCATATTTTTGTGGATAAAACCAAGACCACCTTCGCGTGCAATAGCAATAGCAAGAGTAGATTCTGTCACTGTGTCCATTGCAGCACTCACAAGTGGAATATTCAACTCGATATTGCGAGTCAAATGTGTTTTAAGACTAATTTGCGATGGCAGTACGCTCGATTTTTGTGGCACGAGCAACACATCGTCAAAAGTCAAACCTGTTCTGATATTATCAAATTTCATATTTCTGAAATAATTATGAATTATTCTTCAATTCCGTTACGTTTGTAGATATAATCTACTTGCGAGAAGTAGTAGTCGAGAGTGAAGCAAGCGTCCAACTCTTCGCGAGTGAGGTAGCTCATCACTTTTTCGTTCTCAGCAAGAAGTTCTTGATAGTCGAGCCCCTCGCCCCATGCACGCATTGCGATAGGTTGAACTGTATCGTAAGCCTCTTCGCGCACGAAACCACGTTCAATCAAAGCATTCATCACGCGTTGAGCGAAGATAACTTTTTTAGTGCGATAGATGTTAGCCAACATTTGGTCAGGGAAGATAACGATATTTTCCAAGATACCTTTGAAGCGGTTGAGCATATAGTCGAGCAACATAGT
>JAZLDO010000151.1:0-16327 GCA_045614825.1 Candidatus Aphodosoma sp. | reverse complement strand
CAATTTTCATGATTCTGATAGTGGCGAAGGGGTTAGTTTTCACGAAGTTAAATTGGCTTATCACAACAACGAAACATCTAACATACGCCTAATAAACAAACAACTACAAAACGGCACTCACGAACTATTCAAACGAAATCTCATCGAACATAAGTGTGAAGATGGAATTGCCAACTGCACTATATACGTAGCAACCGCTCACCTGAAAGATGATATTTTAGAAGGCTTCACTCCCGCTGATAATTTCAAAAAAGATTCGCCTAAAATCAATGGTCTTAAATCAAACAAAGAGATCACTCCTAAAACTCTATTCTACAACAAAAAAGAAGATGAACAAATAAAGCGAATCCAAACCCTTCTTTCGCAAGAGCAACTACCTATCGTGCAAGAACGTCTTAAAGAAAAAGGTATGCGCACAGGAGTTTGTATCTTGATGCATGGAGCTCCAGGTACAGGCAAAACTGCCACTGCCTACGAAATTGCTCGCCAAACAGGTCGCGACATCATACAAGTGCAAGTGACTGATTTTAAGGATAAATTTGTTGGTGAATCGGAAGCAAAACTAAAAAAAATATTCAATAATTATCGCTTCTACTGTCAAAATTGCGAACTTGCTCCTATCCTACTTTTCAACGAAGGCGACGCTATCCTCTCTAAAAGAACCACTAATATCGAACGTAGTGTCGACCAAATGTCAAATGCTCTACAAAACATACTTCTCGAAGAGATGGAAAACCTCGAAGGCATTATGATTGTCACCACTAATCTAACTACGAATCTCGATAGCGCATTCGAACGAAGATTCATCTTCAAAGTACAATTCGATAAACCAGACAAAGAAAATAAAGCTCGCATATGGAAATCTATGATTGAAGAATTGAGCGACGACGATTCGCTCGAACTTGCCGAGTCGTTCGATGTCTCTGGTGGAGAAATTGAAAACATTGCTCGCAAATCTATAATGGAATATGTCATCTCGGGTCAAAGACCTAACATTAAAACTGTGAAATCGTTAGCTGAAAGCGAAAAGCTTAAAACCAACTCACGCCCTATTGTTGGTTTCAATCCAACAAATCGATAATAATCAACCTAAAAAATATAAGTATTATGACCGAATATAATAAACGCTCAATCTACAACAAAATACTGAAGGTTTTGTCTGAAAACAAAAACAAAAATGATGCGCGCGACATGTTTATCACAGCCAAAATGGCAAACGACATGACAGAAGAAAAATCCCTTTTCCTCCTACCACCTTCGATTTCCGAAATTAACGTGCAACTATTAGGTAATAACGTTATCGACCAAGCTGATTTTAGTATTCAAAAAATCAATGGTAATGTATTTACATCTAACTATCGCCTAATCGTAAAAATATCACCTATATGCACATTATATCTTGAAAAATCACACCAATGCATCAAGGTAAAAATAAACGACAAAAACATAGCTACAACCGCCCTTCGCAACTATCGTGTTGAGGATATTGCTAAATGGATTATCCGACAAAAAGAGAACTTCGACACTTATTTAAACGAATGGGAAAGCATTATAAAAATTATCTCTAAAAAAGTAAAAACCAACAATATGGCTCTTCTTGCCATTAAGGCTACATTCTCTGACGCTATGAAAGACTATCCTAATATAAAATACATGTACATAGAACAAAAACGACGATTACGCATCAAAGTCAACTTGCCTAACAACAAATTAGGTGTATACATCGATGCTTGGTGGGGCTCTTACAAACAACGCCTTCCCGAACAAATAGAAGACCTAAAAATCCTAATCGAAGCCCATAGCAAAACCAAACTAAAAGATTTTTTCCCAATAAGATAATCTATTTATTAACCTAATATTTTCATACCCATGTCTATAGTAATCAATTCAACCGAACTTAAAGAGACCCTCAATCTCACTCCTGCAACCCAAAACATCATGCTCGTTGGCAAACATGGTATTGGTAAATCCGAAATTCTCACAAACTATTTCCAAAAGGAAGGAATGAAAGTCGTAACTCTATTCCTCGGTCAAATGTCCGACCCTGGCGATATCATTGGTCTCCCATCTAAAATAGAAACTAAAGACTCTAAAGGCAACATAACATCACAAACCGATTTCACTCCGCCCTATTGGTTCCCTATCGACGGAAAACCGATCGTTTTATTCCTAGACGAATTGAATCGTGCTCGCCCCGAAATCCTACAAACTGTGATGGACCTTACTCTCAACCGTAAACTCGCAGGCAAACTCCTCCCCACAGGTAGTCGCGTCATAGCTGCCGTTAACGATGGCGAGGAATACCAACTAACCGATCTCGACCCTGCCCTCGTTTCTCGTTTCAATATCTATGAATTCAAACCTACTGTCGAAGAATGGCTCAATTGGGCTGTTGCCAACAAATTAGACAATCGTGTCATCAACTTCATACAAGACAATCCTACTTGGCTCGATGGCGACACCAACGATAAAAAAAGAAATGCATACCAAGGGCTCGACAAAAGTGCCGACCGCCGTGCTTGGAAAAAAGTGTCCGACATTATGCTCAATGTTGGTATAATCAAAGATATTCATAAAAAAATAATTGCAGGTATCATCGGTGCTGCTGCTACGGCTGCTTTCGTGCGTAGTGCGCAACAAAACAACACTATCACGGGCAAAGATTTGCTTACAAAATACGATAAAACTATAAAAAATATCGAGAAATACCAACTCCACGAATTTGCTATTCTCAACGAATCTATTTTCCGATTCCTCAACAATGCTAAATTCAACGAACGTGAAAATAAACTTGTCAGCGAAAATCTTGCTAAATACATCAATTGGCTACGCATCAACAAACAAAAAGAGACTCTTGCCAATTTCACTACTATATTCGAAAAAGGCACCTACGAAGAAGCTATCGTGTTTATGGTTGTCAATGCCAAAGAGGTATATGACATGTTAACTGATTTTGTCGAAAAACTATAACTCTATGAAAGAACGCATATCAAAAATAACTCAACGTTGGTTTCTTTGCGAAGAGGCTCTATTTGTTGTTTTCTGCACTCATCGCCTTGTCGAAAACAGTAGCATCAAATGTCCTATTCGCACAGGCAAAGGTCTCATAGAGGTCAATCCTACTCTGTGCAACGATATGACCGACATCGAATTAGAAGAATACCTACTTGTAGAAATCATACGTATTCTACTAAAACACCCTTACGAACGCCAACCTGAAGGATGTTCAAACACAGCGCGCGCGCTCGGTAGCAACTGCGTCATTGGCGACTCCTACTCTCTTTCGTGCGTCGATATCGATCATCCTAAAAACTTTCGCCTACCTTCTAAAGGTCATTACGAATTCTATGCTCGTGCTATTCAAAAAATGCTTCCTAAATCAGACGATAATGACACAAGCGATGATGATGACAATAACGAATCTGGTGGTGGCAATAACAATGACAACAAATCTACCAACGATTTAGCTGCCAATTGGCAACAAGATGAACTTATGTCTGCCCAAATCAACGAAACTATCCGCGATTTACACACATGGGGGTCTCTACCAAACAATCTTGTTGAACAAATCATTGCATCCACCAAAGCTCGTGTCGACTATCGCAAAATCTTGGCTGGGTTCAGAGCTTCTATCCTATCGCAAGCACGAAAACTAACCCGCATGCGCCCTAATCGTCGTTCTGGGTTCGATGCTATGGGCAGTCGCTACGATTTCACAACCCGAATGATAATCGGCGTAGACGTCAGCGGAAGTATACAGAAAAAAGATTTGCAGAATTTCTATACCACGATTAATAATTTCTTCAAATACGGCATACAACAAATTGATGTCGTACAATTCGACACCGCACTTGGCGAAATTACAACACTCGACAAAGCTTCTGAAAATATCAAAATAACTGGTCGTGGAGGCACTAATTTCCAACCATTCATCAATTTTGTTGCCAAGCATCCCGAATACGATGGAGCAATCATCTACACCGATGGATATGCCCCAAACCCTCAAATACCACCTACTATGCGCACACCACTATGCTGGATTCTTCGCTCCGAAAACGAACTAAAACAACACGAAGAATGGATGCGCCGAAGTGGCAGAGTCTGCGTCATTGAAAACAATTAGGGAATATTAGAAATAAACAACACAATCAATTTCATAAAAAATGAGAACTATTGACTAAATAGTTCTCATTTTTTATAATAATCTGCTAACAAAAGTGTATTTTTTACTTTGGACCCAACAACTATATTATTTACTAAAATAAAACGGACAACGCATCCTTATACATTGATTATTCTTTCCGCAATGACGACACACCACCTCCGACCGCTCCATCGCAACTCCAAAATGCTTCTCTACAAAGTCGATAGCAGTCAAAATCGACAAGTACGCACCTCGCTTACAACATCGAGGTCCACCCACTTCGGCAATCCGTGCAAGCGACGAAGATGTCATCTTATGCGACAATGCAAATGGCTCTACAGTCAATGGCGTTGAATGACTTATTATCGAAACAAACATACCCGAACTCAATCCAGCTCCGCATGCACCCCAAAATCCACATGCACCGCCTGGCACCTGCTTGCCTCGTCGCATCAACTCTACCAACGCATCCGATAGGTCAATATCGCCACCTGCATTCCTATATGCCGTCAACAACGCCGCACCCACCATCACATGATGCTCCGGACCATGCATGTGACAAAACGGCATCGCCATCATCTTCTCCAAAATCGCGATAGGATTCTTCGACGTCTCATCAAAACAAACCCTATAAATAGCATCAATGCCACGCGTATGGCACTCATTACAAACATAATGACCATGCTCACAACAGGTCTTGCTATACTCCACCTTGTGGCATATAGCACACTCCATCGACCGTTCTTTTTCCAAATATACCAATGGAGCACTACATATCAAACATTCTTCTTTCATAATATCACGCACAATTTATTCTGCAAATATACAAAAAAAATCATAAACATATGAAAACTTTTTCGTATCTTTGTACTTTATTAACAGACACAAAAGACGAAACAAATACTCTTACTTCTAATATTTAACGCTAATTATCACAAATTATTATTTATGAACAATTTACGATAATTTACGTTTAAAAGAAAAAAATAATTCATATCTTCATGTCTAAAAAACTAAACCCTTATGAGTGAAATAACTAAATGTCCAAAATGCGGTAGCGAATATGTATATTTCGATGGTTCGCTATATGTATGTCCTGAATGTGCGCACGAATTCAGTGCCGACGACCACGCAGCTGCTAACGAGGGTCCTGAAGTAGCAAAAGATAGCAATGGTGCCGAACTATTTGATGGCGATGCCGTTACTGTAATCAAAGACCTCAAAGTCAAAGGCTCATCAATGGTCATCAAACGCGGCACAAAAGTAAAATCAATCCGCCTCACCGACAATCCAGAAGAGGTTGATTGCAAAATCGACGGCAGCAGCATCGTCCTCAAAACCTGCTTCCTCAAAAAATAATACATTTTCTATCATAAAAGTCCTCTATTTAGTTTGAGGACTTTTTTTATACCATAACACACCATAAACACCTAAAAAATAAGCCATTTATAACTTCCAAAAATCCAGCATAAAAAAAGCATAATTTATTGTCAATATATCATTTTTTTTATTATCTTTGCAACATAATAAACTTCTAAAATATAAATTATGAAAGCTCACAAATCTTTAGCAGAAAAGAAAGAAGAATGCCTAGCTTTATTACGCTCAACCAATCGTAATGATATCGAAAAAATTATCACTCATATTGAGAAAATGGGTTATTTCGAAGCTCCAGGTTCTGAATCACACCATCGTTTCGAAGGCGGTTTAGTCAGTCACTCATTAGAAACCTATCACAAAGCACTAGCCTTAAGAGAAAATAAAATATCTAATGGCACAAACCCCGATAAATTACCTATCGAAAGCGTAATAATAGCCTCTCTACTCCACGATGTTTGTAAAGCCGACAAATTACGCTTCAACAAAGAAACTCGAAAAGTATATTCTATTAAAAAAACAAGCGGACATAGTCAACGCTCTGTTCGACAAATCGGTTATTCTGGATTTGTCCTCTCTCCAGAAGAAAAAGATGCTATTCTTTGGCATATGGGAGGCTCACATTTCAACGAAAATCGTCATCGCCATTTTGCACAACACCCACTTAGCGAAATCATCTACTCTGCCGATAAAAAATCGATCCACGAAGCATCTCTTAGACATCACCCTTCTAAAAAATCAAAATAATACCAAACACAAAACATCCAAAACTATAACCTCAAATTTAATACTATGAAAATCTTCACCACTGGCGATTGGCATATCGGCAACATATTCCATGGAAACGATAGATTAGACGAACATAAACATTTTTTCAATTGGCTTCTAAACAGAATAAAGGAACACCAACCCGATGCTTTGCTAATAGCTGGCGATGTGTTCGACAATGGCAACCCTTCGAATGTTGCTCAAGCTGCATATTACAATTTTTTAGCTCAAGCTCATAGCCTCGCTCCCGAGATGCACATCATCATTACCGCAGGCAATCACGACTCGCCAAGTCGTTTAGAATCTCCTCGCGAATTGCTTACTATCATGAATATGCAAATCCGAGGCAACGTCAAACGCAATTGGATTATCAACGAAGATAATACTTCAAAAAAAGTAATCAACTACGACGACCTTATTATTCCTATTTGCAATCAAAACAACGAAGAAGCTATTATACTTGCTGTGCCATACCTTCGCAACGATTCGGTGCAGGGCTCCAACTACTCAGAGGATGTCAATAATTTCTTGCGCGAGCTCACCAATCATGCCCGCCAACTCCACCCCAACAAACCTATCATAATGATGGCACACATGTATGCCAAAGGTGCCGATATTGCCGCTAAAGATGCTAGCGAAAAAATTATAATCGGTGGGCTTGAAGAGGTCGATATGTCTAATTGGGAAAACCACCCCGACTATCTCACCTGCGGGCATATCCACAAACGCCAACACATTTGGGGCACCGAATGGGCACGATACACAGGTAGTGTGCTACCTATGTCGTTTGCCGAAAAAGACTACTCTCACGGCATCGATTACATCACAATCAACGACAACAATTCAATCTCAACCGAAAAACTCACCTACACTCCACAACATCGTTTGCGTATCTTGCCCGAAAACGAAGAGGCTCTTACATTTGCAAAACTCAAAAAACTAATAGATACTGAATTGGAGGCTCGCAACGATGCCACATTTCACGACACATTCGACTATTTAACACTAAAAATTCATACTGACAAAATAAAGAACGACGAAATCAAAGAATTAGAAAATCTTATTCAAACCAAAAATGCTATTCTTTGTAAAATCCAAAGAATCAATCCAAATATCGATATTAGTACTATCGTAGGCAACGCTCAAATAACAAGTATCGACGACATTCTCAATCGCAACCCAATTGAGACTCTCAAAGAAGCCTACTTAATCAAACACAAAGTCGAAATGAACGAAGAACAAATCCAAATGCTCAACGACTTAATCGAAAATATCAACCTTGCCTAATTCTACTGCCATATGAAACTTATTAAACTTGAAATACTCAACCTCGCATCTCTCGACAATCCACATGGCGAAACTATCAATTTCGAAGAGGGTGTTCTAAAGGATTGCACTATTTTCAGCATCATCGGATCAACTGGTAGTGGCAAATCCACTATCCTCGATGCTATCTGCCTTGCCCTTTATGGCAAAACACCACGATACCCTCGTAGCAAAGGCGATAGAAAAGGTAAAATCGAAATATATGGAGAAACTGATAACGATAAAAACAATCGTCTCGCCACTACCGACTGTCGCAATATTCTCACACGTGGCAAAAATGATGGTTATAGCAAACTTACATTCCTAGCCAACGATGCTCACATCTATCGTGCTGAGTGGAATATACACTTCAATCGAACTAAATTTGATGATGCAAAAACAAATCTATATCGTATAAAACATCAATCTAATGACTCTTACACAGAAGAGGAACTCGACTGGACATCTATCCCTCAAATCATTGGACTCGACTACGAACAGTTCTTGCGCACTGTATTGCTTGCTCAAGGGTCATTTGCCAACTTCCTCACTGCCAACGAAAATGACCGTTATGCCTTGCTTGAAAAACTCGTAGGATGCGAAGAATTATACACTGCTATTTCTGACGAAATCATAGCACGAAAAGAAGTTGCCAAAAATCACTTCGCCAAAATATCAGCCTCTGTTGAAAGCATCAAACAAGACATACTTACTGACGTTGACTTTGAAAACCTAATCAACGAAATTAATCGTCTTGAGTCTTCTCAAAAGAGTTTAGAATCAACATTAAAACAAATCGAAAATGCATTAAAATGGTATGACGAAGAGAAACGCAAATCTGACGAAGTTGCCAAATGTCTAACCGACGACGAAAAAGCTACTGCTGCCCTCAAAGAGATTGAAGAGGACATCAATCTATTGTCTCGCTTCGACACTGTCCAACCTGCATTAGAACTATTGCGCGATATCAAAGGTTTAGAATACAAGATTAAATCCAACAACCAAACTATCACTGAAAAACGAGAAAATGAAAAGGCTCAAAAATCTGACAACGACACAAAAAGCAAAGAGCTTAACGAACTAAAAAACATAGCAAAAACTGCGGAGGAGGAACAAGAAAAATTTGCACCTATCATTGCCAATGCTCGCACCATAAAAGGTCAGATTACCGAATCCGAAAAACACCTTAATGAGATAAAACAAAAACAACAAGAAGCCCAAAAGGAGAAAAATACAGCCGACGAAAAGTTATCTCAAAATAAGAAAGATATTGAACTAAATAGTAAGGCTATTGCCTCAGCTACTGAACAGTTCGATACAACTAAAAAACAAATAGAAAAACAACTTGACAAACTATCAAAAGATCAAAATTCTGCCGAAGAAAGTCTCAAAGCCGAACGCGCCAAGATAGAAGGCATAGATGCCGACAAACTATTGCAAGACAAAAACATAGCTAATCAAAAATTCGACTATACAAAAAAAGCTAAAGAGCTCATCGAACAATACGAGTCAAACAATACCGAAACAAACAAAAAGAAACAAACAAAGCAACAACTCGAAGACGAAAACAAACGTCTAACTGAACAACTCAACGCCTTAACCATTGAAGAGTTAGAGCAACAATACAACACAACTCGCGATGCCTACACACTAATCACAAGCGAAAACTGGGCACAACATCGCGCTCAACTCAAGTCCGATGAACCTTGTCCGCTATGTGGCGCCATTCATCACCCCTACTGCGATGATACAACTAAAGTAGAAAATATATCGCACGAACTCAAAGATTTATGCGACTCAATAGGACGAAAACTCAACGAACAGAAAAAAAATCGAAATACTTGGCAGACTCAAAAAAGCACTAATGACGGCATATTATCAGGTCTTGAAACTCAATTGACAGAACTACACAAATCACTTACCGAAACTAAAGAGAAATGGGAACAACTACGCACCACATTCGCCGAAATTCAATCCTACTCTATTAACAACAAAACATCTATCGAGACTCTTATAATTCAATTCCAAAACGAGGTAGAAACTGCCGATACTGCTCTATCTAAATACAACAACACACAAAAAGAGATTAAACGACTTCAAAATCTCAAAGATGAGGCAGATAAAACACTATCTGACTACAAAACCCAATCAGAACAACAGTTACAAAAAGAACAAAATACAATCGATGAATTAAAAAAGAAAGAAGTAGAACTAACTGCAGCTACACCTATTCTTCAAAAGCAATTACAAGATAAAACTACCGACCTACAATCTATCACCAAACAACTCAATGAGCAACAAGAGAGCCTTCAATCACTCAACAATCAGTTGAAAGATATGCTTCAAGGCAAAGATCCTGATACCTTTGAACGAGAATTAAAAACTAAAACCGAACAGGCAAAAGGTGATGTAGTTGCAAAAGAAAAAGAGATTCAAGGTATAGTTGAGTCGCTCAAAAAACTTGAGGGCGAACTCACTACTCTCCAAGACCAATTGACTCAAGATAACAACAAACTTGTCCAAACCAACACCTCTCTTACCGATTGGATTAATCTCTATAATCTTAGCAATCCAGTTATAACGCTCGATGATATATCTGCGATATACGATTCTGATTGTGATTGGAATAGTATTCGCAAGAATAAAGAGGTATTACAAAACAAGAAAACATCAACTGCTACTCTACTTGCCAATGCTCAAAAAGAACATGAAGAACATCAAGCAGGCAAACCTCAAAAAGCTCAAGACGAACTACTCAATGAGCAAGAAACACTAAAACAACAATACGACAACGATAAATCACTTGAGGTTGAAGCCAAGGCAAAAAAGAAAAATCATGATAATGCCCAAATAGCACTTGGTTCAAAAGCAGAAGAACTACAACTTGCAACCGAAGCAAACAAAAATTGGTCAGATATTTACGATGCCATTGGTAGCGATGGCAAGATGTTGCGCAAAATCGCACAATGCTACACCCTCAGTTTCTTAGTCGAATATGCCAATGCTGAAATTCGTCGATTCAATACTCGTTACGAACTCGTGCATGTCAAAAACTCATTAGGCATCCGTGTCATTGACCACGACCGTGCCGATGACATTCGCGACACTACTTCACTCTCTGGTGGCGAAACCTTCATTGTCAGTCTTGGACTCGCACTCGGTCTCTCTGCCCTCTCTTCGCGCAATATCTCGTTCGACAATCTCTTCATCGACGAAGGTTTTGGCACACTCGACCCCGATGCGCTTGCCACAGTAATCGACTCACTTGCCATGCTCCAATCCTCACAAGGCAAAAAAGTATGCGTCATCAGTCACACCGACACCATGAGCGAACGCATCACCACCCAAATCCGCGTAATCAAAACCGGTTCCGGCAGCAGCCGCATCGAAATACATTCATAAATCACACACTACTCTATAAATCAAAAACAAAAAACTCGACCACTAATTTTTCAGTAGTCGAGTTTTTTTTCGGACTGCATAGTCCTTATAGAATAAAACAAAATCAATCTCCATTGATAGAAACAAGAAACTCCGCATTATCTTTTGTGCGCTCCATGCGCTCTTTAAGGAATTCCATCGCTTCGGTTACGTTCATATCTGAAAGATAATTACGCAACACCCACATGCGACTTAATACATCTTTTGGCAACAAGAGGTCGTCCTTGCGTGTAGATGAAGCCATTATGTCCACCGCTGGGAATATACGCTTATTTGCCAATTGACGATTTAATTGTAGTTCCATATTACCTGTACCTTTGAACTCTTCAAAGATTACATCATCCATTTTGCTACCTGTATCGGTCAAAGCTGTAGCTATGATAGTAAGCGAACCACCATTTTCGATGTTACGCGCAGCACCAAAGAAACGTTTTGGTTTGTGGAGAGCATAGGCATCTACACCACCCGACAACACTTTGCCCGAAGCTGGCAAGAAGGTGTTATAAGCACGTGCAAGACGTGTAATTGAATCAAGAAGGATAACTACATCGTGACCACACTCAACAAGGCGTTTTGCCTTTTCGTGCACCATAGTAGCAACTTTGATATGATGCTCTGCCGACTCGTCGAATGTAGAAGAAACAACTTCAGCACGTACGCTGCGCGACATATCTGTAACTTCCTCTGGACGCTCGTCGATGAGCAAAATAATCATATATATATTAGGGTGATGCTCTAGAATTGAATTAGCTATATCTTTGAGCAACATAGTCTTACCTGTCTTTGGTTGTGCCACAATAAGTCCGCGTTGACCTTTACCAATAGGGGCAAACAAATCAACTATACGACTCGACAACGACGCTGGTTTACCAGGTGTAGTTAATTGGAATTTTTCGTCAGGAAAGATAGGGGTAAGATGTTCAAACGGAACACGGTCACGCACTTTTTCGGGTGGTAATCCATTAATTTTCAAAGCACGCACAAGTGGAAAATACTTTTCTCCTTCACGAGGAGGACGAATATTACCCTCTACTGTGTCGCCAGTTTTCAAGCCATACGACTTAATTTGCTGTGCGCTAACATATATGTCGTCTGGCGAAGAAAGATAGTTATATTCAGCCGAACGTAAGAAACCATAGCCATCTTGCATCATTTCGAGCGTACCTATACCAACAAGTATGTCGTCGAATTCATACATCTTTTCGCCTTCGGCAAGTGCAATATTTTTAGGCTGATTATTCGGCTCTTGTTTTTTATCTTTATTATTCTGAGATTGGTGGGATTTGTTATTATTCTGTACGCTTTGTTGCTTAGGTTGTTGTACCGGTTGAACAGGTTGTACTTGCTGCAATTGAGATTGAGGTTGCTGTTTAGGTTGTTGTGAATCAACATCTTTTTCAATTGGAGCAGAAACTGGCGCAACAGCAACCACTTCTGGTTGCTCTTTTAAGTCAACAACTATTTTTTGTTCTTCAGTATTTTTAGCCTTCTTATTTGCTTTATTATTAGGCTTTTTTTTCTCTTTTGGTTTGTTTTCAACAACAATATTTTTCGCAGGTTGTTCTTTTGCCGACTCTATATTAGCCACAACAGTCTTCTCTGTCTTCTCTGGTTTGTTTTCAACAACCTCTTTTTTCTCAACGGGTTTTCGTTCAACCACATTGATACCACCCTCCTCTGTTACCACCTTTTTTGCAATACGAGTGCGTTGTTTTTTTGATTTATTATCATCTTTTTTATCGACCGAAGTAACGATGGCTTGTTGGTCTAAAATAGCATATATTAAAGCATCAGGGGCTAAATTATTTGGTTTTTTAACACCCAATTCTTGTGCAATTTGCAAAAGTTCAGCTTGACTTTTGCGTCTAAGTTCTAAGATATTATACATAAATTTCAAGTTGAAATTTGAAAATTGAAATTTGAAAGTTTAGGGAAATAATCAAATCGAAGAGACCGATTTTTAATGGATGATAGCTATTCGCTTTATTTTAAGTGCAAAATTACAAAAAAATATTAACTCTTGCAAATTTGCTTAAATAAATTATTATTTGTAACTTTGTAATCTATAAATAAGACATAAAAAATTCTGGTTAGTAACTAATAATTAACAACTAAACACTATAAACAAACAAAATGTATATCATAATATATATTCTTTTATCATTATTAATTCTATCTCTTACGATACAATTAGGATTCTACTTTATACCCTACACCGCTATTTTGCGTCGTGTTCGCAATATAAAGAAGGGAAATGTAGCACACACGGTTGAACAACCTCCAGTTTCTGTAATCATCTGTGCAAGAAATGAAGGTGAAAACCTTCGCCGTTTTCTGCCTCTTGTATTAGAACAAAATTATAATGATTATGAGGTTATTATCGTAAACGATGGCTCGTATGATGACACAGAGAATATAATAAAAGACTTTCAAAAAATTTACCACAACCTCTACATCACCAATATTCCACAAGAAACTCGCATTATTAGTCATAAGAAATTGGCTATTACGGTGGGGGTAAAAGCAGCTAAAAATGAAATTCTTCTCTTTACCGATGCTGATTGTCGCCCACTTACGCCTGATTGGATTACTACAATGGTGCGCAATTTCGATGGTCAAACTGAATTTGTGCTTGGTCATGGCAATTATTATCGTGAGAAAGGATTTATTAGTAGTTTAATATCCTACGATACATTGACTATCGCAATGCAATATATGGGTTTTGCTTTATTTGGCTATCCTTATATGGGTGTTGGTAGAAACATGGCTTATCGTCGAAGTACATTTTTTAGACTCAAAGGGTTTGCTGGATTCTTACATATACCATCGGGGGATGACGATTTGTTAATCAATGCTTTTGGAAAGAAACATAATACACGTATTGAACCTTCGCTTGAGGCCGAAACTTTATCATTACCAAAAACTTCATTCAAAGATTGGTATTATCAAAAACTACGCCATTTAAGTACAGTAGATGTCTACAAATCAAATAGTAAAATGTGGATTGGACTCGAGCCTCTATCTCGCGGACTCTTCTATCTTACAGTGCTACTATTAGTTATATTAGGCTATAATAGTCCTATTATTCTTGCTATTGCGTTAGGTTCGTTTCTATTGCGTTTTTCAATTCAATTTACTATTATCAACCTAACTGCCAAAGCTTATAAGGATAAAGGCTTCGGATTATCAATTATTCTATTCGATATTATATTGCCATTAGTAACACTATATATACTTACTATTGAAAAAATATTTCGTAGCAAAGCCAAATTTATTTGGAAATAATGTTTTTATTCAATAATTTTTACTAAATTTGCCAAGTTTTATCTATTAAGATTATTCATTATAAACAATTTGAATTGAACCCTCTCCTATTTTTGGAGACTAAACTTTTTGACTATGGATGCACAAGAATTCATTACAGAACAAAATTTTGATCCACAACAACTTGCAAATCTTACTCGTGAAGAATTGGTTAACGCCCTAAAAAATGTTGTAGAAAATGGTGAAATAACTGCTATTAAAGAACAAGTTGATTGTATCAAACAATTATTCTACAAACGTCATCAACAAGAATTGGCAGAAGCTATAGCTCAACAAGAGGCTGACGTTGAAAACGATGAAATGGTCGAACCAAAACAAAAACAAGCTGACCCAATCGAAGTTGAATTTAAGTCTGTAATGAGTATCTATCGCGAAAAACGCGCTGCTTATCATGCTGCTATTGACGCTGAATATGCTGCTAATTTGGAGAAAAAACAGGCTATTATTGCTAAACTCGAAACCTTAATTTCGAATGAAGGCGACCTTAACGAAACTATCGCTGCATTCCGTGTACTCCAAGGCGAATGGAAAGAGATTGGTCCTGTTGCTCCAACACATGTAACTGAAATCTGGAAAGAATATAACCACTACCAAGAACAATTCTACGACCTTATAAAAATCGATGCAGCCCTTCGTGAGCATGCTTTCAAGAAAAATCTCGAAGATAAAACTCACATCATCGAACAGGCAGAAAAACTTGGCTCTGAAGAAGATGTAATAAAATCATTCCGCATATTGCAAACTCTCCATGAACAATGGCGCGAAATTGGTCCTGTAGCTCGTGAACTTCGCGATGAAATATGGAATAAATTCAAAGAAGCTTCGACTGTTATAAACAAACGTCATCAAGAATTTTTCGACAACCTCAAAGCTCGCGAACAAGAGATTGAAAAAGAAAAAACTGACGCTATCGAACTCATAGAAAATATCGATACTCAGGCTATCACTACATACAAAGAGTGGGAAGAAAAAACTCAAGAGGTCATTGCTCTCAACGAAAAATTCCGTTCTGACGACCCTACCGAACGCCGCGTAATCAATCGCTTGTTCAAACGTTATCGCACAGCTTGCGACCGCTTTTTCGAAGCTAAAAATGAGTTTTATCGTCGTATCAAAGAGGAACTTCAAGCTAATTTAGATAAAAAACGTATCCTCGTTGAAAAAGCTGAACAACTCAAAAATAGCGAAGAGTGGCGTTCAACTACCGACAAACTCATTGCTCTCCAAAAAGAATGGAAAACGATAGGTCCTACTGCGAAAAAATATAGCGATGCTATTTGGGAGCGTTTCATTGCTGCTTGCGACCACTTCTTTGCTCGCAAAGAGGCTAACTTCAAAGACAAAAAAGTGGAAGAACAAGAAAATCTTCGCCTCAAACTCGAAGCTATCGAAGCCCTCAAAGCTTATCAACTTACAGGCAATGATGACGAAGACTACTCTGCTGTTCGCCGCTTGTCTGATGCTTATCTTGCTGTAGGCCATGTACCTTATAAAGAAAAAGACAAAGTATATAAACAATATCAAGAAGCTCTCAACGAAAAACAAAGCAAACTCCGTTCACGCCGTCGCAATCAAGAACTCAACTTCAAAGGCGACCGCAACAAGTTGATGCGTCAATACGAATTGCTTAAACAACAAATTGCAACATACGAAAACAACATTGGTTTCTTCAATAGCTCATCTAAGAAAGGTAACAACATGGTACAAGACCTTGAGCGCAAAATTCAAAACCTCAAACAAGACCTTTCTATTATCATTGAACAAATCAATGCTCTCGAAAATTAATTTATAAAAGATAGAAAAACATAAAAGTTTTATGTTTTTCTATCTTACTTAATAAAATATATTATTATGAATCTATTAGAACAAAAACTTGCTCGCTATGACATTCCACAAAAAGCAAAAGCGGCAGGTATTTACCCTTATTTTCGAGCTATAAGTAGTGAACAAGATTGTGAAGTCGTAATT
>JAZLDO010000150.1:0-38723 GCA_045614825.1 Candidatus Aphodosoma sp. | reverse complement strand
TCACCGTACTCCAGGTTGGGAACGCGTAATGGCTGAAACTCGTCAACTTTGGCGCGAATTGTTGAACATCCCTGAAAACTACGAAGTATTGTTCCTCGGTGGTGGTGCTTCAACTCAATTCTTCCACGTTCCTGCTAACCTCTTGAACAAAAAAGCTGCTTACCTTCAAACAGGTGTTTGGGCTAAAAAAGCTGCTAAAGAAGCTAAATTCTATGGCGAAGTAGAAGTTGTTGCTTCATCAGAAGACAAAACTTACTCTTACATCCCTAAAGATTATGTAATCCCTACAGATGCTGACTATTTCCATATCACAACTAACAACACTATCTACGGTACTGAAATCCGTTACGATATGGACTGCCCTATCGACTTGGTAGCAGATATGTCATCAGACATCATGAGCCGTCCAGTTGACGTTAGCAAATACGCTATGATCTATGGTGGTGCTCAAAAGAACGTAGGCCCTGCTGGTGTTACTTTCGTTATCATCCGTCGTGATCTTCTTGAAAATAACTATCGTCCACTCCAAACAATGGTTAACTACAAAACTCACGCAGCTGACGAAGAACGCAACATCTCTATGTTCAACACTCCACCTGTATTCCCTATCTTCGTTATGTACGAAACTTTGAAATGGGTGAAAAACCTCGGTGGTCTTGAAGCAATGAACAAAATCAACGTTGAAAAAGCTGACCTCCTTTACAACGAAATCGACCGCAACTCTATGTTCGTAGGTACTGCTGCTAAAGAAGACCGTTCTATCATGAACGTTTGCTTCGTAATGGCTCCAGGTCACGAAGACAAAGAAAAAGCATTCATGGAATTCGCTAAAGAACGCGGTATGGTAGGTATCAAAGGTCACCGCTCAGTAGGTGGTTTCCGCGCTTCTATCTACAACGCATGTCCAGTTGAATCAGTTAAAGCTCTCGTAGCTTGCATGCAAGAATTCGAAGCTGCTAACAAATAATCCTATTATTTAATAGCATATCCCCAATAAGGCTAATCCCACAAGGTTAGCCTTATTTTTTTAACATCACAGAGGCAACATAATCTTTTTCCATATTTCCGATTGTAATTTGAATATTTTTTTATAACTTTGCACCAACTAAAACATACATTTATATAAAACATACATAGGACGTTTATACGACCTTAGTCTTTAACAACTAAGAATCTCGCAAATTCATAATCAAAGTTAAAGGGCTGAGCAAGATAGATGTCGCGTGATGTGTATATTTCAGTCAGACACTCTGCATGTTAACTCATGCCGAGCATTTGACGATATATTCATATCTACGTGGGCTTCTGTATTGCTTGATCTCTGACTTTGATGGGCAATGCGAGAGCCTTTAGTTGTGGAGACAAGTAACAAAAGCTCCACGTTTTTTTATGATACACATTGACAAACTCATCAAGCAAGAACTTGAAGCCCAAGAACGCACCCCCTCATGGCTCGCCCGCAAAATCAGTTGCGAACGCCCCAACATATACAACATCTTCGAGCGCAAAAGCCTCGACACCAACCTCCTCTTCCAAATCTCCAAAGCCCTCAACAAAGACTTCTTCGCCATCCTCTCCCAAGAACTCACAAAACCATAAAAGTGTCAAAATAATTTACACAATCGTAAAATTATTTTGACACTTTTCTTTTTGCCCTCACCATAATAAAACTTACCTTTGCAAAGTCCAAACAATCCCAAATGCAAATGAACCAAAATGAACCAGTTAACCTATTGCACAAACAAATTAAACATACTAATTTTGCATCGTCAAAACAAAATAAAAAATGTTAATAACACTTTTAATACTAATTTTAATGTCTGTTAAGGGCAGACGTAAAACAAACCAAACTATGAAAAAAATTATCTCATGTTTTTTTACTTTAATTTTAGGAAGTTACATTTTTTTAAATGCAAATGAAGTCAAAGTTCATATCGAAACACCTGGTACATTAATAGAAAAACTTATTGAAGCAGGAGTTACACCTGAAGACGTTAGAAAATTAACAATTTCTGGCACATTAAATGACTTTGATTTTTATACATGCAGTAGTAACTATATAACAGAACTTGATATCTCTGAAATTACCAACACATCTATTCCTGTTATAAGCTGTTGGTACTTTGAAAAAGTTATTTTACCTAAAAATCTTACAGAAATTTGCGATAAATGCTTTAATGGTTCATCCAATCTAACAAATATAACAATTTTCGACAAAGTCACTTCTATTGGGAAAAATGCATTTAGTGGGTGTGCTGCTCTAGAGTCTATCTCTCTCCCTAATAGTATAAACAACATTGAAGAGTCTGCATTTTCATTCTGCACAAGTTTAAAAAAAATCGTTATTCCAACAAATGTTACAGTAATAAACAATTATGTTTTTGCGACCTGTTATAGATTAGAATCTGTCATATTATCAAATATGACCACAACAATAGGAGAATATGCATTTTCCGGTTGTGAAAGTTTAACTTCAATAGAAATTCCATCAACTGTTAATAAAATAGGAACCTCTGCATTTTCTGGTTCATCAGTTAAATCCGTTTATATATCCAACTTTGAAAATTGGTGCAACATTAATTTTGATCTTTACTCTAATCCATTAAACAATGGTGCTGATTTATTTATAAATGGAATTAAAGCTACAGATATTTCTTTCCCAGATGGAATAGAAACCATCCCTGAACGTATTCTTGCTGGTTGCACTTCCGTAGAATCAATAACAATACCAGAATCTGTCAAAACAATAAATTCACTTTCTTTTGAAAATTGCACAAATCTAACAACAATAACTATCCTTTCACTAACACCTCCAAATGTTCCTAACTCATATTTATCAGTTCCGTATGAAAATTACTCTCCTAAACCTACTATTAAAGTTTATGCAGAAGCAAAAACTTTATATAAAACGCCAGGATTAGCTTGGTGGTTATTTAACTGCCAATCAATAGAAGGATTTAGAACAATAACCGCAATTGCAAATGATAATTCATTTGGTATAGTTGAAGGAGGAGGTTACTTTGATTCTGGAGATATTATTACACTTACAGCTACACCTAATGATGGTTATAAATTTATTGGTTGGTCAGACGAAAGCTTTGAAAACCCACGCACACTTATAGTAAGTGAAGATATTGAATTAACAGCTTATTTCACTGAAGAAGAAACAACAACAATAGATAATATAAACGAATCAAATATTAATCTATATGTAAATAATAAAACTATCTTCTTTAAAGAAATTAAAACTAATTATAAAATATTTAACTCAAGTGGTAAACTAATTTATATAGGCAATAAACCCGCTATTACATTACCTCAAGGATTATATATAATTACGATAGAGGACAATATTGAAAAAGTAATATTGTAATTAACTAATAATAAAATTAATTTACTACTATAGTTACTATAGTTAAACATTTAAAATAACATTTTATTAAGAGATAAATATAGCCACATGTATAACTAATAGTTCTAAAGCTTATATCATTAAGTAATAATAAAATTATAACAAATCATTTATACATACTAAATAAAATCGACCAAACACGGATTTTTCCAATTTGGTCGTTTTTTTTATTTTATAACCCACAATAGCATAACATATTGAACTATGGTTATACCCCATTTTATTATGCAAAAAAAAGAACATATCTTCTCCTCCCTACAGCAAGGTGCAAGCAACCTTCTCCGAAGAAAACAGCCATCTTTACACCCACCACTTGCAAAGTTTACAAAGTTAGTGCAAACAAAATTTATTTGAGTTTCCTGAGACGTAGCCTAACTTCACGACAATAAAGTTTTACACATTTTGACTACAAAATTCAGCACACAAAGCCAACTTTGCAATTGCAAAGTTGCAAAGTTAAATTAATATATTGTTTTCCACTTAGTTATATATTGAAAATATTTTGTATTGTCTGCACTCAAAAGCCTGTATTCTACTAACAATCACACACTTACCCAACTTTGCAAACTTTGCAAACTTTGCAAACTTTGCAAACTTTGCAAGGCCATATTTCTCGCGAAACTACTTGTCTTTTCCTAAAAATAGTAGACAGTTTTTGGGTTATTTTCCTAAATAAATAGACATATTTTCTAAAAATATAGACATTCTCTAAAAAAACAAAGCCCCATACTACAAAATAGCAAACTACAAAACAAAGATAATTTTACAGCAAAAACACGTAAATTTACGAATTTTTCAGAAGCTAAAATGGGGATTAAATAGAATAATTTAGCTAATTATTAATATTTACAGCCATTTTTTTAATCATTACAGAACAAAACATACTGACAATCAACACATTCAACGAATAAATAAAAATATTTACAAAAACATTTGGTAGTTTCAAAAAAAAGACGTAACTTTGCATCCGCAAATGAGGATTAAACCTCACACGCAACCAAGCGGAATTTTTGCGATAAGCGAACACAATCAAGTTTACTTGAATTGTTGAGCATAGCAAAAATCTCGCAAATTTCTTCGAAATTTGCGGAAATAGCTCAGTTGGTAGAGCACAACCTTGCCAAGGTTGGGGTCGCGGGTTCGAGTCCCGTTTTCCGCTCAACTTTCAAAAGTCCCTGCGCAGGTGGTGAAATTGGTATACACGCTACTTTGAGGGGGTAGTGGTCGCAAGGCCGTGTGAGTTCGAGTCTCATCCTGCGCACGAAATAGAGATGCAATTTTTAGATTGCATCTCTTTTTTTGTTTACTACAAATACATATCTTTTTCATCTTAACGCAAATTTTCACAAATTAACCATAAATAAAACATTAACGATTAATTTATAAAAATTTGCGTTCATTTTTTTATAAAAAAGAAATAAAAGCCAATAACATATTTTTATTCTTATTCTTTTTCATCCCTTATTCTTAAAAAAAGAGATAAATTTATTGTAGTTTTTAAAGATTTTTTTGTAACTTTGCGAGTTGATAGGCAATTTGAAGTCTATCCAAAATAAAATTAGTTTTTTTAAGTAAAAAGAGAGATATTATGTCAACAAAATCAGACGTTAAAGAAGAGAAAAAGAATCTTAATTTCATCGAACAAATAGTGATGGGCGATGTAGAAAAAGGGTTAAATGGCGGTCGAGTACAAACTCGTTTCCCTCCAGAACCAAATGGTTACCTCCACATCGGTCACGCCAAAGCTATCTGCCTCGACTTCGGTATCGCAGAACGCTTCGGTGGCACATGTAACCTTCGTTTCGACGACACAAACCCTGTAAAAGAAGACGTTGAATATGTAGATTCTATTCAAGAAGATATCAAATGGTTGGGATATCAATGGGAAAACATCTACTACGCATCTGACTATTTCCAACAACTATATGACCTTGCAATCCGTTTCATCAAAGAAGGCAAAGCATACGTAGACGAACAATCAGCTGAAGAAATTGCTAAACAAAAAGGTACTCCTACAACACCAGGCACAAATAGCCCATATCGCGACCGCTCAATCGAAGAAAACCTCGACCTCTTTGAGCGTATGGCAAAAGGCGAATTCCCTGATGGATCGATGATTTTGCGTGCAAAAATTGATATGGCGCATCCAAATATGCACTTCCGCGATCCTATCATGTATCGTATCATCACCACTCACCCACACCACCGCACAGGCAATCAATGGAAAGTTTATCCAATGTATGACTTTGCGCATGGTCAATCGGACTACTTTGAAGGCGTAACACACTCACTCTGTACTCTTGAGTTTGAAGTGCACCGCCCACTCTACGACTACTATATCGACCAATTTGCAACTGACGAATATCGTCCAAAACAACGCGAATTCAACCGCTTGAACATCACCTACACAGTGATGAGTAAACGCAAAATGTTGCAATTAGTACAAGAAGGTCTTGTACGCGGATGGGACGACCCTCGTATGCCAACTATCTGCGGTCTCCGTCGTCGCGGTTATACCCCTGAAAGTATCCGCTCATTCATCAACAAAATTGGTTACACTAAATACGAAGCATTGAACGACGTATCGCTTCTCGAAGCTGCTGCTCGTGAAGACCTTAAACCACGTGCTACTCGCGTATGTGCTATTCTCGACCCTATAAAATTGGTTATCACCAACTATCCTGAAGGCACAACAGAAGACCTTGTTATGGAAAACAACCCAGACAACGAAACAGCAGGAACACGCGTAGTGCCATTCGGACGTGAAGTATATATCGAACGTGGCGATTTCCGCGAAGAAGCCGATAAAGACTTCTACCGCTTGAGTCCTGGTGGTCGCGAAGTGCGCTTGAAAGGTGCTTATATCATCCAAGCTACTAGCTGCGAAAAAGATGCTGAAGGCAACGTAACAACAGTATATGCTACATATGACCCGAACACTAAATCGGGCACAGAAGGTGGAAACAAAAAAGTGAAAAGTACAATCAACTGGGTGGATGTTGACTCAAGTGTTGAAGCAGAAATTCGCTTGTACGACCGCTTGTTTGCAGTAGAAAATCCTTCGGCTGAAGAAGGCGATTTCCGCGACCTATTGAACCCAGAATCAATGAAAGTGATTACAGGTGCACGCGTTGAAAAATCATTGGCTGATGCTAAACCTGGCGACAAATACCAATTCCTCAAAATCGGTTACTTCAATACCGACCTCGACACAAAAGATGGTCAATTGGTATTCAACCGCACAGTATCACTCAAAGGATAATTCTAATGAGGAATGAGGAATTCTACATTAACAACTAACAACAAATAATTAATCACAAAATACTAATACATAAAACACAAGTCTATTATGAAACTATCAAAAAACGTTGAGGCTTTTCGCCCAAGTCCAATCCGTGCAATGTTGCGCGTTGTGTCAAATCCAAATATCATCTCATTTGCAGGCGGTATGCCAGGCGAAGATTTGTTCCCTATTGACGACGTTCGCGAAATGGTGCAAGCTGTACCTCGCAAAATGATGGAAATCGGTTTGCAATATGGCACTACTGATGGTCTTGGATTGCTCATTGAAGAGATTAAAAAAGTATCAGAAGAACAAGGTTTTGATATGACTAAAAATAAAGTCATCATCACAACTGGTTCGACACAGGTAATGAACATCGTTGCCAAATTGATGCTCGACCCTAACGATATTATGTTGACAGAAGACCCTGTGTTCGTAGGTAGCCTTGGCGCATTCTGCTCATACAACGCACAAGTGATCGGTATTCCATTAGACGATGAAGGCATTGTAATAGAGGAACTTGAACGTGCATTGAAACTCAAACCTAAATTTATCTATATCACTCCTACATTCCACAACCCTGCAGGTTTGACCTATAGCGAACAACGCCGTAAAGAGTTCATCGAAATGATGGCTAAATACCCAGACACAATGGTGCTTGAAGATGATGCTTATGGTCGTCTATATTTTGATGAAGATACAGCGAAACTTATCAAACCAATGAAAACTTCAGCTCCAAATGAACAACAATTCATCTATTGTAGCTCATTCTCAAAAATCTTTGGTCCTGGTTTGCGTATTGGTTGGATGATCGTTCCAAACGAATTGTATGACGTAGCTGAGATTGCAAAACAATCAATGGACGCATGTACACCTGTATTCTCACAAATTTTGGCATACGAATTCATCCGCTCTGGCCGCATGGATAAATATGTAGTTTATCTTCGTGATACATACAAACTTCGCCGCGATGCTATGGTTAATGCAATCAGAAAATATTGCCCTGCAGAAGCAACATTCGTAGAACCAAAAGGTGGGTTCTTCGTATGGTTGAGATTACCAGACGGCGTTGATACAGATGCATTGTTTGACGAATGCAGCAAAAATGGTGTGGTATTCGTAAAAGGTTCAGCCTTCACTCCTGATGGTAGAGATAACCGCCACATCCGTATCTCGTTCTGTAATGTTAATGAAGAGATCATCGAAAAAGGTGTTAAAATCCTTGGCGATGCAATGCACAACTTAATGAATAATTAAGAATTAAAAATTAAAAATTATATACTTTTCTAATTCCTTCACTAATTAGAGGAGGAATTAGAAATAGTATAAACAGTTGACCTTTGACTGTTGACTATTGACTAAAAATATGAATATTTCGTACAATTGGCTTAAAAGCTATCTTAAAACTGATTTACCTGCCGAAGAGTTGGCTAAAATATTGACTTCAATCGGACTTGAAGTTGGCTGTGTTGAAACTGTACAAACCATTAAAGGTGGTCTTGAAGGATTGGTTGTAGGCGAGGTGCTTACTTGTCGCGACCACGAAAACTCTGACCACTTGCATGTTACTACATTAACAGTAGGTGGCGACCCAATACAAGTAGTATGTGGTGCGCCAAACGTGGCTGCTGGACAAAAAGTTATCGTAGCAACAGTAGGAACTGTACTCTATGACGGAGATGAGAGTTTCACTATTAAAAAATCGAAAATTCGTGGTGAAGAATCATTTGGTATGATTTGCGCTGAAGACGAAATCGGAGTAGGCACTGGTCATGATGGCATTATGGTGTTGCCTGCTGATACTCCAGTAGGTATGACTGCTAGCGAATACTTTGGCATTGAAGATGATACACTCATTGAAGTGGATATCACTCCAAACCGCGCTGATGCGACATCGCACTATGGTGTGGCTCGCGACTTGGCAGCTTACTTCAAAGCGCACAATATTCCTTACGAATTGAGCCGTCCATCGGTGGACGATTTTAAATCAGACAATAACGAATTGCCAATTGCTATTGAGGTATTAAACACTGAGCGTTGCCCTCGCTATGCTGGTGTTTCGATTAAAGGCGCAAAAGTAGAAGAGTCGCCAAAATGGTTGAAAGATGCTTTGCAAGTGATTGGACTACGCCCTATAAATAATGTAGTAGATGCTACAAACTATATCCTTCACGCTTTCGGTCAACCATTGCATGCGTTTGATGCAGATAAAATCAAAGGCGGCAAAGTGGTAGTTGGCACAGTGGAAGAGGGTCGCAAATTCACTACTTTGGATGAAGTAGAACGTACACTCTCGGCTGAAGATTTGATGATTTGCAATGCCGAAGAGCCAATGTGTATTGGTGGTGTATTCGGTGGTTTGGAGTCAGGTGCGACTGAAGAGACAACAAATATCTTCATCGAATCGGCTTATTTCAACCCAGTATCTATCCGTAAGACTGCCCGCCGCCACGGTTTGAACACAGACGCAAGCTTCCGTTTCGAACGTGGTATCGACCCACACAACACAATCTATGTGCTCAAATATGCTGCAATGTTGATTAAAGAGTTGACAGGCGGCTCAATTGCATCGGAAATCACAGACATCTACCCTACTCCACTAAATAACTTCGACGTGGATATCACCCTCAACAAAATCCATACATTGATTGGCAAAGAGATTGAGGTTGAACAAATTGAACGTATCTTCGAAGGTCTTGAAATGAAGATTGTTGAGCGTACTGCCGATGGTTATAAATTGGAAGTACCTGCTTATCGTGTTGACGTTCAACGCGATGTTGACGTAATTGAAGATATTCTCCGCATCTATGGCTATAACAATGTGGAATTGAGCGACAGATTGACATCGAACCTCAGTTTCTCAAAAGGAGTTGACTCTACAAAATGGGAAAACTTGATTTCGGAACAATTGACAGCCAATGGTTTCAACGAAATATTGAACAACTCGCTCACAAAATTGGCTTACTACGAAGGCTTAACAAGCTACACTGCAGAGACATGCGTACGCATATTGAATAGCCTCAGCCAAGACTTGAATGTGATGCGTCAAACAATGTTGTTCGGTGGTTTGGAAAGTATTGCTCGCAATGCTAATCGCCAAAATGCTGACTTGAAATTCTATGAATTCGGTAACTGCTACCACTTCGATGCAGAAAAACGCAAAAATGCAGAAGGCTCATTGGATGGTTACTCTGAAGAATATCACTTAGCATTGTGGATTACAGGTCGCAAAAACACATTGAACTGGGCTGCAAGCAATGATAAAGTTAGCTTCTACCAATTGAAAGCATACGTGCAAAATGTGCTTGTGAGAATGGGCATTGACTTGCGCAAGACACAAATAGCTGAAGTTAGCGATGATTTGCTCAGCGAAGCTTTGGAAATCAAAACAGTAAGCGGCAAATTGTTGGCAACAATCGGTGTTGTAGCACCAAAACAATTGAAAGCATTCGACATTGAAAACACTGTATATTATGCAGATATTCAATGGAAAGCATGCTTGAAAGAATTAAATAAACGTAAGATTAGCTATACTGAGATTTCTAAATTCCCTGAAGTAAAACGCGACTTGGCATTGTTGGTTGACAAATCGGTACGTTTTGCTGAAATTGAAAAAATTGCATTCGACACAGACAAAAAATTGTTGAAGAGCGTAACATTGTTCGACGTTTACGAAGGCAAAAACTTAGAAGCTGGTAAAAAATCGTATGCAGTTAACTTCACTTTGCAAGATAAAGAGAAGACACTCACAGATAAACAAATTGACGGAATTATGCAAAAACTCATCAAGAATTTGACTGAGAAATTGGATGCAAAATTGCGTTAATCATAAAACAACTAAAGACACTGCATCAATATTTTGATGCAGTGTCTTTTTATATATCACGGTTACACTATCGCAACCATAGCTACTATTTCCACTATAAACAACAACCCTCCCATAAACCCATGAGTAACTACATATTATTAATCGAAACAATAAAAAAACAATTAAACTTTGAGCCAACAAGACAGCAGAAAGAATTAATTGACTTATTAGCTCAGTTTTGTTGTATGCCGACTGAAACAAAGGCTTTTATTTTGAAAGGATTTGCGGGCACGGGAAAGACTTCTATCGTCAGTGGACTTATTATGGCTATGAAAGTTTTAGGACAAAATACTGTATTGTTGGCACCAACAGGACGTGCTGCAAAAGTATTGAGTAATTATTCAAATCATAGTGCATATAGTATCCACAAAATTATTTATCGACAAAAATCGGCTGGAGATTTCACATTTAATGTAAATTACAATTCTCACAAAAGCACATTATTCATTGTAGATGAGGCGTCGATGATAGCCAATCAAAACTCTTCAGGAGTGGAATTTGGATCGGGGCGATTATTGGATGATTTAGTTGAGTATATATATTCGGGCGATAACTGCTCAATGATTTTGGTTGGCGATACGGCTCAGTTATTACCAATAGGACAAAGTTCATCACCTGCATTGAATAAAAGCATTATAGAAGGATATGGTTTAGAGGTGATGGAATATCAACTGACTCAAGTGATACGTCAAGCAGGAGAAAGTGGAATACTATTCAACGCCACAAAAATACGACAAGCAATAGAAAAAGAACCTTTTACACCGATAAAATTAAATCCAAATTTTGATGATGTAAAAGTAGTGAGTGGAGAAAATTTAGTAGAAGAATTGGAAACATCATATAACCAAGTAGGCGAAGAAAATGCAATTATATTGACCTACTCAAACAAACGAGCCGTACTCTATAATCGAGGTGTAAGAGGTCAAGTAATGATGAAAGAAGATGAATTATCAACTGGAGACTACTTGATTGTAACAAAAAACAATTACTATTGGTCAAAACCATACGACAATCTCGATTTTATTGCAAATGGCGATATTGCCGAAATAATACGAGTCGGGAAACATTATGAATTATATGGAGCCAGATTTGCCGACTTAACTCTACGTTTGATAGACTACGATATTGAAATAACAGCTAGAATATTAATAGACTCTCTATATACAGAAACACCTTCGGCCCAAAATGCACTAACCGAGCGATTAGTAAATACTATTGCCGAAGATTACACTGAAATAACCAACAAGCGACAATTTTGGCAAGAAATGCAAAAAAATGAGTTTTACAATGCTCTGCAAGTCAAATTTGCATACGCCATAACAGGTCATAAATCACAAGGTGGATCATGGGATCATGTTTACATTGACCAAGGTTATATCACCGAAGAAATGATTACAAAAGAATATTATCAATGGCTATACACAGCTATAACTCGTGCCAAAGAAAAAGTATTCCTTGTAAATTTTTCAAAATTTTTCTTAAAATAATTGTAAATATCAAAATATATAGGTAACTTTGCAAGATAAAATAAACTTTAAAAAGAATAAAAATATGAAAATCAAAAAATTATTAACTTATTTTGCCATCTGTAGCTTTTTTACAAGTTGCATAACCAATGTAAATATAGAAGACATTAATTCTGATATGACATTAGGCACTTCATTGGCACTACCAATAGGTTCGGTACATGCCAATATGATGGATCTATTAAATATAGTTGACTCTACTTATGTTACAAGCGATTCGACAAATGCGATATGCCTACTATACGAACAAAATAATATAAATTTGAACTTGAATTTAGATACATCATTCAGAAAAGGTGAATATTTAAAGGAAACATTAACATTAAAAACACAACCTTGTTTTCAAGAATTATTTTCGTTATTACCTTCAAATATAAAATCGATACCACTACCTACAGGTTCTTATGACTTTAGTGTAGATACGATATATAATTTAGATTTTAATCGTATTAAAGAAGGGGAAATAACTCAAATTGATTGGGCTAGAATAAACGCCGCAAATATTGACCTTATTATAAAAACAGAGGGTATAGAACTATCAAAAGAGAATTTTTTGATTTTGTCTCTACACTATCCTTGCCTATTGGAAGAAGAATATGAGCATTTGTTTGAAGACATTATCATCACAACAAACAATTTTTCGTTAAAAAAATCTATGAAGAATTTCATTGCTCACTTCGAAGAATTAGAGGGTAATTTTATTGACTTAGAAATTGATTTTAAACTTGTTTCTACAGGAACTACATCAATATCAAGAGATGCAAAATTGACATTTGAAACAGAAATAAATCTTATTAACACGCATGAAGTTCATGGTTTTGTGTGGTATAAAGAACCTATTGATGAAGGAAAAATAACATATGAGATACCACAAGATATATTTCAAAATGAATTATTAACAAATAATAAATTATTATTTGCAAACCCTGAAGTTACAATAAAAGCAACTACCAACGTAGGTTTACCTCTACAACTTGAATTGGATAATGTGTATGCAACAAAAGGAGAAAGAATAGAACATGCGTTTTTTAATGGCAAAGACAAAGTTATTCAAAATCTAAATATTCCTAAAGAAGCATACGATAGTGCAACTACAATCATCACTATTAACCGTGAATATGGTTCACTCCACACCCTATTATCAATGTTGCCAGAAACAATAAATTTGGATTATAAAGTTACTACACCACAAGAAACAAAAACAAAAATAGGTGAACAATTTTTAACTATACCAGTGTTAGCTCGTCTTGATATGCAAGCTAAACTACCATTCCAATTTGATCCAACTACATCTTTTACATACAAAGACACATTGGAGGCTAATCTTTCTGACTTATTAGGTTCATCATTAGAAATGATTAATATAGATACTATTTGCATCTATTTAGATGTTAATAGTAAATTACCAGTAAATGCTTCATTGAAATTAGGTTATCTCAATGAAAATGATGAACTAATAATGGAATCAAACTCATTTACAATCAACTCAGCAGAAGTTGATCTTGAAGGGCGAGTTCAAACACCAACAACAACAGAGTTGGCGTTAGCAACATCAAGCCAAACTATAGAAGATATCTATAATACAAAAAAAATAGTACTAGAAATTGGAGTTGAGGGTTATGATGAAAATTCTAAGATATATTTTGAAATTACAAATGCTATAGATATTAAGGTTAGTGCATTTGCAAAAGCAAAAACTAACATTTCATTAACAAACAACAATAACTAAAAAATATATACTATGAAAAAATATATAATTATTTTTATTTTAACTATAATATCATTGAATAGTATCGTTAAAGCACAAAATACAAATACACTGTATTTTATGGACAATATAGCAGAGCGTAATAATATGAATCCTGCTTTTATGCCCAATTGTAATTTTTATCTAGATTTCATTTTTTTACCAAATTTATATATGAATTTTGGGACTAATAGTTTCGTACTAAACGACCTAATTTATATGCAAAATGGACAACCTACTACATTTTTGAATTCACAAAATAGTATTGATAAATTTTACAGACATCTTCCTAATACAAGTAAAATTAATTTTAACTTTGGTTTAAATATATTATCATTCGGTTTTAAAGTAAAGAAAAATTATTTTACATTTGACCTTGGCCTTAATGCCAATGCTCATACATATATACCTAAAGATATTTTCAAATTAGCACTATACGGCACACCCGACATGAACGGCATTAACTCGTTCAATTTAAGCACTCTCGGAATTGAAGCCTCTTTATACTCAAAAATGGGCTTGGGTTATATGCGCAAAATAAACAATCAATGGTCTATTGGCGCAAAAGCTAAATTTATAATGGGTTATGCAAACATTGACACAAAAATCAATAGTTTACAATTAGATGCATCTCGCCAAGCTTGGACTTTAAAAACAGATGGAGAAATAAGAGCATCACTACCAATGCACTTTAGTTCAAATGAAGATGGGAGTATTGATTTCAGTTCAATGTCGATGTATAATGGTGCTGAATTACTATCTCTTCTCTATCAACCAGCAGGCTATGGAGCTGCTATTGATTTAGGTTTCACATACGAGCCTATAAAAAATTTAACTATTTCAGCATCCGTTACTGATCTTGGTTTTATATATTGGCAAAAAGGTTCGATAAATGGTTCGATGCAAGGTGAACATGAAATCAATGGATTATTTGATTATTCGATAGGAGACTCTATTGCTATTAATGAACAAATAACTAATACTTTCACTGACCTCGGAGAAGAAATATTAGGCACAATATCAACATCAAACGCAAAAGGAGCATACACAACAATGCTACATGCCAATTTCTACTCTAGTGTAGAATATGGCATTTTAAAAAACAGAATCTCTTTTGGCACAGTCAATAGATTAACTTTCAACAACAAAAGAATCTCAGACGAGGTAACATTAGCCTTAAATTTACGCCCACTAAACTGGTTAAAAGCCACTATTGATTATTCTTTTATAAATGGACGTTGGGGAAATTTAGGACTTGGTCTCAATTTACGTGCTGGTATATTTAATATGTACTTATTAGCAGATTATATTCCTATAAGTTTTACTCGATTGAATTTAGGAAATATGGGTAATGGAAATGCTCTAAAATTACCAATACCTAATAAATCACAATGTTTTAATTTTCAAGTTGGTTGGACTTGGAATATTGGAAACTACTCTACCGATCCCGATCGCGATGGCATTAAAGGACGAAAAGACCATTGTCCTAACACAGATTTAGATTTCTTAAGAGGTAAATGTCCTGATATTAAAAAACGTAAACAATTTGTAGATAAATATGGTTGCGATTTAGATGATGATAAAGATGGTATTCACAATTGCTATGACCAATGTCCTAATACTCCATTAGGAGTTGAAGTTGATTCTGTTGGTTGTCCATTCGATACAGACAAAGATGGCGTATATGACTACCAAGACCATTGTCCTGATACTCCAGAAGGTGTTGAAGTTACATCAATGGGATGTCCAACTGATGCCGATAATGACGGTGTTGCAGATTACTTAGATCAATGCCCAGAAACACCATCAAACGTATTGGTTGACTCCATCGGTTGCCCACTTGATACTGACAAAGACGGAATAGCTGATTATCTTGACCTATGCCCAGAAACACCTGCTAACGTAGAAGTGGATGCCAATGGTTGTCCTCTTGACTCCGACAATGATGGAGTTGCTGACTATTTAGACAAATGCCCTGACACTGCTCTTGGTATTACAATTGACGAAAATGGTTGCCCTATAGATACCGACAATGATGGAGTTGCCGATTACCTTGACAAATGCCCTGATACTCCAAATGGTACCATTGTTAACGAAATGGGATGTCCTCTTGATACAGATGGAGATGGCATATTAGATTCTGAAGATAAATGCCCAACAAAACCAGGTCCTGCAAGTAATCACGGTTGCCCTGAATTGAAAAAAGAAGTACGTAACTTGTTCAAAAAGGCAATGACTGGTATTCAATTTGAGTCAGGAAAAGATATAATCAAAAAGTCATCTTATCCTATACTTGACCAAATTGTTGCAGTAATGGAGCTCAATCCTGAATATCATTTAACTATTAACGGACACACTGATAATTCTGGCGATGACAACAAAAACATGCAATTATCTATCGACCGTGCAGCTGCTGTTGGCAAATATATGACAAATAAAGGCATAGATGCACAAAGAATAACAACTCAAGGTTTCGGAGAAACTAAACCTATAGCAGATAATAAAACGTCAAAAGGTCGAACTCAAAATCGTCGTGTTGAATTTGAAATTAGCTTTGAAGAAGTAACTTATGAAACAATCATAAATCCAGAACTTCAAAACTTAATTCAACAACCTGATAGTATTAACAACGCACAAACAACAGATTCAATTAAATAATTCTTCTTTATGAAACTAAAATTTATTTCTATGATTGCAATTGTAGCAACTCTAATGTCAGCTTGCTGCAACAAACCAAAAACCTACAATTCAGTTGATGAATATCCTGAATACAAAGGTACAGACCTAGGAATAACCTACTCACCTAAAAAATCTTTTTTTCGCACTTGGTCTCCTGCAGCTCAAGAAGTTCGTCTTAACATTTATGAAGATGGTTTGGAGGGAGTTCCTTCTCAAGTGTTTGACATGAAATATGATGTAGATGGCACTTGGACATACACTGTAAAAGAAGACCTTGTGGGTAAATTCTACACTTTCCAAATCAAACAAAACGACCAATGGCTCGAACCAACTCCTGGCATTTGGGCTAAAGCTGTAGGCGTAAATGGCGAACGTGCAGCTATCATCGATTGGACAACAACTAACCCAGAAGGTTGGGAAAACGATGTACGTCCTGAAATGAAATCCTTCACCGATGCAGTGATTTATGAAGTTCACATGCGCGACTACACTATTCACCCTTCATCAGGTAGCACATTCCCTGGCAAATTCCTCGGTCTTAGCGAAGCTGGCACAAAAACAGTTGATGGTTTAACTTCTGGTATCGACCACTTGAAAGAACTCGGTATCACCCACGTTCAAATCCTCCCAAGCTACGACTATGGTTCAATTGACGAAACTCGTCTTGCTGACAACAAATACAATTGGGGTTATGACCCTAAAAACTACAATGTCCCAGAAGGTGGTTATGCAACAGATCCATACACTCCTGCAACTCGTATTCTCGAACTCAAAACTATGATTCAACAACTCCACGCGGCAGGCATTCGCGTAATTATGGACGTTGTATATAACCATACTTTTGTAGGCGACAACTCTCACCTCAACCTTCAAGCTCCTGGCTATTTCTATCGTATGAATGAAGATGGTACTTGGGGTAATGGTTCTGGCTGTGGCAACGAAACTGCTTCAGAACGCGCTATGATGCGTCGTTTCATGGTTGAGTCTATCAAATATTGGGTTAAAGAATATCACATAGACGGTTTCCGTTTCGACTTGATGGGTATCCACGATATCGAAACTATGAACCAAATTCGTGCAGCAGTTGATGCTATCGACCCAACAATCTCTATCCACGGCGAAGGTTGGGCTGCTGGCGGGTGCGGTATTCCAGAAGAAGAACGTGCTGTAAAAAACAATGCTGACCAATTTGCCCCAATCGGTGCTTTCAGCGACGATATTCGTGACGGTCTTCGTGGGAAATGGACCGATGGTAACAAAGGAGGTTTTGTTTCTGGCCGTGGCCTTGAAGAATCTATCAAATTTGGTGTCGTAGGTGCAACTGCTCACCCTCAAATTGATCTCACAAAAGTTGCTCACACTAATAAAGCATACGCTACATCACCAGCTCAAGTAATCAACTATATGTCATGCCACGACGATCCATGCGTAGTTGACAAACTCAGAGCTATTCACCCTGAAACAACAATCGAACAAATCATCCGCATGGACCTTCTTGGCCAAACAATCGTTTTCACTGCTCAAGGTGTTCCTTTCATCTATGCAGGCGAAGAACTCCTCCGCGACAAAAAAGGTGTTCACAACACATACCAATCTCCTGACTCAATCAACCAAATCGATTGGACAAACAAAGTAAAATATGCTAAAGTCTATGACTACTACCGCAACCTCATCGCCCTTCGCAAAGCTCACCCTGCATTCCGCATGAACGATGCTGCTCAAGTAGCTCAAGCTATTAACTTTGCTGATGCTCCTGCTAATGTGGTAGCATACTCCCTCGATGGTACTCTTGCAAACGATACTTGGAACAAAATTTATGTCATCTACAATGGCAATACTGAAGCTGTTGAAATGACACTTCCAGAAGGCACTTGGACTGCAGCCTGCTACGATGCAAAAATCAATGAAAATGGATTAGGTAAATTTTCTGGCAAAATCAAAGTTCCTTACACATCTGCTGCAATTTTATACCAATAAAATTTGGATATTTCAAAAAAAAATCGCATCTTTGCATATAATTTGCTCGCAAAGTTGCGATTTTTTTTGTTTATAAATAAACGTCTAAAAATATGAAAAAATTTCAATTCATTTTACTAATTACTATTCTATTCACTGCAACGCTAAGTTATGCACAAAAACGCCCACTTAATGCCTATGTTATAGGTTTTTACAATCTAGAAAATCTATTCGACACAATCGATGATCCTATAAAAAATGATGCTCAATTTTTACCTAATGGAGATTACGCATGGGGATCAATGAAATACACCAACAAACAAAATAAAATGGCCTATGCCATTTCACAAATGCCCAAAAATTTGGCTATACTCGGTGTTTCTGAAATAGAAAACATCAATGTGCTAGAAGATTTAGTAAAAGAACCTGCCATTATTGACCGCAATCTTAGACCTATACTCGTAGAAGGTCCAGATCGCCGTGGTGTCGATGTTGGTCTTTTATATAACACAAAATTATTTACCCCAACCAATGTAACTTCAACACGAATAACTACCGAATTAGAAAATTTCTATACTCGTGATCAACTCTGTGTATCTGGAATTCTCGATGGTGAAGAGATACATATAATCGTACTCCACTGGCCTTCTCGTTCTGGTGGTGAACAACGTTCAAAACCTCGCCGTGCCGAAGCAGCTCGCACAACTAAACACATTTGCGATTCTCTATTTACTCTCAATCCTAACGCAAAAATAGTAGTTATGGGTGACTTAAATGACGATCCTATCGACCCTTCTGTAACAAAAGAACTCAGAGCTAAATCTAAAATCGAACAAACCAATCCAGGAGAGCTATTCAATACCACATACGCCTTCTACAAACAAGGCATTGGTACACTCGCATACCAAGACCAATGGAATCTATTCGACCAAATCATCATATCGCAATCTTGGCTCAACAAAGACCGTGAAACATTAAGCTATTGGAAAACTGAAATTTTCAACAAAGATTTCCTAAAACAACAAGAAGGCAGATACAAAGGCTACCCTCTTCGCACTCATTCTGGTGGAGTTTGGACTAATGGATATTCCGACCACTTCCCTTGTCTTATTTGGGTTGTAAAATACAAACAAAATTAACTAAAAACTAAATTATTACTATTAGCCACGACAGGTTTATAAAATGGCAAAAAAGAAAATTAAATTACAATTCAACCCTGATACTCTTTCATTTGAACGTGTCGAAACGTCAATTGGAAAAACTCTAAAGAAACTAACTTTGCACCTATTCTCTAGTGCTTTTATTGGTTTCCTATTCTTTATTGTCTTTACTATCATCATTGACTCTCCCGACGAAAAACGACTAAAAGCCGAAAATGAGCGAATGGAGATTCAATACGAACTTCTCAATCGAAGATTAGAACAAATGAATGATGTTTTAGCTGACATAAAACAACGTGATAATAATCTCTATAGAGTAATCTTCCAAGCCGACTCAATTCCTGAAAATGTTAGACATAGCACGTCTCTAAACAACCGCCGCTATGAAGAACTCTCAAAAATGAATACTGCGGCCATTTTAATTGAAACTACACGCAAAACTGACGATATAAGCAAACAACTCTACATTCAATCAAAATCATACGATGACCTAATGCTCCTCGTCAAAAGCAACGAACAAAAACTTCAACACATACCAGCCATCCAACCTATTCTAAACAAAGACCTCACTCGTGTAGCTTCGGGATTTGGTTATCGCATAGACCCAGTTTATCGCACTCGCAAATTTCACCAAGGTATGGACTTCACTGCCCCTACCGGCACTGATATATATGCCACAGGCAATGGCGTTGTTGAATTTGTTGGTTGGAAACAAGGCTATGGCAATACTGTCATAATTGATCACGGCTTTGAATATAAAACACTTTATGCACACATGCATAAAATCAAAGTCAAAAAAGGACAAAAACTCACTCGTGCCGAAATAATTGGTTCAGTCGGCAATACGGGTAAAAGTACAGGGCCTCACCTTCACTACGAAGTTGAATACAAAGGCAAAAATGTTGACCCTCTCAACTACTACTTCCTCGACTTATCGCCCGAAGAATATGACCGTATGATACAACTTGCCACTAATGCCGGCAACGTAATGGACTAAAAACAATGAATAATGAGTAGTTATTAATGATCAAACGAATCAATAACCTAATCGTTAATAACTAATAACTAATAACTAATCATTAATTTATGATTGACTACCACAACCTAACACCCGAACAAGAAGAAGAGATGATTCAATCCGAATTCAAAGCTCTTCTTCGCGACTATGCAGCTACTGCCCATAAACAAAAAATCGAAATTATTACTAAAGCCTTTGAATTTGCCAACAAAGCTCATGGTGGTGTGAAACGTCGCTCTGGCGAACCTTACATTATGCACCCTCTTGCTGTTGCCCGCATCGTTGTAAACGAAATCGGTTTAGGTTCTACTTCTATATGTGCAGCCCTACTCCACGATGTTGTCGAAGACACCGACTATACCGTCGAAGACATTGCCAACGAATTCAACCCTAAAATTGCTTCTATCGTTGCTGGGCTTACCAAAATATCTGGTGGTATCTTCGGAGAAGGTGCCTCTGCTCAAGCCGAAAATTTCCGCAAACTCATTCTTACTATCCCCGAAGATGTGCGCGTGATTCTCATCAAAATGGCAGACCGCCTTCACAATATGCGTACACTCGGATCTATGCCTCCTGCTAAACAACTAAAAATCACAGGCGAAACTCAATACATCTATGCTCCTCTCGCTCAACGTCTTGGTTTCTTCTTAATCAAAACTGAATTAGAAAACCTCAGCTTCAAATACGAACAACCAAGTATCTACGCTAAGCTCGAACGCCAAATAATGCAAGTAACTCCTATGCTGGAGGATGCTTTCCGCATTTTCATTCAACCTATTACAAAAATTCTTGACTCATACGGATACGACTACGAAATCGTAAAACGCATAAAATCACCTTATAGCGTCTTCAAAAAGATGCAAACCAAACACATCACGTTTGAAGAAGTATATGACTTATTGGCTATTCGTATCATCTTAAAACCAAAACCAAACGAAAACGAAAAAGCCAATTGCTGGGTGACATATTCTGCAATCACAAGTATCTATACCCCTCACCCTGACCGTACTCGCGATTGGATTAACACGCCAAAATCAAATGGTTACGAGGCTCTTCACGTTACAGTTATGGGCCCTGGCGGCAACTGGATTGAAGTGCAAATCCGTAGCCAACGTATGAACGACATTGCCGAAAAAGGTCTCGCTGCTCACTGGAAATATAAAACTGGCGAACAAGAAGAGTCTGACCTCGACAAATGGTTCAAATCTATCAAAGAGATGCTCGACACAAGCGACTTTACCAATGCTGTCGAGTTTATGGACACCTTCAAACTCAACCTCTACTCTACCGAGATATTCGTATTTACACCCAAAGGCGATATCCGCAAAATGCCAGCTCGCTCTACCGCGCTCGACTTCGCATTCCACCTCCACTCCGACATCGGTTCTCACTGCATTGGTGCAAAAGTCGATCACCGTCTTGTCCCTGTTAGTTACGAACTCCAAAGTGGCGACCAAATCGAAATCCTCACTTCTAAAAGCCAAAAACCTCAAATGGAATGGCTCGATTTCTGTACCACAGGTAAAGCCAAAGCGCAACTACGCACTATTCTCAAAAAAGAATTAAAAGCAATTGTCAAAAAAGGACAAGATGCCGTAGAAGAAGCTATCAACTCGGTAGGTCAACCTGTTAATAATCAAACACTACAAGTCGTCCTCGACCATTTCAAAATCACAGACGTAAACAACCTCTATTCTGCCATTGGTAAAGGCAAAATAGACACGTCTGTCATACCTTCACTCTTCTTAAATAAAACAAAAAATAAATGGATGCGAATATGGAAACTCCAATTCGGCAACGAAGAGAAAAAAGAGGCAACTACACCACAACCTACACAACACAACCCTAAGAAAACCCTACACATCACCGATGCTGACGTTGGCTCAGGCTACAAGATTGCCGATTGCTGCCAACCTATTCCAGGCGACAATGTACTTGGTTTTATCGAAACCGGAGGTGATGTCATCGTGCATAAATGCGATTGCCCCGTTGCTCAAAAACTTCAAGCCAGCTATGGCAACCGTATTCTATCTGCCAAATGGGAAACTCAAAAGGTTCTCTCATTCCTCACAACTATCGAAATATCAGGTGTTGACCAAACTGGACTCTTAAAACAAATCGTTCAAGTCATCAGCGACGACTATGCCATCAACATCAAAAACATCAACATCGATACCACCGATGGCGTATTCCTCGGCACACTCGATATCTATGTCTATAGTGCCGACGATATCAACAATCTATGCAAAAACCTACTAAAAATCAAAGCCCTAAAATCTGTAAAACGTATAAAATAATATGAAAAAACTATTATTCGCATTAATAACAATCTCTGTCATACTCTTCAGCGGTTGTAAAGATAATGAAGGCAAAAAAACAACATATCTCCCATCCATATCTGGTGCCGCTTACGAAGTTCTACTCGTCATCGACGACAGTCTCTATCGCACTCCTGCGGGCGAAGCTATGTACTATGTTTTGAATGCCCCTACCCCAATTCTACCACAACCCGAACCTATGTTCAAAATGTCAAAAGTAGCACCTATCCATTTCGACAACCTACTAAAAGCTACTCGCAACATTGTCTTCGTAGAAGTAAATCCCAACAAATATACTCAAGCCAAAATCAACCTCAGTCGCAATCGTTGGGCTAACACTCAAGCTCTTGCTACTGTAGTTGCTCCAGATAACGAATCACTAAAAAATCTTCTCGAAACAAGTGGCTCTACTATCTCCGACTATTTCATTATGGCAGAACGCGAACGCATGATCGATTTCTATCGCAGCAACATCAACGCCGATGCTCTTCGCAATGTATATCAACAATTTGGATGCAAAATTGCCATGCCAACTTCAATGAATAAATTCGAGAAAAAAGACAACTTCCTCTGGATTACAAATGGCAGTGCCCTCATTCGTCAAGATATCGTCATATACACAACGCCTTACAAATCAATCGACGATTTAACTCACGAAGCCATCATGGCTCGTCGCGATTCTGTCATGAAAGCCAACATGCCTGGCGGTGTCGAAGGATCTTATATGGGCACCGAATATCGCTACCTCCCTCCTGTAACCAATTTCGTCACACTCAACAATGCTTGGTGTGCCGAAACTCGCGGTCTCTGGAAAATGAAAGAAGGCGAACACATGGGTGGTCCATTCGTAATGCTCACTCGAGTTGACGAAATGAACATGCAAATCATCACTATCGAAGGTTTTGTCTTTGCTCCTAAATACGACAAACGCAATCCCCTTCGCCAACTCGAAGCTATGATCTACTCGCTCCTCCTCCCTCACGAAGTCAACGAAGTAGTCATCACTGCTAAAACAGACAACCAATAAATATCAAAAATCACAATTTTTCACACCTTACTCTTACCATACCTTCACCATAGGTGTGCCATAGAAAACCGCCACAAAAAAACACAAAAAAAACGCACTAATTACGTATCAAAAATAACAAAAAACACATATAAATTGTGCATTATGCATTAAAAAAATAACAAACATGGAAAAAAAACTTAAAATAGGCATCACTCAAGGCGACATCAACGGCATCGGCTACGAAGTAATCCTCAAAGCCCTCACCGACCAACACATCCTCGAACAATGCACTCCTATCATCTACGGCTCTGCTAAGGCTGCAAGTTACCACAAAAAATCACTTGGCATTGACTCTTACACAATCAGCGTAGCTCGCTCTGCCGATGACGTTAATCCTCACAAAATCAGCATCGTCAACACTTCTGCCGACGAACCAAAAGTCGAACTCGGACAACCTACACCTGAAGCCGGCAAATCAGCCCTCGAAGCCCTCGAAGCTGCTACTGCCGACCTCCTCGCTGGCAAAATCGATGCTATCGTCACTGCTCCGATCAACAAAGCAACTATCCAAAGCGAAACTTTCAAATTCCCAGGCCACACCGAATATCTCGAAAATCGTGCGGGTTCTGAATCTCTAATGATTCTCGCAAGCGACCGTCTACGCGTAGCTTTAGTTACAACCCACATGCCTATCACCAAAGTCTCTCAAGCCATTACTAAAGAGGCAATTCTACACAAACTTCGTCTTCTCAACAAATCTCTTCAAGAAGACTTTAGCATCATACGCCCTCGCATCGCAGTACTCGGTCTAAACCCTCACGCTGGCGATAACGGACTCCTCGGTACTGAAGAACTCGAAGTTATCAAACCAGCTATCGAAAATGCCATTGCTGAAGGCATCGTATGCGTAGGACCACTCGCTGCCGACGGACTATTCGGCTCAGGCAAATTCCAACACTACGACGCCGTTCTCGCTATGTATCACGACCAAGGCCTCGCTCCTTTCAAAGCCCTCACAACCGAAAAAGGCGTAAACATCACCGCAGGTCTCAAATTCGTGCGCACATCACCAGCCCATGGCACTGGCTACGACATCTCAGGCAAAAACATCGCCAACGAACTCTCTATGCGCGAAGCCATCTACGAAGCTGTGCATATCGTCCGCAATCGCGAAACCTACAAACGCATGCACGCCAACCCACTACCTTTTCCTAAACAAGAAGAACGCAAACCTCGCGAAATCAAACTATTCGACCCAGTTGCTCACGATGCTCAAAAAGCCTACGAAGCTCAACAAGCTAAACTCCAACAACAGCAACAACAAACACAAAAATCGGCTGAATAACAAATGCAAAAAATCATTGACTACATCATACAATTCCTAATCCGTGACGAGCACAATGCCCACCACGTAGGCTATTGTAGCGATAAAACTCAATGGTCAAAATACAAAGTCGTAATTATCCCATCAAATTTCTTTGATGAGAATATTTACGGCACACCCCAAAGTATGCCTTCACTCCCACTTCAAGAGATTGAAGGCATACCCTTTTTATATGGCACTCCAAAAATCGAAAAACTCGAAAACACAATCATCTGCCATGCCGACCTCATAGCTAGCACCTACTTCCTAATCTCACGCTACGAAGAATACATCAACCCCAACTCCAATCGCGATTCTCATGGCAGATACATCGGCAAACTCTCAATACCCACAAAAGCCAATTTCATACACCGCCCAATCATCGAAGAATACAGCCAACTACTTCGCCAGCTTCTACAACAAATCAACATCTCACTAACTCCTATACCACAACAAATCAACCACATATACCTAACTCACGACGTCGATTCCATAACAAATTATCGTCGCCTACGCGGACTAATAGGAGGCTTATTCCGTCGAGAAAATATAACCACTATACTCAAATCACTCATCAACATCAACAACGACCCTGCCTACACATTCCCTTGGATTCTCAAACAAGACAACCAACTACCCCAAGCCACTCAAATCTATTTCATCAAAGCCACACGACAACCCTCTGGTTTCGACCGCCCATCATACAATCTAACAGGCAAAAACTTCACCCACCTTAAAAAAGAGATACTAACCGCATCTCCTAACGCAATATTTGGGCTACATGCGAGTTATAAAAGTGGAACCACTCCAGATATTATCCCAGACGAGCAACGCCTATTACAATATGCAATAGAAAACCAACACATTACCACATCTCGCCACCATTATCTCCGCTCACTCCAACCCCAAGATATGGAATCCCTAATTGATGCCCACATCACCGACGACTACACCATGGGCTATGCCGACATAGCAGGCTTCCGCCTCGGCACCTGTCGCGCAGTTCATTTCATCAACCCTGCAACTCGCCAACTACGTCCACTCACCCTCCACCCACTCACCATAATGGATTGCACACTCTCCAACTACAACTACATGAACCTCTCCTTCGAACAAGCCCTAACATACTCTCAATCACTAATTAACACAATAGAAAAACACAACGGCGACCTCTGTATCCTCTGGCATAATACTATATTCACAGAAAAAGACCACAAAAATTTATACTCACAACTAATCAATTTATTAAAAACAAAACAATGAAAATTATCACAATAGTTGGAGCCCGTCCTCAATTTATCAAAGCCGCTATGGTAAGTAAAGCCATAATAGACTTTAATAAATCACAAGGATACAAAGCAATAGAAGAACAAATACTCCATTCAGGACAACATTACGACGAAAATATGAGTCATATTTTCTTTGACCAACTATCAATACCTCAACCAAAATGGTTATTAGATGGTAAAAATAAAACCATCGACCAATTTTGTGAAATGATATACCCTATCATCTTACAAGAAAAGCCTGACTTTATACTACTATATGGAGATACCAACACCACTTTAGCAGGCGCTCTAGCCGCAGAAAAAGCCAATATAAAAATTATACACATCGAAGCAGGGCTTCGCAGTTTCAATCTAGCTATGCCCGAAGAATACAACCGCATTGAAACAGACAAACGTTCAACTCTCCTCTTTTGCCCTACATCTACAGCAGTCAAACATCTTCAAAACGAAAATATAACCAAAAATGTATATCAAATTGGCGATGTCATGTATGACTCTGCTATCTATTTTGCCGACATAGCAAAAAAAGAATCATCAATCCTTTCTAAACTAAATATATTACCAAAACAATTTAATCTAGCAACAATACATCGTGCTGAAAATACAAACAATACAAACCGCCTAAAAGAGATAATACTCGCTTTCAACATAATAGCAACACCAGATAAACCAATAATACTCCCCCTACATCCACGCACACACACAATAATAGAAAACAACGAAGAACTAAAACAATTAATAAAAAGCAATAACAATATCATCATCATTGAGCCTGTTTCTTTTATTGATATGATAGCTCTCGAATCAGCAGCTTATAAAATATTAACAGATTCTGGAGGAATACAAAAAGAAGCCTATTTTCACAAAACACCATGTATCACCCTCCGCGACGAAACCGAATGGGTCGAAACCATCGAAAATGGTTGGAATCAACTCGCAGGTTGCAATCACAAACAAATTATTAACTGCTACAAAAATAATCCTACCACAACTACCATCAGCGAATACGGCACTGGCAATGCTGCCAATAAAATAATTGACATTATATGGCAAAAAAAATCTTAATCCTCACCGACCCTTTTGATCCACCATTATACGTGCCTCGAATAAACAATTTGTGCAAAAATCTAAACAAATCAAAATGGGAACCTCATATTTTCACCGAAAAAGTCATAGATGTAAATTATACTACTAATTTATATCCTCTCCACCAAATGCCCTATTACAAATCAAAAAACAAATTATATTGGGCTTATAAATGGGCTTTACATTTTCTTTTTCAGAATAAAGATATACAACTACAAAAATTCATAGAAGCAAACACAAACATCAATGACTACGACCTCATCTTTTGTAGTTCATTTAACCTTTTCCCACTAACCACTGCACGCCGTTTAGCTTCTAAATACAATAAACCTCTAATTATTGACCTCCGAGATATCACCGAACAATGGGGCAAACAAGTATATTTTTCACACTCTATATCAAAATTCTCTACTTTAAACAACTACATATACAAACAAGTTGAAAAACTAAACATTAAACGGCGCAACAAAGCAATATTGATGGCCGACGCTATCACTACTATATCACCATGGCATCATAATTTTCTCAAAGGAATCAACAACAACACCTACCTCATCTACAACGGTTACGATAACAACATATTCACCCCAAAACAAATTACCTCCGACACTTTCGATATCACATATACGGGTCGTCTCATCGATCTACAATTCCGAAATCCTAATCTACTACTAGAAGCGATACATCAATTGGACAAAGAAAAGAAAATCGTTCCCGATAAAGTCAAACTTAAGTGGTATATTGGTAACACACAAAAAAGCGAACTACATACACTAATCCAACAATACAAAATACAATCATATAATCAGTTTTTTGACTTTATTCCAAACAATGAAATACCTACACTTCTCAATAAGTCATCCATAAACCTAATACTAACTACAAAATCATCAGACAATGGTCCTCACGGCATAATGACCACAAAATTCTTTGAAGCTCTTGGCGTCGAAAAACCTATACTTTGCGTCCGCAGCGACGAAGAATGTCTTGCGCAAGTAATAAAAGAAACCGAATCTGGATTAGCGGCTACCAATGTAGAAGAAATAAAAGAATTCATTTTACACTACTACAATCAATGGCAAAAACAAGGTTATACACATGTCGATGTAAAAAATAAAGAACAATTCTCTCGTCAAAATCAAGCCCTCCAATTCGAAGAAATATTTAATACGGTTATAAAATAATGCTATCAATATTGATTCCTACATATAATTACGATTGCTACGATTTAGTCAAAGAACTACATCGTCAAGCCTCTGAACTCAATGTTGAATTTGAAATCATTATTGCCGACGATTGTTCTAACATCAATCTTCTCAAATTACAACTTATAAATCAACTAACTAACTGCCAACTTATCAAACCAAGCCATAACCTCGGTCGCGCTAAAATAAGAAATTTCTTGGCCGACAAATCACAATACAATCACCTCCTATTTCTCGATAGCGACTCCTTACCAGCTAACGACGATTTTCTTAGAAAATATATTAAATTTATACCCCAAAATATTACTATATTAGGAGGTAGAATATACAACAAACCTCAAGACGAACACCGCACCCTACTAACTAAATATGGGAGTACTAAAGAAAAAAACAACTCGCCAATCCACATATCAAACGCCCCATTTACCTCACCTAACTTCCTAATACCTAAAGCTATTTTTAACAAAGTTCGATTCAACGAAAATATCAAAGGCTATGGACATGAAGACACTATCTTCGGTATAGAACTCTCTCGCCATAACATCCCATATTATCGCTTCGACAACCCAATCATACACCTTCAAATAGAAGACAACCTTACATTCATACAAAAGACAAACGAATCAATCTCAAACCTATACAATATATACACTACTAAACAATATCCCGAATTAGAAACTTTATCCCCTATCCTAAAATTATATCTAAAACTAAAAAAACTACACTGCATACCACTTTTCGCTAAAATATATCACATTTTTTCTAACACCCTAATTAAATATTGCGACAATAAAAATCCAAAATTAGCCATATTTTCATTATACAAACTATGCTATTTGTGCCATATATCAACTAAAATGTGACAATATGGCATAATTAAAACTCAATTATACTGTTGGCACAAAATATGATAATACAAAAGAGGCGCACCATTGCGTCTCTTTCAATTTATAAATATAACAAAAAGTAATAATAACAAATCTTTAGTAACGAATAACAAACTCTATACTTAGTCTTGCCACTCGCTACTAAAAATCTAAAAGTCTAAAAAACATGAACATTAAACCATTAGCAGACCGTGTGCTTATCCTCCCAGCGCCAGTCGAAGAGAAAACAATCGGAGGTATCATCATCCCTGATTCTGCAAAAGAAAAACCTCTAAGAGGCGAAGTTATCGCTGTAGGCAACGGCACTAAAGACGAAGAAATGATTCTCAAAGCTGGCGACCAAGTTCTTTATGGCAAATATGCTGGTACAGAACTCGACCTCGACGGCACTAAATATCTCATTATGCGTCAATCTGACGTTCTTGCAATTGTCTAAATTATAGACACAAAATAATAGAGATGAGACATTAGACAAATAGTCTTGCAATCACATCTAAATATCTACTAAAAACAACAAGGCGAAGCCGAGTACAAGTCTTGCTACTCGCTACTCGCTACTAATATCTAAATATATGGCTAAAGTAATTTCATTCAATATCGACGCTCGCGACCAACTCAAAAAAGGTGTTGACGAGCTTGCAAATGCTGTTAAAGTAACACTCGGACCTAAAGGCCGCAACGTAATTATCGAGAAAAAATATGGCGCCCCTCACATCACTAAAGATGGTGTATCTGTAGCAAAAGAAATCGAACTCGAAGATTCTATCCAAAATCTTGGTGCTCAACTCGTAAAAGAGGTAGCTTCTAAAACTGGCGACGACGCCGGAGATGGTACAACTACAGCAACAGTCCTTGCTCAAGCTATCGTAGGCGTTGGTCTTAAAAACGTTACTGCGGGTGCTAATCCTATGGACCTCAAACGCGGTATCGACAAAGCTGTTACTAAAGTTGTTGAAAGCATCCGTTCTCAAGCACAAGAAGTTGGCGACAACTACGACAAAATCGAACAAGTTGCTACTATCTCTGCCAACAACGATGCTGTTATCGGTAAACTCATCGCTGATGCGATGAAAAAAGTTTCTAAAGATGGTGTCATCACTATCGAAGAGGCCAAAGGTACTGATACGACTATCGAAGTGGTTGAAGGTATGCAATTCGATCGTGGCTACATCTCTCCATATTTTGTTACTAACACAGAGAAAATGGAAGTTGAAATGGAAAAACCTTTCATACTTATCCACGACAAAAAAATCTCTAATCTCAAAGAATTGCTTCCTGTCCTAGAACCAGCAGTACAATCAGGTCGTCCTTTGCTTATCATCGCTGAAGATGTCGATTCTGAAGCTTTAACTACATTGGTAGTTAACCGTCTCCGTGCTCAACTCAAAATCTGTGCTGTCAAAGCTCCTGGCTTTGGCGACCGTCGCAAAGAGATGCTCGAAGACATCGCAGTTCTCACTGGCGGTATCGTTATCTCTGAAGAGAAAGGTATCAAACTCGAAAGTGCAACTATCGAAATGCTTGGTACTGCCGAACGCATCACTGTTAGCAAAGACAATACTGTCATCGTAAATGGTGCAGGTGCAAAAGAAAACATCATGGCTCGCGTGACTCAAATCAAATCTCAAATTGCAGCTACTTCTTCTGACTACGACCGCGAAAAGCTTCAAGAACGCCTTGCTAAACTTGCTGGTGGTGTAGCCGTACTTTATGTTGGAGCTGCTTCTGAAGTTGAAATGAAAGAGAAAAAAGACCGCGTTGATGATGCCCTCAGCGCAACTCGTGCTGCTATCGAAGAAGGTATCGTTCCTGGTGGCGGTGTCGCTTACATCCGCGCAACTCAAGCGCTCGAAGGCCTCAAAGGCGAATGCGACGACGAACAAACTGGTATCGAAATCGTAAAACGTGCCATAGAAGAACCTCTTCGTCAAATCTCTACTAATGCAGGCAAAGAAGGTGCTGTCATCGTACAAAAAGTGCGTGAAAGCGAAGGTGATTTTGGCTACAATGCTCGCTTCGACCGCTTCGAAAACATGTTTGCAGCTGGTGTTGTTGATCCTGCTAAAGTAACTCGCGTAGCCCTCGAAAACGCAGCATCTATCGCTGGTATGTTCCTCACTACAGAATGCGTCATTACTGACAAAAAAGAAGAAAATCCTGCACCTGCAATGCCTCCTATGGGCGGTGGTATGGGTGGCATGATGTAATCATAAACTCTTAAATAAAAAAGCAGATTAACAATTGTTAATCTGCTTTTTTATTATATCCTCCAATAATTATTTCACTTGTGCTTTTACGTTGTTGAGGTAGCACTCTACGGTGTTTTCCATCAAGCATGCGATAGTCATAGGACCTACGCCACCTGGCACTTTTGTGATGTATGACGCCTTTGGTGCAACTTCATCAAAGTCCACATCGCCACACAATTTGCCAGTCTCTGGGTCGCGGTTAACACCTACGTCAATCACCACAGCACCCTCTTTCACCATTTCGGCTTTCACGAATTTAGGACGACCCAATGCTGGCACGAGGATATCTGCTTCGGCACATACTTTAGCGATATCTTTTGTACGACTATGACACACTGTCACTGTAGCATTCTCGTCCATAAGGAGTTTTGTAACAGGCAATCCCACGATATTGCTACGACCAATCACCACAGCGCGTTTGCCTGCGATTTCGATGCCCACATTCTTCATCAAACGAATAATACCTTTTGGAGTACAAGGCAAAATACAAGGGCGTTTTTGCCACAATGCAGCCACGTTCATAGGGTGGAAACCATCCACATCTTTCTCTTTAGCGATAGTTTCAATCACCTTCTCTTCGTTGATACCATTTGGCAAAGGTAATTGAACAAGGATACCATCCACCGTTGTATCCACATTGAGAGCACGCACAAGATCAAGAAGTTCTTCCTCGGTCGTTTGTTCACTAAGACGAATTGTGCTATTCTCGATGCCCACTTCGGTAGCGGCTTTAGCCTTACCTGTAACATACGACACACTACCTGGGTCGTCACCTACAAGTATTACCACAAGGTTTGGTTTACGACCATATTTTTCGGCGTAACCTACTACATCAGCTGCTAATTGTTGTTTGAGAGCAGCTGCCATATCTTTTCCGCTAATTACATTCATATATTAGACTATTAGTAGCGAGTAGCAAGTAGCAAGACTTTAACCCCTCCGGTCTTCGACCACCTCTCCTAAAACAGAGGAGAAATATAAGAGTTGCAAGACTTTACTCGGCTTCGCTCGTTTTATTCAAAAATTAATTATGCATTGTGCATTGATTTCACTGCTTGCCAACCAATATCACTACGGTGGAACAAGTTTTCGCATTTGATTTTAGCTACTTCGGCATTTGCTTTTGCTTGTGCTTCGGCAAAGGTATCAGCCATAATAGTTACAAACAACACACGACCGCCATTTGTCACATATCGACCATCTTTCATTGCAGTACCCATGTGATATACAATACCTTCCACATTATTCAAACCACCTATTTCATAGCCTTTATCGTATGCCTCTGGATAGCCTTTCGATGCAAGAACAATACCAATCGATGCCTTATTATTCCATTTAATCTCACCTACATCTTCGCCCTCAGCTACAGCACAGAAGATGTCATAAATATCACTTTCAAGACGAGGCAATACCACTTCAGTTTCTGGATCACCAAAACGAGCATTAAACTCGATGACTTTGATACCATTAGGTGTTTTCATCAAACCGCCATACAACACACCACGGAATGCACAACCTTCGGCAATCAATGCGTTAGCAGTAGCGCACATGATATAGTCGTATGCCCAATCAATGTCCTCTTTAGTTATAAAAGGGATTGGAGAATAAGCACCCATACCACCAGTATTTGGACCTTTATCGCCATCGAAAGCGCGTTTGTGGTCTTGTGCCACTTCCATAGGATATACCTTTTCGTCCGACACAAAGCACATGAACGAGAATTCAGGTCCTGTCATAAACTCCTCAATCACCACACGACCATGACCGAATTTGTCGTTCAACAACATATCACGCAATGCTTCGTCAGCCTCTTCCAACGTTTCAGGTATCACTACCCCTTTGCCTGCAGCTAAACCGTCGTATTTCAACACGGTTGGGAATGTACCTTTTTTCACATACTCCAATGCTGCTTCATAGTTATCAAACACCTCATACGCAGCTGTTGGGATAGAGTATTTCTTCATCAAATCTTTAGCGAACTCTTTCGAACTTTCGATTTGAGTAGCAGCTTTGGTAGGGCCAAAAATCATCAATCCTGCAGCACGAAAAGCATCAACAATACCCACAGCAAGAGCAGCCTCAGGGCCAACTACAGTAAGGTCGATAGCCTTTTCACGAGCGAAAGCAATGAGTTCATCGATTTGAGTCTCTTTGAGAGCCACACACTCGGCTAATTCAGCAATACCAGCATTACCTGGAGCTGCATATATTTTTCCAACTTGAGGTGAACGGCTAAGTGCATGCACAATAGCATGCTCACGACCACCACCACCTAATACTAAAACCTTTTTAGAATTCATAATTCATATCTTTTTAACATAAGTACAAAACATATTCATAAGATAACTAAGTCTTTTGCACTCAAAGTGTTTCTATTGGCTACCTTTGTTTTTTCAAGTACATGCCTTGTAATCAATAATCATGATTTAGGGCATGTACTTTTAAAAAGTAGTTGTCCCAATAGAGTTAGAAATACAGATTAAAAATTTATAAACCAATAAATTAATTCTGTACTTATGTTGAAATAAAAGACAAATTCTGTACTTATGTTGACAATATTAATGTTTAAAATGGCGCATACCTGAAAATAGCATTGTAATGCCACATTCGTTTGCTTTTTTCACTGAGTCTTCGTCGCGAACACTACCGCCTGGTTGCACGATTGCTGTTACGCCCATTTCGTTAGCCAAGGTCACGCAGTCGTCAAATGGGAAGAATGCGTCTGATGCCAACACCAAGCCTTCTGTTACGCCGTTAGCATGAGCTTGTTTGAGTGCGATTTCGGCAGAACCGATACGGTTCATTTGTCCTGCACCTACACCGAGAGTTTTGCCATCTTTCACAACAACGATAGCATTAGATTTCACATGTTTCACGATACGAAGACCGAAGTTCATATCTTCCAATTCCGATGCTGTTGCATGTTTTTCAGTCACTGTCATCGAATCTACCACTTCGGCAGTATTGAGATCCATACCTTGAGCAAGAAGACCACCATTCACGCTCACATATTGCATTGGCACTGTTGTCATTGGCGACATTGGCACTTCAATGAGGCGAAGATTTTTCTTAGTTTGAAGGAGTTCCAATGCCCCAGGTGCAAATTTAGGAGCCATGATGATTTCGAGGAAGATTGGTTTCATGAGTTGTGCCACTTCGAGAGTGATTTCGCAGTTAGTTGCCACAATACCACCGAAGATGCTCACTGTATCAGCCTCGTATGCTTTCGTCCATGCCTCAACCACATCTTTACCGATAGCAGCGCCGCATGGGTTCATATGTTTCAAACCTACGCAGAATGGCACATTAAATTCGCGCACGATAGAGAGTGCTGCGTTAGCATCTTGGATGTTGTTGTAACTCATCTCTTTGCCGTGCAATTGACGAGCGAAAGCCAACGAGTAAGGCACCTCTTCCGAACCACGATAGAATTTAGCCGATTGGTGAGGATTTTCGCCGTAACGAAGTCCTTGTGCCAATTCATATTCGAGGAAGAGTTTCTCTGTCAAACCTGCTTTTTCGCGCATATATGTAGCGATACACATGTCGTATTCAGCAGTGTGAGTATATGCTTTAGCCGAAAGTTGAAGACGTGTTTCGGCTGTTGTATTGCCAGTTTCTTTGATTTCGGCAATGATGCGATCGTAATCCGATGGGTCGCACACCACTGTCACATCTTTATAGTTTTTAGCTGCACTACGAAGCATAGAAGGACCACCGATGTCGATATTTTCGATAGCATCTTCCATTGTAACGTCAGGTTTTGCTATAGTTTGACGGAATGGATATAGGTTGACACACACCATATCGATGAACTCGATAGAGTTTTCACGCAAAGCTTGCAAATGGCTCTCATCGTCGCGACGAGCAAGCAAACCTCCATGCACTTTTGGGTGGAGGGTTTTCACACGACCATCGCAGATTTCAGGAAAACCTGTCACTTCGCTGATATTAATCACTTCGATATTGTTATCTTGGAGGAGTTTCATCGTACCGCCAGTAGCGATAATGTCCCAACCAAGTTCTTTAAGACTTTGGACAAAAGGCACAAGACCTGTTTTGTCGCTTACACTTACTAAAGCGCGCATAATTTATTTTAGTTATATTAATTTATATTCTCGTTTTTCTTTTTAACAAAAGTACAAATTCTATTTATAGGACAATTAAGACTTTTGCACTTAAAGTGTTTCTGTTGGCAGACCTTGTTTTTTAAGTACACACCTTGTAATCAATTAATAATCATGTTTTAGGGCATGTACTTTTAAAAAGTAGTTGTCCAAATAGAGTTAGAAATACACATTAAAATTTGTAAGCCTATAAATTAATTCTGTATTTATGTTGAAATAAATCTACATCACCCACACATTTGGTTTTGGCAATGAGAAATGTTTCGAGAGCATTGGTGCGAATGGCGAATCGAGTCGTTTTGCCTCTTTTGGGCACTCTTTGACGCAAGCACAACATTTGATGCATTTCGACGCATCTACCACACTCACATCCTCTCTGTCGATTGCCTCCATCGGACATACATCAACACACACGCCACACACAACGCACTTCTCTTCGTCGGTCATAGGCAACAACTTCACAGGATTCTTTGCCTGCCCGGCTTGATAGCCTTTCACAAACTCTACGAACGCTTTCACATTCTCCTCACCCGAATCAGGACATTGCATCGTCGCCACATCCACTGCCTCTATCGTCCCACTTATCTTTTCTTTTACAAGTTTACCAAAGCGCTGAGCCTCTGCTATGTCGCCGTCGTTAGGACGCCCCACTGCAATCGGACTCTGCTCGGTACTATACGAGTGCTCGCCCACAAATGCCGCCGCTGCTATGATCACAAAACCACGCTCGGCAAGAAAATCGGTCATCTGCGTAGCAGCACGCTCAAAATTGCGATTACCATACACCACCACAACCACCGCAGGAGTATTCTTACCCCTAATAGCATCCAATCGTTTCAATGCCACCGGTGCCACTCCACCGCCATACACTGGCACAGCAATGCACAATAGGTCGTCGACCGCAAAATCGGCATTTTTCAATTCGTGGAAAGTAATATCCTCTGCCACAAACTCATCCGCCATAGCCAGCGAAACAGCCAATGCCACCTTCTCCGACGTATGCGTTGCTGAAAAGTATATAGTACGCAAATTCATAATTCTTACCTTTTTAGACATAATGACATAAGAACATATTCTTTTTTTCACATATACCTCGCTACACCTGCGGTGTATCTTGGTAAAAGAATGACAGATTTGAAAATTGCGATTAAACGAAAGTAAAAGCAAAGTCTACTTTGATTATACCGAGTGTGAGCAAATTCGCGAAGCAAGAATGTAACTTAAATCTGTCATTTTTTCGCCGAGATGAAAACTTGTTTTTCAGCAAGGCGTATGTCTATAAAGTTAAAAATTTGTCATTCTGTCATTCTGTCTAAAACATTCTAGACTTATGTTAAAACAAAAAATATCAAGATAAAATCACTTTACAAATCGCTTCTGGGTAGAGTTCGTGCTCGATGGCATGTATGCGAGCTTCCACCTCGTCGCGGTCGTTGCCGTAATACTCAAATGCTCGTTGCATCACTATCACGCCACCATCGATTGTAAGATCGATGAAGTGCACCGTAACACCAAACACCTTCACTCCAAAGTTGAACGCATCATCTATGCCGTGCGCTCCTTTGAACGATGGCAACAGCGCTGGGTGGATATTCAATATCTTACCTTCGTAGGCGTTATAAAGCGTTTCGCCCACGATGCGCATATATCCTGCCAAACACACCAAATCCACTCCCAATTCATTCAATCGCTCCACAATGCGTTGCTCGTATGCTGCCTTGCCACCACAATCGCGTGGATGAAGCACAAGCGTAGGTATATCAAACTTTTTGGCACGCTCAATGGCATAGGCATTAGCATTGTCGCACACGAGCAAAACAATTTTTGCTGGCACACGACCATCAACGCACGCCTGTGCTATCGCCTCAAAGTTCGAACCACTACCCGATGCAAAAACAGCAAGCTTCGAGAGTTGAGAATTGAGAGTTGAGAATTGAGAATTAGACATAACACTTATTTTTCAAAGACAAGAAGACAAAAGGACATGAATATCCTTGTACTCCTGTCTTCCTGCCTTTTTATATTTAAATAATTTCTACTGCGCCAGCATTGTCAGTCACGCGACCGATAACAGAAGCACGTTCGCCATGCGATTTGAGGATTTCGATAGCTTTGTCAGCTTCAGCAGCATCCACTGCGAGCACCATACCGATACCCATGTTGAAGATATTGAACATTTCGCGGTGAGCGATTTTGCCATATTTCTCAAGCATACGGAACACTGGTAGAATATCCCAGCTACCCTCTTTCACTTCGATGCCTTGACCCTCTTTCAAGATACGAGGAATATTTTCGTCGAAACCACCACCTGTGATATGAGCCACACCGTGAACATCGCAGTTGCGAATCACGTCGAGCACTTGTTTCACATAGATACGTGTTGGAGTGAGCAACACTTCGCCAAGCGGACGTTCTGCATCCAATTCAGGAAGCACTGCATGAAGGTCAAGACCTGCATCGCTAACCACTTTGCGCACAAGGCTAAAGCCGTTAGAGTGAACACCCGAAGAAGCAATACCCACGAGCACGTCGCCCACTTTC
>JAZLDO010000149.1:0-22698 GCA_045614825.1 Candidatus Aphodosoma sp. | reverse complement strand
TTCTGCATATACAATAGCAGATGAATTATTTTCTGCAAAAGATAAAACACATAAAAATGTGCCTAATAATAATGTGATAATTTTTTTCATAGTTGTAATGGTTTAATGGTTATAGAAAATTTATTAACTTTCTTTGCAAATCTACAATAAAATATTTGTTTAAGCAAATAAAATAAATGATTTTTTATAAATTTTTGTCCATTAGGCCAAATTTTTAAATACATATACTATTCACGACTTGTTTTTATCTACGAATACGCAACAAAAGATACTTGTCGTTCAGTATTATTAGCTCGGTACTTTGGACAATTAGATACTCAACCCTGTGGGCGTTGCGATGTGTGTATAGCAAATAAAAAAAGAAGTTGACTTTTTAATGGTCAACTTCTTTCTTTTATACATATTCTTCAACATCTTGGGCTGTGATTGTATCTCCACAAAGTATGATTAAGCGTTCAACGATGTTGCGTAGTTCGCGGATATTGCCACGCCAAGGTAGTTGTTGCAATTTTGCTATAGCTTCGGGAGTAAATTCTTTGAGCGCGCGTCCTTGTGCGTTGCAGATTATTTGGGTGAAATATTCGACTAGTAGTGGTATATCCTCTGGCCTTTTTCGTAAAGGTTCTAAGTGAAGAGGAACAACATTTAGGCGGTGAAAAAGGTCTTCACGGAAATTGCCTTTTTCAATCTCTTTTTCCAAGTTTTTGTTCGTAGCAGCAAGTACACGCACATTGATTTTTATTAGTTTGTCGCTGCCTACTGGTGAAATCACATTTTCTTGTAAGCAACGTAATACTTTGGCTTGCGCAGAAAGACTCATATCACCTATTTCATCAAGAAATATTGTGCCACCATCGGCTTGTTCGAATTTGCCAATACGTTGTTTTATTGCGGAAGTAAATGCTCCTTTCTCATGCCCAAAAAGCTCACTTTCAATTAATTCAGATGGAATTGCCGCACAATTGACCTCCACAAAGGGTTTATCTGCCCGAGGTGAATTTTGATATATTTGGCGAGCTACAACTTCTTTACCTGTACCATTATCTCCCGTAATCAACACACGGCTATCGGTTTTAGAGATAAGGTCTATTAGATGACGTAATTTTTTGATACAAGGTGATTCGCCAATCATTTCATAGTTGCGTTGTATCTTCTTTTTGAGAGTTTTAGTCTCTTTCACTAATTTGTTTTTATCAAGAGCATTACGCGTAGATACAAGTAAACGATTTAAGTCAAGAGGTTTTTCAAGAAAATCAAATGCTCCTTTTTTGATGCATTCGACGGCAATTTCAATATTACCATGAGCTGACATTATCATAATGGGAGATTCAAACCCATCTTCTTTCAGTTTTTCGAGTAGTACTATACCACTAACTTTAGGCATTATAATATCAGTAAGAATCAAGTCATAGTGTTTCGTTTTAGTTTTTTCAAAAGCCATAGTAGCATCTTCTGCCACATCTACTATATATTTTTCATGTTCGAGAATATCTTTGATGGTGTTGCGTATAAATCGCTCATCATCCACTACTAATATACGTGCCATAATAGTTAGTTATTTATGATTAGTTATTGGTTATCAACATCTCATACCTATTTCTTATTTTCTATTTTTATAAGTTCTTTTGGCTTTTGTTCGAGGATTGGCAATTCGTCAATATTCCACACCTCCTCAATATCCCAAAAAGCACGAAGTTCCATATCGTAAGGGTAATAATATACTTTTTCGGCTTGTTGTTTTTCTTTGTAATTACCTGTATCCCACTTGCCATTACCATTTTCGTCAATAAATAGTCGGGCGTAATATACATCAGGTTTGATATATTCAAATTTTACTTTCTGTTCAGTGGCGGCTTGTTCTCTAACAACTTTGTCGTCTTTATCTAATATTTGAATAACCTCTTTCCCTGTGTAGTTAGTCAATTCAAATATCAAAACAGCATATTCTTCGAGTGATTTTGTTTTAAATCCTAATACTTCTTCTTCTGTAACTAATCCAGTAAAAGAGGTAAAGAGAGCAGAATCAATAATTAACTGATAATCAGTTGTAGGTTTCCATTTGTGCTCTATTTGGTATTTCAAACCTATACTATCTGCTTTAATCAATTTAGCTTCTAAATTAACCCAATTAGTGTCAATTTTTTCTTGGAGTTGATACCTTGTTGTATCGTTTGGTGTCATTGTTGTTGGAACATCAAACTCTAATGTAAAAGGAATATATACATCAAAAGAAGCTGATTTATTTGACTTTATTGTGTGATTTTGGGCTTGTTGTTTTTTGTCATTACTTTTCTTTTTATTGGTTTTGGGTTCATGATATAGAAAGGTGATAGTATCTGTTTGCCAATAAATTGAATCTTCGCGTTTTTGATATGTTGTTTTTATTTGTAATGTATCTTGTTGCCAGATGAGAGTGTCTGTGAGCCAGTATGTTAGCGTGTCTTTATTGGCCGATTCTTGTAGTATATAGGTAAAAATACTATCTTCAAAATTCAACGGTTTGAGTATTGGTAATGAATCGCATCTGTTGCCAAATTCTAAAACCATTTTGTGACGTTCAGGGCGAGATGATTTTGATAAATATTGACGATTATTTTTTTCAGTAAAAGCAAAAAGTACGACATCATTAGGAGTATATATATGATCATATTTTGTTACTATCGAATCAATAATGAGTTGTGTTGAATCTATTATATTATTTGTAGAATCTATTATAGCATAATGTGAAATAGTATCATATGTAATTTCAGTTGTGCAAATGGGTGTGTAAATGCTGTCGTCAAAAGCTATTTTCTCTGTTGGAATATCGAAATAATAGTTATTGCCAATATCCGAAATAGCAAAAACATGATATTCACCCTCTTTTATATTGCTGATTGTAAATTTTCCTTCATTATTTGTTTTTGTAATACGATCAAATGGTATAGATGTGAAGGCTGTATCGTTGAGATTACTATGAATACCGACGATAAGATTAGGTATTGGGTTTAGTGTTTCTGCATCAATAATCGTGCCAGATAGCTTTAATGTATCAATAAAATCGCCTGTTGCAAAACTAAATGTGAATCCATCAAGTTCGTTGCGTTCATTGTTATCGACAATTGAGGTTGTGAAATCTATTGTATATGTAGTTTTTTCTTTTAGAGTATCTTGTAACTCCACATTTACCTTATGTCCTGAAGCTTTAATGATAGCCATATTGGTTTGAGGAGGAGAGATGACTACTTTTTCAAATGTGCTTTGAACAAGAACAATTTCATCGAATGTGAGTTGTATTTTATTCGATGATATATTTGTTGATCCATTTTCTGGGGTACATTTCAATAATTTTGGTGGGGTAGTGTCTTTAGGTCCACCTTGTGGCCCACTGCCTCGGTTGGCACAACCGAGAATTGTCAAAATGCAAAAAGTAATTAATGATAATATTTTAAAAGTTTGCTTCATAAATTATAAAACAAGTATTCAAGTGTAATCCAATTATACATTATGAATTGTATAAACATCGCCAGGGAGTTGATCTATTAATTCATCAAACACCATTTCCGTCAGTAATGCAGATGTCTTTTGTATAGATAAGTCTAAGTTTGTACTTATTATATTTATATGTAATGGTTCTGTTTTTAACAAATCTATCACCGATTGTTGCTCTGGGGTTAAATCATTAAACAATGTTTGCTGCACTGCATTTTTCTCAGGTGCAGACCAACCCATTAAGTTTATTAAATCTTCTGCTGAAGTAATAATTTCTGCTTTATGTTGGCGAATTAGTTTGTTGCACCCTTCCGATGTTTTATCACCCACACGACCAGGAAATGCCATCACATCGCGATTGTAATCGTTTGCAATATTGGCTGTTATCAATGATCCTCCTTTTATTGCTGATTCAACAACAACTATTACATCACACATTCCTGCTACAATCCGATTACGTTGTACAAAATTTTGAGGATCTGGATTCGTTTTTGAGAGATATTCTGTTACTATTGCTCCCCCCGATCGTATCATTTGTGACGCATATTGGCGATGAACATGTGGATATATTCTATCGAGCCCATGTGCTACAATTCCTATTGTTGGCAATCCATATTCAAGTGCTGCTTTGTGCGCTGCTATGTCTATGCCATATGCCAATCCGCTGATAATAACTGTGTCTGAGTTAGATGAAGCAAGTGTTTTTACTAAACTAACGGTTAAATCTCTACCGTATTTTGTTGCATTGCGAGTCCCAACTATGGCAACAAATTTTTGTGCATTCAAGTCGCAATCCCCATATTGATAGAGTATTTGAGGCGCATCTGCGCATTGGCTTAAACGCATAGGGTAGTCGGGTGAATTAAATTTTATTGCTTTAATATTGTTTTTCGTTATGAAAGCCAACTCCTCTTCTGCTCGTTTTAATGCTTGTTCTTGATAGCCTTTATCTGATATATAAGCTCCAACGCCTCCAATTGTACGCAGTACATCTGGCGACTCTTTAAACACAGCTTCTGCCGACCCTAGATGTTCTATCAAAGTTCGTGCTGTGCGTGGACCGACCATAAATAGTTGAGTCAGAGCTATATCATATAATAAATCATTATCCATTTTTGGGTTTATAATAATGAGTGGTAATTAGCATAATTACAATAGCCAACATCACACCAAGTGTATTTGCTATAAAATCATATATAGAACCAGATCGCCAAGGTAAAAAATATTGAATAATTTCCATTGCAGTGCCAAAACCAACAGAAAATAGAAATGCAAAACGCAACTCTCTTTTTGTTATCTTCTTTTTTAAATATGATGTTTGATTAATCATTATCATCATTGTAATTCCAAGATACATAATGGTGTGCACTATCTTGTCTGCACTTGGCACATCTGTTTTGGGCAAAACCCCTGTGTTGATAACCGACAGTATCAACACAAGGGTACATACCAATATTGTTGGAAGGTAACGCATCTATTTCACTTTAGAGTTGATAGTTAAAAGTTTTATTACTCATTACTAACTACTCATTACTCTTTTCTATTTATTAATTAAAAATATTTGATTTCAGTGCCATAAACGCTTGTTAACAAATTGTTCGCTAAACGACTTGCTCCAAAACGGAATAATTCGTTTGTCATCCATTCATCGCCAAGCACTGTGCGCACGATAGTATAATATTCAACTGCCTCTTTTGTAGTAGAGATACCACCTGCAGGTTTAAAACCTACTTTAATGCCTGTTTTTTCGTAGTATTCTTTAATAGCTTGGCACATAACGTATGCTGCTTCTAATGTAGCTGAGCGCTCTGTTTTGCCTGTCGATGTTTTGATGAAATCAGCACCTGCTGCCATAGCCAACAACGATGCTTGTTTTATCTCTTTTGTGTTGTGCATCAAACCACTTTCGAGGATAACTTTCAAGTGCGCTCCATGACAAGCATCTTTAATTTCTTGCAATTCTTCATATACTTCTGTATGGAATCCGCTGAAGAATTTGCCAACTGAAATAACAACATCAATCTCGTTTGCTCCAGCAGCAGCAGTTAAAGCCACTTCTGCAATTTTTGCTTCAATGAATGTTTGTGACGATGGGAAACATGCCGAAACTGCTGCAATATTTACACCTTCAGTTTCCAATGTAGCTTTTGTAACAGGCACCAATGCAGGATATACGCACACTGCTGCTACATTAGGCATTTCAGGATATTTCGCTTTAAATTCATTAACACGCTCCATCATGCCACCGATTTTATCTTCTGTGTCAGTGCTATTTAGCGATGTTAAGTCTATTTGATTAAAACATTGTTTCCACACCTCAACATTATTATATTTGTCGAAGTTTTTTGCAAGAATTTCTTTCACTGCTTCAGCCACACTCTCATCTGTGAAGTTGAAGTCATACTCGTTGTAAAGTTGTTTTAATTTTTCCATATAGTTATAATACTTATAATTTTTATGAACATAAATTATCGTAAATTAGCCAATAAATTTATGGGAAATTAATGATGATTTACGTTTAATGAATATTTATCTCTTTCTGTCTAAAAAATTTACTCACGACGTTGCGAGTCAATCAATATCGTTACAGGCCCATCGTTCAACAATTCCACCTTCATATCAGCGCCAAACTCTCCAGTTCCTACTTCTTTACCCAATAATTCCGATACTTTTGCGCAGAATTTTTCATACATAGGTATAGCAAAATCAGGTTTCGACGCCCGAATATAACTTGGACGATTCCCTTTAGCTGTCATTGCATGCAATGTAAACTGACTGACAATCAATATTTCACCATCAGTATCAATTGCCGAACGATTCATTACCCCATTTTCATCATCAAAAATCCGCAAATTAACCACCTTTTGGGCCAACCAATTCACATCGGTATCGGTGTCAGCATCTTCAATGCCAACCAAAATCAACAATCCTTTTCCTATCTTCGATTTCAAAGCACCTTCAATTGTTACCGATGCGTGCGTAACACGTTGTATTACTAATCTCATATTTTACGTAAATTTCCATAAATCAATCGTTAATTATAAGCAATTAATGACAAATTAACGATAATTTGAGTTTAAAATCACAATTCCATTAAACGTTTACCTATAATCTCAGCAGCCAAATATACTAACTCCCCACAAGGGCGTTTTTTGTAATACTCTTGTGTACGAGCCGAAGGTGTAGGGTCTTCCTTTTTGCAAGTCAAACCAAGCAATTCACGACAGATGATAGACCCATTATCTTGTCTGAAATCTTCCGCAACTTGTTGCACAAGTGCATAATTGGCCTTTTTGGCTTCAGCATTTTTATTGTCTGCAGGTATAGCCATCGATGCTACCATGAACATACCCGTGCAAGCACCGCACACTTCACGCAATCGACCCATACCACCGCCAAAACTCGATGCCAATTTCGATGCAAGCTCAACATCTAAGTCAAACAAATCGGCGTATGCCATAAATACTGATTGCGAACAGTTATAACCATCCTGAAAATAAGCCTTAGCCCTTTCAGCACGCTCTTTAATGTTAATTTCGTACTTCATATTTTTTTATTTTTCAAATACCCACTCTCAGTGTGTATCCAGACCTAAAATTTTCCAAAATCACACCAATCCAATAGCAACCTTCACCCTACCTTCTTCATAGGATAACCCTATCTGCCCCATACACACTCTCAGTGTGTGTCACTCCTAAAAAACAACAAAAAGAAAGCTCAAAAACAGTAAAATATCTTGTGTTTATTTGTGTCATTTGTGGACAATAAATATCAATTCCGTGTCTTCCGTGCGTTCCGTGGGAGGTAAAATCATGCCAACACAAAATCCAATTGTTTTTTTACCAAATCAGCCTTTGCAATCTTCACTGTCAATTCATCGCCCAACTGATAGCGCTTGCCTGTATGACGACCCACGATGCAATAATTTTTCTCATCAAATTCGTAATAATCATCATCGAGATAACGAATCGGAATCATACCCTCACACTTATTTTCATTCAATTCCACATAGATACCCCAATCCGTAACACCCGAAATCACACCATCATACACTTGTCCCAATCGTTCGCTCATATATTCCACTTGCTTATATTTAATCGACGCTCGCTCAGCCGATGCAGCCAATTGCTCCATATCCGACGAGTGTTCGCAATACTCCTCATACTCATTTTTATTCACCGAATGTCCATCTTCAAACAAATATCGTGTCAACAATCTATGTGCCATCATATCCGGATAACGACGAATAGGCGACGTAAAGTGAGTATAATAATCAAACGCTAAACCATAATGCCCAATATTCTCAGTCGTATAAGTAGCCTTGGCCATTGAGCGAATTGCCAGTGTTTCAATCAAATTTTGCTCATGCTTGCCCGTCACTTGGTCAAGCAAATTGTTAATCGCTGCCGATACCACCTCACTTTTACCCGTAGTCTTCAATTTATAGCCAAATCGCTTAATAAACGCACTGAAATTTTCCAATTTATCAGGATTAGGCACATCGTGCACACGATAAACAAAAGTCTTAGGTTTCTTTTTACTTCTATGTGTAGTATTATCAGATTGTGCATTGTGCATTGTGCATTGTGCATTTTTTTCAATATGAGTAGCTACAGTCTTGTTAGCTAGCAACATAAACTCCTCAATAAGCATATTTGCTTCTTTTGCCTCTTTAAAATACACACTAAGTGGCTTACCCTTCTCATCTATCTCAAATCTCACTTCCACGCGATCAAATGCAATCGCACCCTTCGCAAAACGCTTAGTCCTTAATATTTGTGCCAACTCATTCAACTTTAACAACTCATTACGATATTGCTCCCCTGTATCAGTATCATTTATAGATTGTTGACTGTTGACTGTTGGCTGTTGACTCTCTATTATCGCTTGCGCCTCTTCATATGTAAATCTGTGATTTGAATTTATCACCGTACGACAAATTTCATAACCCTTCACCTCTGCAAACTCATCAATATGGAAAATAACAGAATAAGCCAATTTATCTTCGTTTGGACGCAATGAACAGATATTATTGCACAACCTTTCAGGCAACATCGGTATCGTTCTATCAACCAAATAGATCGAAGTAGCGCGTTTATACGCCTCTTTTTCTATAATTGAGTCCGGTGTCACATAGTGTGTCACATCTGCAATATGTACACCCACTTCCCATAGCCCCGACTCCAATTTCCTTATCGATAGCGCATCATCAAAGTCCTTTGCATCACGAGGGTCAATAGTGAATGTTATCACATCACGCATATCTATGCGGCGTGCAATCTCCTCCTCATCAATCCTATCCGATATCTCATTAGCCGCATCTTCTACTTCTTGAGGGTAACTATATGGTAATCCAAATTCAGCCAAAATAGTATGCATTTCAGCATCGTTATTACCAACGTCACCGAGTACGGTAACAATCTCACCTATAGGATTTTTCTCCTTGCTTGCCCATTCTACGATACGCCCAACACAACGTTGTCCATCCTTTCCACCATTCAATTTGTCAAGCGGAATAAACATATCGTGAGTTAGCAATTTCTTGTCAATATTGAGGAAAGCAAAAGTAGGTTTAACTTCTAAAATACCCACAAATTCAGTCTTTTTGCGTTCCAATACTTCAACCACTTCACCCTCTTGCTCTTTGCCCTTACGACGTGGGAATAGTACAACTTCCACTCTATCTCCATTCAACGCACAACCCATTGAACGCTCTGCAATCCATACTCGTTCACCTCCATCATCAGGGATAAGATAAGTCTTCTTAGCCACCGATTCACGATCCAGCACACCTGTCACAGTCTGACGGCGCATATTAGCCTTATATTTACCTGCGCTAATACGTTGTATCTTACCAGCTGCCTCTAAGTCAAACATAGCATCAACCACGCGCTCCTTCATCACCGACTTCTTCAATCCTAAAGCCGCTGATACCTGCTTATAATTAAAAGGCTTAGTCGAATTCTCATTAAAAAAATTCAACACCTGACGTGTTATAGCCTCTTTCGTAAAATTACCTTTTGCCATATTTTAATTCTAAATTTTTGCGATAAGTAGTTAGAGACAAGCCCATTTCTCACTCCTCATTCCTCACTCCTCATTATTTCAATATCGATTATTCCATAACAATATGGCGCAATCTCATACGGATTAAATGTATAGATTATGCTACTATCAGTTAAAGCAAAATTACTATTTGGCTCAATATACCAATCATTATAAAATTCATCTTCCGCAGGCAATATACCCTTTGCTCTTAAGATAGTAGCCTTTTCATCAAGCAATTTGCCAACCTTGCGTTCAAACCCTTGTCCAAAAATATCCTCTTCTGTTAGTTGTTCACCAGTTTTAATGTCAAAAACATAATTTATTTTGGTATTCATACCATGTGCACCACCTGCGTATGTGTACAACTCACGTTGATACGACAATATATTTGAATCAAAATACAAAACCCTACCATTTAAATCTGTAATAAAATTAAAAGTGTCGGTAAGTTCAATAGGATTATTTTCATAAATTTCTTCATACACCTTTTCATATTCAACAAAGGAAGAATCGGCATATACTTTTAATACCTTTTTTGTAGAATAATTTGCAAATTCTGAACCAAACAGAGCCGACAGAATATTATCCTGTAACAATTTATATGAATCACCTATCTTCTTTGTTGGCAATTCTATCTCTCCTGTGAATTCAAACTTCAAATTCAAATCCTTATTAACAATCTCGCAACTATACGATTCTATTTCAAACAAATCATTTTTATTTGACGAGCACCCAACTAATGTGATAACCAATAGTATAAATAATATTTTTTTCATACTACGACTTATTTTTACTAACTTGCAAATTTACAGAAAAATATTTGAATATCAAAATGTTTTGTGCGTTTTTTACTTTCTCACTCCGAACTTTGGCGGCTTTTTAATCCGATTTTGGCGGGCTTTACTCCGAACTTTGGCATAGAAAAGAGGCTGTGCCAAAATTTGTATTTTGACACAGCCTCTGAAAATTTGTTCTTTTTTATTTGCCCACAAATTTCACGAATTTACACAAATAAATTATAAATTTGTGAAAATTTGTGTTATTTGTGGGAGATTAAATTTTTGACGTAAAATCCCATAAATTATCCATTAATTATAAATAATTTACGATTAATTAATGATAATTTATGTTTATAAAAAATCTATTTTTGTTTTTATCAGCCCACATATTCCTCCCCTGTCTTAGGGGAGGTGTCCGTAGGACGGAGGGGTATGTGATAAAAAATACGTGTTCTCCGTGCTTCCGTGTGCTATAAAGTTATATTTCTTTCTTCTGCTTTAGGGTCAGCCCCGTATTTATTTTCGCCGACTTGGCTATCAGTACACATTAAAACTAAAAACCATATCATTAAACCAAGAGATACGAGAGAACAAATCAGTGTTAAAAAAAGATATACGAGAGAACCAATCTGTGGGATTAGTTGTGGTAGTATGCCCAAATATGGTATTAATAAAAACCAACCACTTTTGCCAACATCATGTAAGCGACGAATATGAACCGCTAAATTTGGGATAAACACAGCTATAGAATATAGTACGCCAGCTATATACAATCCCAATGCATAAGCAGGCATATTAAGAATAGTGTTACTTAGAATTTCAGATATATAATCTGATGGTATTTTGTTATGTACCATATTAAAAATAGCTTCCCAGTAATAATAAAAGAAAGGAGAAGAAAAACAACAAGCAATAATTAAATTCATAAGAGTAAAATACCAATATTCTTTGCGACGAGCGCGACCTGAAAATGTGGCGTATTTTTTCAACACCGCCAAATAATACTTAAACATAAAATTATAGATTTAAATAATGTATCCTTACTCTTTTTTATTGGCATTTCGGGTTTCTCCTTTTTAGATGTATTTGCCCACATATTCCTCCCCTGTTTTAGGGGAGGTGTCCGTAGGACGGAGGGGTATGTAATAAAAAATTCTGTGTATTTTTCGTAAGGCTCAAGACCTTTGGTTTTGTTTGTATAAAGTTATATCAAACTCACGTTAAGATAATAAATAGACTTAATGTTAGAATAATAGTCAACACAAAACAAGTAGCAAAATGTATGAAACTACGCATGCTTAATAATTGGTATCTACTATCTTTTCGTTTAGCAACTACAAATTCTAGAGCAAAAGCACTAATAGAGATAACAATAAATAGTGGTGCAAGGATATGTATGTTAGCAATAAATAATTCAATTCCATTTACTATTTTTGTCAAGCTTGGATAATCTAACAATATTGAATATGTATATAAAAGGGAAGCTATGCAACATAACACAATAAGGAACCAAGAAATTGTAGGTTGGCATCTTTCTGAAAGCTTTTTCATTTTTTCGCTATTAAACACCTCTTTACCGCTAAAATAGTTTGTAAGCCACATGAAGTCATTTACAGCAAAGTCCCGTCCTTCCATTAGATTATTTTACATCTTTTACGAGACGGACTGGTAATCTGTATATGTTTTCTTTTAGTGCTTGAGGGTAAATAAATTCATTGTTAAAATTTAAGCAATTATACATCATACCTTTTCTTGACCAAGACCAATAAAAGCCTTCAGATGTTAATAGTTTTATTTTTGATCTCATGGAACTTGGTGCATTACTATTTCCATGCATTGAATAAGTATTAACTTTTGAAAGTTCGATTGTTATTTCTTTTTCTATCCATAATGATACATTAGGTAAGAAAACAGCACCAGCTTCTTGCATTTTGCTCCATTGCTCTTGGCTAATAACTTTGGCATTATCAAAATTGTTTTTATTTTTATTGTAGTAATTTTTACCTCTTTTGCGTATATCTTGATCTTTGCTTGGATACAATGAGGTGTCATTAACTAATTCTTTGTAGTTGTCGGGAAGTATAACTAATCCTGTTATTTTTTCTATTGTTATGAAACCAAATAATTCTTGTGCATTTGCTCTTTCAAAAAATAGGTAATTCCATTCTTCTGCCGAGAGGGTTCTCCAAAGACCAGCTTGATTTCCTCCATTGCTGATAGAGCAATATTTCCCCCAATCATAATCTAAATCTTTATCAGGTTTTATCATTTTTACTTGGTCGCATTTGATTTCTGGAAAAAGTTCGTTTTTACCACTTGACCCAAACCAAAAAATATCAAGCCATAAATTATGGTCTATATGGTCAGGACATAACGATGTCGGCACCATTTCAGTTGTTGTTTCCATATACATACCTGTTGCCGTCTTTTGAATTTCCATTAAGTAAGTATCATTTGTTACGCCTATAGTTTCCCATTGTTCTTTTGCAAAACGCCAAGTATGGGTAGATGGTTGATATTGCAAATTGCCTTGTGAGAATTTCACTTGATGATTTTCGCCAACGGAAAATAGCCCCAAAAGTTCACCTTCATTGTTATCTGAAGTACCTTGTGCTACTACAAACATGATTGTAATAGCTATGAAAGCTAAAGTTGATAATAATTTACGCATAATTTTATAAATTAAATAGGTTAATATTTCTTAATCATACGGATAGAGCAATGATATGATTTATCTAATTGCATTATGTCAATGTGGTCTTCGCTGAATACCAAACAACATGCTTTTGTTTCGTCTTTAAGTGGAGTAGAAGTCCAATAATACCCTTTTTGGTTTTCGTACCTATTTTTAATTTCTTTTCGCATTTTATATCGGGTATTTTTATATTTAATAGTTTCTATTTTAGCACATCCTGCTGCAGGGAGAAATATTGCACCATAACATTGCATAGCACCCCATTGTGCATCAGTGAATACATTTGCTGAATATTTCATTACCCCAGTTGTTGGTGTAATTTTTAGCGAATCAGGAATATCTTTGTCATCGTGAATATCTGTAATATCCCATTTATCTGGTAGGATTACCAATCCATTTATGCCTTCTACCGAAGCTAAAAAATGAAGTCTTTCGGCATTTTGGCGTTCTTTTAGAATGTATGTAATTTCAGCTTTAGAGAATGGATGCCATGGGCTTTCTTTTTCTTCCCAAGTAGATTTCTCAGCATACCAATCCCATTTATACAAATCGTTATTGGTATATTCATATTCTTTCCCTTTTTTATAGTGTATATTCACCACTTCATATTGTTTTATATCATTACCCCAATATAAACGATTGTCTGCAATTTTTGTATGCATATTAGAAGGTGAAATCATTTCAAAATTGTTTTTATTTATTGAGAATTTTTTATACACAAAAGGAAAATTTATTCTACGATAACTATCAATTTCAGTAAATCCTAAAGCTCCTTGAAAAATTTTTAATTCTAAGGTGTCTTTTTCTCTGTATTTATAGTAGGATTTAGAGTCTATTTCAATTTTAAAGATATTGGTATCATTAATTAAATAGACTTGTGCATAATATGAATCAGGACCTTTTCTATGATTGACTTTGTCAAAATCATGTATTACTACATTTTTTGTTTCATATTGTGGATTAGAAATGAATGTTCTATTTAAAAATATGAGAACATTTTCTATAAAAAGCATGTAGAAAAAAAATATAAAGAAAGGTAAAAATAGTACTGCTATATCCTCTCTTTTAATTTTTTCCCCATCTTGGTTTTGTTTGATAAGACACAGAATAAAAAAAATAAATATACATAAACAGATGAATGCTAAAATTGGTAATAAGTATATACAATTATTTAAAATCCAATCAAAAGTAGATAATTTAGTATGAGGGAAATCTGTGAAAACATTTGGATTTGTAGTGTATAATGAAAATATACCACCAATCATAGGGATAACAATAAAAACAACAAAAAACAAAATTATAAGTCTTTTTATCCACTTATTTTCAATCATTTTTGATATCATAGCTCTAATTTTTTATTGTAATTTGTTTGTTGTTGTTTCAGTGGCAACGGGAATAGGTCGTCCTGTTTTTTTCAAATATTCGATATATTTTTCTCTTGCGCCAGTTGTATCGTTAGGGTCTGACATTGCTTTTATGAGTGTTTGGACTTTTTCTTTGAAAAGTTCCTCTTGTTGTGTCGAAAATTTTTCAAGAAAACGTTTCATAACGTTGGGCATATTTTTGTTGACTTCACTAATAGTAGGGCGTTGATATATTTCTACAACTACAGTTAGTTCTTCTTTAGTAATTGTTTTATATAGTGCATTTTTGAAATATAGAGGGAACATGTTTCCGAAATATTTCATAGTTTTTTCGGTCATTTCTTTTTCTTTAGGGTCCATATCTTTGGTAGTATCATCTCCAAATAGAGCTATCAATTCTTCCATGGCAGAAGAAACATTTAAGGCATCAAGATATTTGTTAGCCAATGCATCATATTCAGCATCATTTATGTTTTTTATGCTTGATTCATAAGGTTGTTCAGTTGCTAAAGCGAGCATATATGCCATCATGTCCATACCTGCTAATAGTCTAAATGTAGAGATTGTCTCTTCGCCATCTAACTTTTTATTGATATCTGAGTTTAAGAAATTTGCATAATCCGATAGATCTTTATCAGAGAGCGGAGCATATAATTCCTTAAATTCAGGTTCAATCAAATCGTATATTATTTGGTAAAGCGTTGCTTCAGCAACCAAAGTGTCAACTTCCCAATCTAACTTAGTGACTAAAAGTTTTGATGACTTATTCAAATCTAATTGTTTATTTTCCAAAATAGCTCTTTGGATTAGTTGTTCAGTCAAAACATCTCTATCAGATGTTTGTGCCACAATATTATCCATGCATAGGATGGTAAATATCACAAATAAAATCTTTTTCATGCGTTTAAATGGTGTTTTAATGTTATTTTATTTCGAATTAAATGCTTCTTGATATGCTGCTTCGGAGCCTGCTGGGATGATGAGTTGAACTTCTGTTTCAAATTTACTACTTTGCATTTTAGGAGGAATAATAGATTTGAATTCTATTGTTTTTAAAGAAGAACAACCATTGAATGTGTGATAACCAATTTCAGTAACTTTTGCAGGTATTGTTATTTTCGTTATTGATTTGCAATTTTTGAATACACCATTGCCAATGTTTGTTACACTTTCAGAAAGTATTATACTTTCCATGAGAGGACAATCGCAGAAAGTTTCAGGTTGTATACTCGTTATATTATCAGATAATATTTTCACTTCTCTTAACGAAGTACAGCCTTTTAAAGCTTTACTCCCAATTATTTTTACATTTTTAGGAATAACTATTTTTTCTAATGACGTGCAGTTTTCAAAAGCATTATCACCTATAATTTCAACACTTTCAGGAATAGTTACTGAAATTAAATTTTGAAAATCAGCAAAAATATGATTTGCTAAAATTTTAGTGCCTTCTTTTATGTTAATATGTGTTACTTTTGATTTATTCCCTTTGTACCCTAATAAGATATTATCTAAATAAACAAATCCTTCTGGTTGACTATTATACCAGGCTGTATTAGTGAAAGCATTTGTTTCAACACATAAACTATTGTGCAATTTTATTTTTTCTAATGCTGTACAATTTACAAAAGCATATGATTCTATCTTAGTTATATTTTCAGGAATTGTAATACTTTTTAAGGCTGTACAATTTTTGAACATAAAAGGAGGAATATTTATTTGATTGTTTGAAAATTTTATTTCTTGTAACGATGTACAATCAGAAAAAATACCTTGGGTTTTACTTATTTCAGTTTTGGTTAGTGATTTATTTACTGTTATATAGTTGTAAAAATATGTTACGCTATCTGGAATAATTATTGATTTTAATGAAGTACAACCATTAAATGCACGTTGATAAATTTTTTCCAAGCAATTAGGAAGAATAATTGATTCTAAAGATTTACAACCACTAAAAGCATCTCCATCAATTAATGTAACACTATTAGGTATTGTTATTGATTCAAGAGAAGTACATTCACTAAAAGCACCAAATCCAATTTTAGAAATACCTTCGGAAATAATAACTTTTTTCAAATTTTTATTAAGAAAAAATCCATCAACTTCAACAACTTTATATATTATACTATCGTGTGTTATTTCTGCAGGTATTACAACTTCTGTTTTTTTATAATTTTTCCCTTTTGCAATAGCTGTTTTTTTATGCTTTTTTATCTCGTAGGAAAGATTTCCAATTTTAATAATTTCGTTTTTTTGATTTAAAACTACATTATGTGTTTGATTTGTTTTAACTAAAGATATAGTATAAATATATTCACAATCAACATATTGATTTTTATATATTCCAGGAGTCCACTGTTTTTCTGTTTCTTTGATAATTGAAATAACATTTTGTGCAACTTCCTTATTGGAGTTTTCGAGTATTTCAAATGACGATAGTTTGCCATCTTTATGGACAACAAATTTAATTTTAGCAACTCCATCTTTACCAAACCATGCGGTATTATTACATCTTTCAACAACAAAATCATCTAAATCTTTCCCTTTCACGTGATATGTTGGTTTCATTGTTAAAATAAATTGATTTTTTTCTGATAAAGGAGAAGAAAAATTTTTCTCTATATCTTTGCAAAATAAGTTACAATGATACGTAACCTGTGGCGTAATTATTTTATTATCTTCTTTATACAGTTCGGCTTTTTTGATAAATGGTATAAATAAATTTTTAGGTAAATTTTTTATATCTAATTCGATTGTTTTTCGTATATCTTCAGATAAAATGAATTCTTCTAACTTGTTTTTATCTGTTGATATGCACTGATAAATTGGATTATATTGGATGTCTTGATAATCTTGAGACAAAGCCATTGTTGATATTGATGTTGTGTTTGTTAGATTATCAAATTCTGTAATTTTAATATTGCCATCTTTAAACAAAATATTTGTAATTCCTGTGTAAGGTCTCCTATATCTATATCTGTTGGATAAAATATTTTTTATTGAATGTATCGGATATAACTTTAAATTACTTATTGTTGTGTCTGCATTTAGGGTAAATTGGCAGGATAATATGGTATCAAGACTTTTATATTTAGACGCAATATTTTCAGTTATATACATTTGTATTGAATCTATCAAAGATTCTTCGGATTCTATTTTTACATCATAGCTACTATCTTTTTCAGTTTTTCTTATGGATGAAATATATCTTTTTCCATCATAAAATACAGACACATTTTCTGTAACTATGCGTAAATTTTCTGGCAACTTGAACATTAAAGGTAATGTTACGAGGGTTTTTACAGGGATGCTGTCTTTTGTGGCGGGAGTCCATTGGGGCATGTTCTCTACTAAGCGTCGCATTTCAGCATCGATAGATGGGTGGACTTTGCGTACGATGTTGATGTTGGTGCGTGAACTATCAGGTTGGATTATAAATTGGCACATGACACGTCCTTCGATGCCTTCGATGAGAGCATCGGTTGGATATTCGAGGTTCTCGCTAAAATATTGTCCCATCGCAACTTTGCCTCCTGGAAATTCGGCTGGTTTATCAGGATTAAAACAAAGTCCCTCCATAGGTTTTTCTTGTGCTGGTGCTATCATAGCAACCATAATTAATGCAATTGTAAATAATATCTTACGCATAATATTTTAATTTATTTGGTTAATTTAAGGTAAATAAAAGTTTTAATAAGAAAAGCATATACTACAAATTATTTGAATCTGTAGTATATGCCTTTTTAGCATGAATTATAATTAAAGATAGGTTGATTTTACCCCCCCCCATATAGGCTCTTTATATGAAAATTTAATGTATTCGCAGCATGTATCCCTGTCGATATTTTTATATATTTTAACGTAGCAAAGTTAACAATTATTTGTAATATAAACAATATTTTATGTAGATTTTTCATATTTTTTTACTATTCTATTGGTTATTAGAAAATAAAGTTGTAAATTTGCCAAATTGAAATTTATACTACCAAAGTAGTATTAAATGGCTATAATAAATAATATAACATTTTGAAATTCATACACTTACTCGATGATAACTTATGGTTGTTGTCGGGTAAAGTGTGTGTGTTTATGTATATAAATAGGTGAAAAATATAACAAAATTATTATATTAACTTTAAGTTATATGGCAACAATTAAATTAAAAAAAGGTTTAAACATCAAAATTTCAGGCGATGCCGAAGCTAAAGTAGCTGGCAAAGTTATCTCGCAAGAGATTGCTATCGTACCTGATTATTTTGAAGGAATGACACCAAAGGTTGCTGTCAAAGAGGGTGACACCGTGATGATCGGTAGCACTATCTTGTTTGACAAAAAACATCCTGAGGTGAAAGTTGTGTCGCCAGTATGCGGTACAATCAAACAAGTTGCACGTGGCGAGCGTCGTAAATTGCTCTATGTGCTTATCGAACAAAACGGCAAAGCAGAACAAGCTACATTGCCTACTATCGACCTCAAAGCTGGTCGCGAAGCTGTGCTCGCAGCTATGCTTGAAGCTGGTTTTGGCGCAGCACTTCGTCAACGTCCTTACGATGTCGTAGCTAATCCTGCTGTAGCTCCTAAAGCTATTTTCGTATCAGCTTTCGATTCTGCTCCTCTTGCTGCAGACTACAACTTCGTATTGAAAGGCGAAGAAGCTAACGTTCAAGCTGGTTTGAATGTTTTAGCAGCTATTGCTAAAACTTACTACTCTGTATCTCCTGCTACATCGGCAGAATTGCGCAACATGAAAGGCGTTGAAATCAACGAATTCATCGGTGCTCACCCTGCTGGCAACGTAGGTGTTCACATCAACCACCTCAACCCTGTGAACAAAGAAGAAGCAGTTTGGACAATCAACATCATGGACGTAGCAATGCTCGGTCGCTATGCTAACACAGGCAAACTCGACTTCACTCGCAAAGTGGCTGTCGCTGGTCCTAAAGTGAAACATCCTGCTTATGTTGAAACTATCAGCGGTACTGTTATCAACAACATCACCGAAGGTAACATCAACCTCAACGAAACAGTTCGTGTTATCAATGGTAACGTTTTGACTGGTTTGAACGCAAAAGAGGCTGCTTATCTCTCTCCATTTGCTAACGTAGTCACTGCTATCGCAGAAGGCGACCAAGCCGACGAACTCTTCGGTTGGGCAATGCCACGTTTCAACAAATTCTCTAACTCATGCCTCTTCTTCACTAAGTTGCAAACTATACTCTGTCCTAAAAAACAATTCGATTTCGATGCTCGTATCCTTGGTGGCGAACGTGCATTCATCGTAAGTGGCGAGTACGACCGTGTATTCCCTATGGACATCATGCCAGAACAACTCGTGAAAGCTATGATTGCTCGTAACCTCGAGAAAATGGAACAACTCGGTGCATACGAAGTTGCTCCTGAAGACTTCGCCCTCTGCGAATTCGTTTGTACTTCGAAAATCGAAACACAACACATCGTACGCGAAGCCCTCAACTACATGAGAAAAGAATTAGAATAATTTATTAAAAGATAGGAAGACAGGAAAACAAGAATAAACAAAAAAACATGTACTCATGTCTTCATGTCAAAAAAGATAAGAAAAAATGAAATTTTTAAAAAACATCGTAGACAAAGTTGAACCTACCTTCTCTGAAGGTGGTAAACTTCACATGTTTCACTCGGTGTTCGATGGATTCAAAACGTTCTTGTTTGTGCCTAACGACACAGCAAAACGTGGTACTCACATCCACGACGTAACCGATTCGAAACGTACAATGATTATGGTGGTAATTGCCCTCATCCCAGCTCTTTTGTTTGGTATGTGGAACGTAGGTTACCAACACTTCTTGGCTATTGGTCAAGACGCTACATTCTGGCAACAATTTGCATTTGGTCTTTTGGCTGTATTGCCTATCCTCGTTGTTTCTTACCTCGTTGGTCTTGGCATCGAGTTTACTGTTGCTCAATTCAAAGGTCACGAAATTCAAGAAGGTTTCCTCGTATCAGGTATCCTTATCCCTATGATTGTGCCTGTTGACACTCCACTTTGGATGGTCGCTATCGCTACTGCTTTTGCTGTTATCTTCGCAAAAGAGGTGTTCGGTGGTACTGGTTACAACGTATTCAACGTGGCATTGGTTACACGTGCATTCCTTTTCTTCGCATATCCAACAGCAATGAGTGGCGACCAAGTATGGGTTCGCACACGCGACGCTTTCTGGTGGGGTGCAGGCGACAAAGTTGATGGTTTCACTGGTGCAACTCCTCTTGGTCAAGTGGCTGTAGCTCCTGAATACAACGGCTTTACTAACATCCTCGGCGAAAATATCAACTTCATGGACGCATTCCTTGGTTTCATCCCAGGTTCTGTTGGTGAAGTTTCTACATTGGCTATCCTCATAGGTGCTGCTATCCTTCTTATCACTCGCGTAGCAAGCTGGAAAACTATGTTGTCAGTATTCATGGGTGGTGCTTTCACAGCATTCTTGTTTAACCAATTCGGCCCTGACACTGCAGTAGCTAACATGCCTTGGTACATGCACCTCGTTCTTGGTGGTTTTGCATTCGGTGCTGTCTTCATGGCAACCGACCCTGTAACATCAGCTCGCACTGAGTGTGGTAAATGGATCTATGGTTTCTTGATTGGTGTTGTAGCAATCGTTGTTCGCGTACTTAACCCTGGTTATCCAGAAGGTATGATGCTTGCAATTTTGCTTATGAACATCTTCGCTAACTTGATCGACTACTACGTAGTTCAAGCTAATATCAACAAACGTCTCAAACGTGCAAAATAAATAAATGTTTATAGTTTAGAGATTAGAGTATAGAGAGCCTTGCGGCTTTAATCTCTTAACTCTTAACTCTTAACTCTCAACTGAAAAAATTATGAATACAAATAAAAATAGTTATACGTTAATATATATGGTGGTAATCATCACCATCGTATCGTTGCTATTGTCGATCACATCTGGCTCTTTGAAATCATTCCAAGAAGACAATGTGCGCCTCGACACTAAAAAGCAAATCCTTAATTCGTTGCCAGGCATCGAATTGGGCGACGATGCAGCAACTACTTACGCAGCAACTATCAAAGAGTACAACATGCTCGATGCTGAAGGTAACGTAGTGAAAACTCTCGACCCAGTGGCTGATTTCGATATCAAAGCCGAAGAGGGTCAATTCCCAATGTATGTTGCAGAAGTAAACGGCGAGACTAAATACATCCTTCCTATGAATGGTGCTGGTCTTTGGGGTGCTATCTGGGGCTACATGGCATTGAACGACGACCGCAACACAGTGTTCGGCGTATTCTTCAACCACGCGAGCGAAACTCCAGGTCTTGGTGCTGAAATCGTTACAGAAGCTTTCCGTGCTCCATTCATTGGCAAACACCTTCTCAATGCTTCTGGCGAATTCGTTTCAATCGCTATCCGTAAAGCTGGTCTTATCGCTGAAGGTCAAGAGCAAGTAGATGCTATCTCTGGTGGTACTATCACTTCAAATGGTGTAGAAGCTATGCTCAAATCAAGCCTTAGCAACTATGAAAAATTCCTCACTGCTCCTGCTGCTATCATCGTAGAAGAAGTAGCTGACAGTGTAATTGTTGAACCTGTAATCGAAGGAGGCAACTAATATGAAAGAAGAATTGAAAAACGCTCTACTTGGTCCTCTCAACAAGAACAACCCTGTAGCAGTACAAGTATTGGGTATCTGTTCAGCATTGGCTGTAACAGTCAAATTGGAGCCAGCTATCGTTATGGGTATCTCTGTTACTATCATCGTAGCTATGGCCAATGTGGTTATCTCGCTTATCCGCAACACAATTCCTAACAGTGTACGTATTATCGTGCAATTGGTTGTTGTTGCTGCCCTCGTAACTATCGTTTCTGAGGTATTGAAAGCATTTATGTATGACCTCAGTGTTCAACTCTCGGTTTACATCGGTCTTATCATCACCAACTGTATCCTTATGGGTCGTCTCGAGGCTTTTGCTATGGCTAACAAACCTTGGCCTTCATTCCTCGATGGTATTGGTAATGGTCTTGGCTATGCATGGGTACTTGTAGTGGTTGCCTTCTTCCGCGAATTGCTCGGTTCTGGTACACTCTTCAATATCCCTGTTATTCCTAAATCATTCTATGAAATGGGCTATGTAAACAACGGTATGATGATGATGCCTGCTATGGCTCTTATCATCGTGGCTTGTATTATTTGGGTTCACCGTTCAATCAACAAAGACCTTCAAGAAAAATAAAAATAATGTTTATAGTTTAGAGATTAGAGTATAGAGAGCCTTACGGCATTAATCTCTCAACTCTTAACTCTCAACTCTCAACTGAAATAATATGGAACACGCATTAAG
>JAZLDO010000148.1:0-18038 GCA_045614825.1 Candidatus Aphodosoma sp. | reverse complement strand
CCAGCGGAGGTACATACGCATGAGCATTTGACCCCAGTCTTGAGCCTCGGTGCCACCTGCACCTGCAACAATCTTGATTACGGCGCCGAGTTTGTCCTCTTCGCGACGGAGCATATTGCGCATTTCGAGGTCCTCGATGAGAGTGATAGCGTGGTTGTAAGCCTCGTCGACTTCGTCTTCGGTCATAGCCTCTTCTTTGTAGAAATCGTAGGCAATTTGCACTTCGTTGACAGCAGCGTTGACAGTATTATAGCCTTCAATCCAGAATTTTAGGCCTTTGACAAGCTTCATTTGAGCTTCAGCACGTTTTTGGTCTTGCCAAAACTCAGGGGCTTGGGTTTTTAGTTCTTCTTCTTCGAGTTGAATTTTCTTTTCTTCGATGTTGAGGTATTTGTAGAGAGATTCAACTCGGTCGATAGCAGCTTTTATTTGGTCAGTAGTAATCATTTTTAGATATTTTTGTTTTTAACATAAGTACATATTTTATGTTTTTAAGTTTATTATTGTGCAGTGGGAGTTTTTTTGTTTCTAATAGGATAATATATTTTTTTTTAGTACAAGCCTTGTAATTAGCTAGCTTGGGGATATTTTATAATTTAAGGCATGTACTTAAAAAAAACAAATCGTCACCACAAAACAAATAAACATCACTATAACATAGAAAACCAACACAAAATATTTCTGTACTTATATGTTGAAATATTATTGTTTTTGTGGATATTTGCGGAACCAGCTTGATATTTTGAGTTTTACGACGCCAAAGAGGGCTTCAGAGAAGATGCCACCTGACATTTTTGATGTGCCTTCGACGCGGTTGACGAATACGATAGGTACTTCTTTGATTGTAAAACCACATTTGTAGGCTGTGAATTTCATTTCGATTTGGAAAGCATAGCCTTTGAAGCGGATTTTATCGAATTCGATAGTTTGAAGTACTTGACGGCGGTAGCATTTGAAACCTGCAGTAGTGTCGGCAACAGGGAGACCTGTGACGCAGCGTACATATTTAGAAGCGTAGTAACTCATAAGTACGCGACCCATTGGCCAATTGACTACATTGACAACATTGCCTACATAGCGAGAGCCAATAGCTACATCGGCACCTTGATTGGCACAAGCATCGTATAGTTCAAGTAGTTTTGGTACAGGATGAGAGAAGTCTGCATCCATTTCAAAGGCATATTCATAATTGTGGTCAAGAACCCATTTAAAACCTGCGATGTAGGCAGTCCCAAGACCAAGTTTACCTGTTCGCTCGACAATATGTAGTTCTTCTGTAAATTCTTTTTGAAGATTTTTTACTATAGTTGCAGTGCCGTCAGGCGAACCATCGTCGATGACTAGGATGTGGAAACATTTAGGGAGTGCGAAGATGGCACGGATGATTTTTTCGATATTTTCCTTTTCGTTGTAAGTAGGAATAATTACTACTGAATCGCTATGCATGATAATTAGTTACTAGTTACCAGTTACTAGTAACTAGTTGCCTGTTATCGGTTATTTGTTACTAGTGATTGGTTATGAGTTATTAGTTAATTAACTGCAAAATTACGAATTTAATTTGAGATATACAATATATTTGTGTTTTTTCTATGTGTTATTTTTTTGAAACTTTATTTAAAGTTTTTTCATAAGGTGTGTTTTTGTTGATAAATGTAAAATTTTTTAATCTGCATTAATTATTTTTTGATATATCAGAAAAAAATACTACCTTTGTAGATTGAATGGTTGTATTATTAAAGCATATTTTGATTATGGAAAATAATTACCCAAAAATAGCTATAATGGGAGGTGGTTCGTTTGCTACAGCAATAGCCAAGATTGTTATGGAAAATGTGCCAAATATTATTTGGTATATGCGCCGTGAAGATCAAATAGCTGAGTTTAAGCGAGTAGGGCATAACCCGTCATACCTTTCGGCTGTTTCATTTGATTTAGATAGAATAAAATTTACAAGTAAAATAAATGTAGCAGTAGCTGAAGCGGATATTCTGTTTTTTGCAACACCATCGCCTTTTTTGAAATCGCATTTGAAGAAATTACGTCGTAAAATAGATAATAAAATTATTGTTACTGCGATTAAAGGTATTGTACCTGATGAAAATCTTGTTATTTCGGATTATTTTAACAGGTTTTATAGCGTGCCAGCTGAGCATGTTGTGGCATTGAGTGGTCCATGTCATGCAGAAGAGATTGCTCTTGAGCGTACATCTTACCTAACAATTGCTTGTCCTGATCGAGAGGTTGGTCGTTTGATTTCATCAATTGTAGGTGGTGATTATTTGCGCACTTCGTTGAGCGAAGATATGTATGGCGTTGAGTATGGTGCAGTGCTTAAGAATGTTTATGCCATTGCAGCTGGTATTTGTCATGGATTGAAATATGGTGATAATTTTCAAGCTGTGTTGGTGTCGAATTCAATTCAAGAGATGAATCGTTTTTGTAATGCTGTGCATCCGTTCCATCGTAATGTACAAGAGAGTGTTTATTTGGGCGACTTGCTTGTTACTGCCTATTCCAAATTCTCGCGTAATCGTACGTTCGGGTCTATGATTGGTAAAGGCTATTCTGTAAAGACAGCTCAAATGGAGATGGAAATGATTGCCGAAGGTTACTATGGCACTAAATGTATTCATGAAATCAACGAGAAATATCAAGTGAATATGCCTATTTTGGATGCAGTTTATGCAATTTTGTATCAGCGTCGTTCGCCATCAATAGTAATGAAAGAACTTATAAAACAACTTATGTAAAACTAGTTGAAATTTGAAATTTGAAAGTTGAAATTCAATAACTTTCAAGTTTTACGTTTCACATTTCAAATTATAAAAATATGATTAAATTTAATGCAAATAAAGCGTATGGCTTCATTAGTGAAGAAGCTGTAAAAGGTTATAAACAAGCTGTAGTAGAGGCACAAGAGGCTTTGCACAATGGCACTGGTAAAGGCAACGATTTTCTTGGTTGGCTCACTTTGCCTACCGACTTAACTGACGAATTACTAACTGATATAGAAAACTCTGCAACTATATTGCGTCGCGAATGCGAAGTAGTAGTTGTTGTCGGCATCGGTGGCTCTTACCTTGGTGCTAAAGCCGTAATCGACGCTCTCAACAATAGCTTCGACTGGTTGCAACGCGACCGCCAAAATCCTGTAGTTGTCTATGCTGGTCAAAATATTGGCGAAGACTATCTCTACGAATTGCAAGAGATGTTAAAAGGCAAACGTTTTGGTATCGTATCAATCTCTAAATCTGGCACAACTACCGAACCTGCTATCGCATTTCGTATGCTCAAAACTCAACTCGAAGAGCAAGTTGGCAAAGACGCAGCTAAAGACCTCATTGTTTGTATCACCGACCGCAGTCGTGGTGCGTTGCGCACTTTAGCAACTCAAGAAGGTTACAAAACTTTTGTCATCGAAGACAACGTAGGTGGTCGTTTCTCTGTTCTCACTCCAGTCGGTCTTCTCCCTATCGCTGTAGCAGGTTTCAACATCCGTCAATTCGTCGAAGGTGCACGTCGTATGCAAGAGGTTTGCGGTTTGAATATTGAGTTCGAAAATAACCTCGCTGCTCAATATGCAGCAGTTCGCAACGAACTCTACCGTTCTGGCAAAAAAATAGAAATCTTGGTTAACTATCACCCTAAACTTCACTACGTATCTGAGTGGTGGAAACAACTCTACGGCGAGAGCGAAGGTAAAGAGGGTAAAGGTATTTTCCCTGCATCTGTCGACTTCACTACCGACCTCCACTCAATGGGTCAATATATTCAAGATGGCGAACGCACTCTTTTCGAAACTGTCATCTCTGTCGAATCAATGGAACATGAAGTGCGCGTGCCTTCTAACGAAGCTAACCTCGATGGTCTCAATTTCCTCGCTGGTCGTCGTGTTGACGAAGTAAACAAAATGGCAGAACTCGGCACCATGCTTGCGCATATCGACGGCGGTGTGCCTAATTTGAAAATCACATTGCCTCGCCTCAACGAATACTACCTCGGTCAGTTGCTCTATTTCTTCGAAAAAGCTTGTGGTATTAGTGGCTACATCCTTAGCGTTAATCCATTCGACCAACCAGGTGTAGAGGCATACAAAAAGAATATGTTTGCTCTTCTCGACAAACCTGGCTACGAAGAAGCATCAAAAGCAATCAAAGCTCGAATTTGATGTTTTTTAACATAAGTACATATTTAATTTTAGGCTTACAATCAGATTTTGTATATTGTAAATTTTTTAAGGATGATTGTATTTTAAGTACATGCCTTAATAATTAATTTGTGATTTAGGGCTTGTACTTAAAAAATATATAAGTTTTTTACTAAATTTTAATGCAAGTAAAATTTGTATATCTCTGAAAATTAAACATGTACTTTTGTTGAATATTTTAATTTAATAAAAAATGAAAATTGTCATCTTAGGTACAGCATATCCTTTTCGTGGCGGTTTAGCTACATTCAACGAGCGACTTGCACGTCAGTTCCAGTCTGAGGGTCACGATGTTGAGGTCGTTACCTTCACATTGCAATACCCCTCGTTCCTATTCCCTGGCAAAACGCAATACTCTAACGAAAAAGCTCCAACCGACCTAAAAATCACACCTTTGCTCAATTCGTGCAACCCCTTGAATTGGTTTAGCGTAGGTCGCCGAATCCGCAAAATGCAACCCGACATGCTCATCACTTGCTACTGGATGGCATTCTTTGCTCCTTGTTATGGCATCATCGAACGCATAGTGAAAGGCAATCGCAAAACTCGTTGCATAGCATTGGTGCACAATATGATACCTCACGAACCAAGTATCCTCGATAAATTATTTGCCCCTTTCTATGTTAAGAACACCGATGGTTTTGTCGCATTGTCAGATAGTGTAGTTAGAGATATTGATAAACTAGATAAACAACGTAAGCCTAAAACATTTTCACCACATCCAATTTATGACCATTATGGCGAGCGTATGTCAAAAGCCGATGCTTGTCAAGCTTTAGGATTGGATGCCGATAAGGATTATATGTTGTTTTTTGGCTTAGTGCGTGCCTACAAAGGGTTAGACCTTTTGCTCGATGCTATGGGCAAAATACATGCGAAAATGCCAAATTTGCGATTGCTCGTGGCTGGCGAATTTTATGAGCAAGAGGAGATGTATCGTAAGCAAATTGCAGATAATGGACTAACCGACAAAGTCATTATTCGCAATGAATTTATACCTGATGCCGATTTGCGCAAATACTTTGGCGCAGCTAATTTGATAGTACAACCATATAAAACTGCTACTCAAAGTGGTGTTACTCAGGTGGCTTTCCATTTCGAAAAACCGATGTTGGTCACTAACGTAGGTGGTTTAGGTGAGATAGTACACGACCATCAAATGGGCTATGCAACCGAACCTAATGCCGAAGCCATTGCCGAAGCCATTGTGGATTATTACGAAAACGACCGACAAGAAGATTATACTCAATATTTAATTCTTGAAAAAGAGAAATACTCTTGGGGTATATTGACAAAAGCATTTGTTAAAATTAAGGATTTAATTGATAATATTTAGTTTGTATATCTCTAACCTCTAAACACTAAACACTAAACACTAATATGAATATAGCGGTTGTATTAGCAGGAGGAATCGGTGCTCGAGTAGGTGGCAATATGCCAAAGCAATTGTTGCCACTTGCTGATGGAAAGACTATACTTGAACATTCGGTCGATGCTTTTGAGCAGGCTCAGTGTATTGATGTGGTTTGCATCGTTATGCATCCTGACTATATATGTGAGGCTGAAAAGATGTTGAAAGTCAATGGTTGGACTAAAATGCGTCATATTATTCTTGGAGGCAAAGAGCGTTGGGAGTCGAGTGTAAATGCCATTCGACTATATCAAAGCCTACTATCTGCCGAATCTATATCTGAGGCAAATATACTGCTACACGACGCAGCACGACCATTCGTAAGTCAGCGTATCATAAATGAAGTGTGTAAGGCGCTTGAGTCACACGAGGCTGTGGTTGTAGCAGTGCCATCTACCGATACCGTATATGAAATGCAAAATGGATGTGTGGCTCGTATTCCTAATCGTTCAACTATCATGCGAGCACAAACCCCGCAAGCATTCCGTTTGCCTTTGATAGCTAAAGCATATGATATTGCACTTAATAGCGGAAATATGCAAGTAACCGACGATTGTGGAGTAGTATTCAATCATCTACCAAATCAACCAATCCACATTGTCTTAGGCGAAGAACAAAACAAGAAAATAACATTTAAGGAAGATATATAAAAAAAGATGCAAAATAGATTGTTAAAGATTATATTAAAGATTCCTCGCTACTTATCAGATTCATTGATGATTATTTTTTGGCGATTTATGAGTCTTTTTTTTAGAGAGAAAGAAAAGTTTCGAGGCGCATGGCTTATATGTGAACGTGGTATAGAAGCTAGAGATAACGGTTTTGCTTTTTTTAAGTATATTCGTGAAAATTATCCTAATAAAAGGATTTATTATCTTATTGATTCAACGCAAGAGATTGATTATCGTTCAGTTGAGAAGTATGGTAATGTTATAGCATATAATAGTAAAGAACATTGGCAAGCATTGTTTTATGTAGATTGTTTATTATCAACACATATTGGTTTTATAACGCCATGGAGTTATGTATGTCATAAAACGTTTTTCTCTTGGTTGAATTGTCCTAAGTTTGTTTTGCTTAATCATGGTATAACTAAAGAGGATATGTCTGATAAACTTAATAAATTCGTGACAGGTGTAGATTTGTTTATCGCGGCAAATAATCAAGATTATGTTACTTTAGTACATGATAAAAGATATGGTTATAAACCAGAGGATGTTGCATTGACTGGTTATGCACGATATGATAGATGGGTGAATTATGAAGGTAAAAATCAGATATTGTTAATGCCTACATGGCGAGCTTATTTAGTAGATAAATCTATTGAAAATAGAAATACGCCGAAGGTAGTTGATGATTTTGTACAATCAAATTATTATAAAACGTTTCAGTGTCTTTTGAATAATAAGTTTGTTGATGAATTGTTGACTAAATATGATATGCAATTAGTGTTTTATCCTCATTATGAAATGCAGTCGGCTTTGCATTTATGGTCAACTAACAGTAAGAATGTTATTTTTGCTGATAAGCAACACTATGATATTCCTACTTTAATGCGTGAGAGTAAAATTTTGATTACTGATTATTCAGGTGTAGGTTTTGATTTTGCATATATGTATAAACCTGTATTGTATTATCAATTTGATTGTGATGAGTATTATAAAGGTCATTATTTGCGTAGTAATACTTATTCAATTGAGAATGATGGTTTGGGTAGTGTAGTCTTTACGGAACAGGAACTTATATATGAACTTCAAAAACTTGTTGAGTCTAACTTCGAGATGCCTCATAAGTATAGGCAAAGGGTTGATGAATTTTTTACATATCATGATAATTGTAATTGTGAACGTATATATAGTGCAGTACAAACTATGTTAAAACAAAAAAAGCATCCAAATACGTGAAGATTTGAATGCTTTGTTGAAATAGGGGAGAACTCATATAGAGTTCTCTTATTTTTTTGTTAAATTGAGAAGTCCAGCTGTTACGTTTTTGCGAAAGAGGACTAATTTCCAACCTTTGAGTGGGGAACCTTGCAGGGTGTAGATACAAAGTAGAACTATTGTTCCGCACCATTTTACTGCTTCGGATGCAAGGCGTGATAGGTATTTGCTTTTTGATATGGCAAGTGTGCGCATACGTTCGCTATCGCCTATTTGACGCGTGAGACGGTCGAAATATGGTTTTTCTAATTTAGCTTGAGGTATGATGTGATGCAACACTGGTGTAGGTAGGTATTTCACTTCCATACCTAAGGTGCGCATTTTGTCGAATATGTCTTTCTCCTCAGATGCGAATAGGGCAGTGCCTTTACGTCCTAATTCGGTGTTGAATAGTCCTACTTTGTCGAAAACAATCTTGCGATATGCTGCATTGCCACCTCCAGGATAACGTCCTTTAGGGTATTCGCACACTTTAGAGCCATAATTCATCCATGCAGTGAGTAGTGCTTTTGTGTATGGCGACATCCATTTTGGTTCTTCTGTTTCGTAGAGTGGCTCAATAGGTCCACCTGTTGCCATTGTAGTTGGGTTGTTGTCAAAATGCTCGGCAAATGAACTGATATAATTAGAATCCACTAAAGCATCATCATCAACATAGATGATTATGTCGCCTTTTGCCTTTTTAATGCCTTTGTTGCGAGCAGCCGAGAGTCCTTGCTCGGGCTCAACGACATAGCGAAAATTTACATCTTTGTGGGTGTCAGAGAATGATTGGCATACGGCGCGAGTGTTGTCGGTGCAATTATTGTCAACAAGCAAAATTTCATAATTACCTTTGGGATAATCATTTTTTGCTATGCTTTCTAATAGTGGGCCAATATATTTTTCTCTGTTATATGTGCAAATGATGATTGTAATCATGTCTTAAGCTTCTTTTTTGATTAGTTTTCTCCACAAAGGATAAGTTAAACCGCAGATGCTAAATATTATAGATAGGATTAAAATAGCCATAGACCATTTGTCGGTTTGGAGGGCGTGTGGGGTGAATTCCATGCGGAGTTTGTGTTCGCCAGCAGGAATTACGGCTGCACGTAGGGTATAGTTGACGCGTGCAAGTGGAATTTCTACGCTATTATTGCCTTGTTCGTCAACTATGTATAGGTGCCAATCTTGTGGGTAGTAGATTTCTGAGAATACTACCACTTTGTTGCGTTCGTTGCGTGATGTATATTCGAGGCAGTTAGGGGCGTATGATGTTAATTCGATAGTTTCTTTGTCGAATGCCATCATTGTAGTTACTTCAGGTTTTGTAATATCCAAAGCAGTGGCAAAACGTTTGTCGGCTACGGCCTGAGTGTGTAGGTCGATGTCGTCGATCATATCACACTCTTTATTGGGTGTATCTACTAGCATAACTTCATCGACAAACCAGCAGTTACCCATTGCGTAAGGATTTTGTACTGGAACTTGACGTCCATCTTGTAGTGATACTACAGCATATTTCATGTTGAGCATATTGAGCACCGTAAAGTCGCGACCATTGTTGGCATCAGGCATCATAAATCCTTGTGTTTGCATGATTGTTTGCATAAGCGGATTCATCTCTTGTGAGATATGCATATCGATAAGGTCTTGATAGCGACGAAGTTTAGCAGCAGAGTAACCTCCAATAGATTTTAGGCGATAGCTTGTGCGAGCGTCGTTGAATGTGTTAGTTGCGAGATTTAATACACGGAAGTTAGGGTCGGTATCTTTTAATATCTCTTGTTCGTATGGTTGCATTGCGAAATATGCATCAGCCTCTTTTGAGCGTACGAAGTGGTCGTCGCCAAAGAAGCGTTTGTTCACAGGCACCATATCAGCCAATACCAACACAGCTAGTGCACCGTAGAGTACATATTTGTTGTTTGTTTTTTCCTCTTTTTGTGATTGCCAAGCATACCAATAGACGAGTGCAAAGCCTAATGCAATGAAGATAAACGAGCGCCATGCGTCGGATTTAATCATAGCTGTGCGTTGTTCGAAAATAGCATCGCGAAGCCATGCTGGAACTTGCGCTGTCCATTGCGAGTCGTAACTACTTGTGATATCAACAATGCCTCCAAACAAAGCAAAGAACAAACTCAAACCAGCAGTAAGACCTCCAGCAATGAACATTTTTCTTTGCAACGATTTCCATTCAATTTTGCGGTCGATAATTGTTTGTAGAGCCAAAATTGCCAATAGTGGGATAGTGATTTCGGCAACGACCAATATACTTTCTACCGCACGGAATTTGCTGTACATAGGGAAGTAGTTGAAGAACAATTCGGTGAACCACATCATATTGCGACCCCATGCTAATGTGATAGAGAAGAGGGTAGCAATCAATAATGCCCATTTGTATGGACCTTGTACAATGAGAAGTCCTAATACGAATAAGAAACAAATAATTGCACCGACATATACAGGTCCGCTAGTGAAGGCTTTTTCGCCATGGTAAGTAGGCACTTGTTGGCAGAATTGTTCTGCCGAGCGTTTAGGTATGCCTTGTTTTTTCATTGTTTCGCAAAGCATAGATTCTGCTCCTACGTTGTAACCACTTGCGCCACCTTCCCAGTTAGGGATGAGAAGTGTCATAGTTTCGCCTATGCCATAGCTCCAAGCAGTAGCATAGTCGATGTCTAGTCCTGCAGGTTTATTTTTGTTGTCATCATCGCGTGTCAATTCGCTATGTCCACCACGCATAGTCTCTTTGAGGTACGATTGGTTCATTTCGAGCCAACTTGCTTTTGTTCCTACTACAAGCAATAGGCTCACAATTAACACGCCGAGCGACATGCCTAAGTCTTTCCAACGCTTTTCAGATATATGTATGTATAGTTCGGCAAAAGCTAATACACCGATGAGCATAAACATATAGTATGTCATCTGAGGGTGAAGGTTTAAACTCAAAAATCCATACAACATCACGAGTGGAGCACCTAGCCAATATTGTTTTCGGAATATAGCATAGAAACCACCAATAACTGGAGCTAAAAAGCCTAAGGATACAGCTTTAGTCATATGACCTGCTGGTATAATTAAAAAGAAATATGTAGAGAATCCAATTGCTAAACCGCCAATAATACTTAGCCAAGGATTTACTTTGAAGCAACGCAACATGAGGAAGAAACCAAAGAAATAGGCAAAAATCACGCCTATAATATTCAAATCGTCGGCAAATCCAAAGTGGGAAATAGTTTCTATTGTATTACGTATTTCTCCTGTTGGTAGGCTACCTGTAATTTGATATGTAGGCATACCTGCGAACATGGAGTTTGTCCACCAAGTGCGAGTTCCGTGTTCATTGTAAAATTCACGTGCTTCTTGTGCTGCACCTTTCCAGTTGTTTACGTCACCTTGTATGAGCACTTTACCATCAAGTGCTGGTGCGCAATAAAATAAGGCAATACCAATAAATATGATAATTGCAACTACATAGGGTAGTAATTTTTTCCAATCAAAAGTTGTTTTCATATTTTTATTTTATAGTTAATTCATTAAATACATTATACGCATCATCTACTGAGTTTATATTGCTGACTTGGATGATGCGTTTGTTGTCTTTTTCGGATAGGGCGCAGCGTTTGTAGTTAGTCATGCAATATTGTATAAGTTCTTCAAACTCTTTAGATTCGTAGAATGCAGATTTTTGATTTGTTACAAGATAGGCGTGCATTTTGCCTCGTTTGAGTATTAGTCGTTCAACCCCATAGCGTTGAGCTAGCCAGCGTAGGCGAACCATAGTCATAAGGTCGCCAGCCTCGTCAGGTATGCGCCCAAAGCGGTCGGTGAGACGTTTTTTATACTCTTCCAAAGCTCGCTCGTTTTGTATATTATCGAGTTCGCGATATAGAGCCATACGTTCGGTTTGAGATTCAACATACCAATTAGGCAGCATGAGTTCCATATCCGACTCGATGAAGCAGTCGTTGACATAGTTGTCATTTGCGTCTTTTCGGTCGGCGAATAGTCCGCTGAATTCTTGGTCGCGCAATTCGGAAAGTGCTTCGTTGAGAATTTTTTGGTAAGTCTCATAGCCGAGGTCAGTAATGAAACCACTTTGTTCGGCTCCGAGTATATTACCTGCACCACGAATGTCGAGGTCTTGCATAGCAATATTGAAACCAGAACCAAGTTCGGCAAATGTTTCGATAGCTTGTAAGCGACGGCGAGCATCGGAAGTAAGCATATTGAATGGAGGAGCTATGAGGTAGCAGTATGCCTTACGATTGCTACGACCGACGCGACCACGAAGTTGGTGTAAGTCGCTGAGACCGAACATGTGGGCGTTGTGTACGATGATAGTATTCACGTTAGGAATATCTACACCTGATTCGATTACCGAAGTGGCTATAAGTACGTCGTATTCGTAGTCGATAAAGTCGATGATAGTCTCTTCGAGTTGTTCGGTAGGCATTTGACCATGAGCCACAGCCACGCGTGCATCAGGCACGAGAGCACGCACTTTTTGTTCGATGAGGTAGATATTTTGTACGCGATTGTTTATGAGGAATACCTGTCCGTTGCGATTCATTTCGGTAACAATAGCGTCGCGAATAATCTCATCATCATAAGTACATACCTCAGTCGCAACAGGGTGGCGATTAGGTGGAGGAGTAGTGAGAATACTCAAATCGCGAGCCCCCATAAGCGAGAATTGCAAAGTGCGGGGAATCGGAGTAGCTGTGAGAGTTAGAGTATCGACATTCACTTTCATGGCTTTTAATTTCTCTTTTACCGATACGCCAAACTTTTGTTCTTCGTCGATAATGAGTAAGCCTAAATCTTTGAATTGTATATCTTTGCCAACAATTTTATGCGTACCAATGAGTATATCTATTTTACCATCTGCGAGGTCTTGTTTTATGGTTTTCACCTCTGAAGGCTTTTTGGCACGACTAAGATATTCAACACGACAAGGAAACTCTTTGAGGCGTTCGCTGAAAGTTTTATAGTGTTGGAGTGCCAATACTGTAGTAGGCACAAGCACAGCGACCTGCTTGCCATCGGTCGCAGCTTTGAAAGCAGCACGTATTGCCAATTCAGTTTTACCAAAACCCACATCACCACACACAAGACGGTCCATAGGCAATGTCGATTCCATGTCGTGTTTGATGTCAGCAGTCGAACGAGCCTGATCCGGTGTATCTTCGTAGATGAACGAAGCCTCCAATTCGTGTTGAAGGTAACTATCTGGTGTGAATTGGAAACCTTTCTCTGCTTTGCGAGCAGCATATAGCTGTATGAGGTCGCGAGCAATGTCTTTGACTTTAGCCTTAGTGCGCTCTTTGAGGCGTTCCCATGCACCAGTGCCGAGTTTGTTGATACGAGGTGGTTCTCCGTCTTTACCTTTATATTTTGATATACGATGTAATCCGTGGATAGAGACGAAAATTACGTCGTCGTTTTGATAGAGTAGTTTGATTACCTCTTGTTTTTTTCCATTATTATCAGCCACCATCAATCCTGCAAATTTTCCAATACCGTGGTCGATATGCACAACATAATCGCCTATTTGCAACTGATTTATCTCCTTCAATGTCATCGACACTTTGCCAGCCTTGGCAATATCAGATTTGAGGGAGAATTTGTGGTAACGGTCGAATATTTGGTGGTCGGTGAAGAAACAGACAGATAGATCGTGGTCTATAAAGCCTTCATGGATAGTACCTTCGATAGGAGTGAAGTGTATATTGTCGCCACGTTCGTCGAATATAGAAGCGATACGGTCGGTCTGTTTTTTTGAATCAGAGCAGATGTGGATAGCATATCCATCGTTGATGAAAGAACGCAACGATTCGGATACAATATCAAAATTTTTGTGGTATGGAGGTTGTGCCGATTGGTTGAAGTTGAGAGTTGAGAATTGAGAGAGTCTAACATCTTGTGTCCCGTGTTTTTTATCTAAATAGATATGTCGGAAATTAGCAATTTGTTCTTTGGCTATATTACCGTTAATGAGTAGGTTAAGAACATCAGCTACGTTTTTTTCAGAGTGTTGTTTGATGAGAGTGTCGTCATATATATCGTTCATTCTTTCGATAGCGAATGTCATATTAGCCCAACATAAGATAGTGTCGGTAGGCAAGAAGTTGAATATCGACACAGTCTCATCTTTATCGCCCTTAGCTGTGATGTTAGGTAATATATTTATTTCATCTATCTCGTTGATTGATAGTTGTTTTTCTATATCAAACACACGTATCGATTCCACTTCGTCGCCCCAAAAGTCAATGCGATAAGGGCGTTCATTTGAGAACGAAAATATATCTAATATACTACCACGTTGAGCATATTGACCTGGTTCATAGATAAACTCAACAAATTCAAATCCCCATTCGGTAAGTGTTTTAATAATTTTTTCCGAGTCAATCTCTTCTCCTTTGTGTATTGTTAATCTCTTGGTTTCAAAGGTATGTTGTGGTGTTACGCGTTCAATTAATCCTTCTGGCGAAGTTACAACCAACCATCCATTGTTTGGTTGTGGTTTATTAATTTTATTATTGTCTTGTTTCTTGTTTATTATATTAAGCGCATCGGTGCGCATAATTTCCGAAGCAAGGTCTAATCCACCGTGTTTAGGCGATTTTTTGTAAGAAGAGGGTAGCAATCCACAACTGCCTGTGGGCATCGCTCGATTTATATCGTTGTAAATATAAGCAGCCGTTTCGGCATCTTCGGCAATAAACAATAGTTTTGCTCCGGTAGTTTGCTGTATTGAACTGAATATCATACCTTTGCCAGAGGCTTGTAGTCCGTTAATTTGCAAACCTTTCGCATCAGAATCTATCCATTTAGTTATATCTTTTACTAATGGATGTGTAGCAAGTATTTGTATGATTTCTTTGTAATTCATTATTTTGGAGCTTTGAAATATAGACCGATGCCTATTACAAAAAATATTATATTAGGTAGCCAAACCGACAATAATACGGGCATATGACCTTTGATAGCAAACATACTTGATATGGTGGTAAATAGGATATACAGTGCACTTAATGCGATGCCTACACCTATTTGTAGCCCCATTCCACCACGTATTTTTTTTGACGATAACGATACTCCAATAATCATCAATATCAGAGCAGCAAATGGGTTAGCAAAGCGTTTGTAATATTCATCTTTGAACATTTGCGTATTGCCCATTCCGCGTGCCTCTTGGCGTTGGATATGATTGCTTAGCTCAGTGTTAGTCATTTGAGGCGCTAGTGTGCCTGTAATAAAAAATTCCGATGGGTGAATATTTAGCATCGTATCCATTTCTTCACCCTTTTCGATGGTTTCATATATGCCGTCGAAGTTTCGTGTCAAATAATCTTTTATGCGCCACAATGTGTCTGTTTCGTGCCATTCAATCGAAGCTCCAGTAGTGCGACTTATCAATGTTTTGCCATCGAATTTTTCGAGCGACACCTTATTTCCACGATTGCGCGTATCTTCATATCGTTCGATGTAGAGTATTACGCCTGGTTCTATTTCCATTTGTATGTGGCGTGCCACTTCCGATTTGTGTGGCTTAATATATTTATCTTCAAACGCAAGGCGCACTTCGTTAGCAGGTGGTATTATATAACCGCTCAATAAGAACGACATCACCCCAATTAGCACCGACGATATAATATATGGACGCAGCATTCGGTTGAAACTTACACCGCCTGCCAATATAGCCGTAATTTCGGTGTTATAAGCCATCTTCGACGTGAAAAATATCACCGAAATAAAGGCAAACAACGGGGTGAATAGGTTGGCAAAGTATGGGATAAAATTCATGTAGTAGTGGAATATAATCTCATTGAGTGGCGCTTTGTTGTCCATAAATTCGTCCAACTTTTCAGATATATCCACCACTACCGATATTGTGATAATAAGCAATATCGATAAAAAGAACGTACCCAAATACTTTTTGATTATATATATATCAATTTTTTTCATTTATTTTGTCTTTTACAATCGGCGAGTGACGCGTTCAAGCATCATAGGTTTCCATATGTGGAAGTCTCCCGCAATGATGTGTTTGCGAGCTTCTTTAACTAGCCATAAGTAGAATGCAAGATTATGTATCGAAGCAATTTGCATAGCTAGTAGTTCTTGACTCACAAATAGGTGGCGAAGGTATGCCTTCGAGTATTGAAGGTCAACAAAGCAGTCGCTTTCAGGATCAATAGGCGAGAAGTCGTCGGCCCATTTTTTATTTTTCATATTCATGATACCATTGCGAGTAAAGAGCATCCCATTGCGACCATTGCGAGTAGGCATTACGCAGTCAAACATATCCACGCCACGTTCGATACCTTCTAGTAAGTTTGCAGGAGTACCCACTCCCATCAAGTATCGAGGTTTGTCTTTTGGCAAAATTTCGTTAACCACTTCAATCATTTCATACATTTTTTCTGTAGGTTCGCCAACAGCAAGACCACCAATAGCGTTACCATCTCTACCTTGGTCGGCAATGAATTTAGCCGATTCACGACGCAATTCTGGATACACACATCCTTGCACGATCGGAAAGAAAGTTTGGCGATAGCCATATTTGTCAGGGGTAGCATCAAAGTGCTCAAGACCACGTTTAAGCCAACGATGAGTGCGCTCCATTGAATTTTTTGCATATTTGTAGTCGGCGGTTCCAGGCGTGCATTCGTCGAATGCCATCATAATGTCTGCACCAATAGTACGTTGAATATCAACCACATTTTCGGGTGTGAAAAAGTGTTTCGACCCATCGATATGCGAGCGAAATATCGCACCCTCTTCTGTCAGTTTGCGGTTATCTGCAAGCGAAAACACCTGAAAACCACCGCTATCGGTGAGGATAGGTCGATCCCAACCATTGAATTTATGCAAACCGCCAGCCTTTTCAAGAATATCAAGACCCGGACGTAGATATAGGTGATAGGTATTACCGAGGATTATTTGTGCTTGAATATCCTCTTTCACCTCTTTGATGTGTACACCTTTGACCGATGCCACAGTGCCAACAGGCATAAATATAGGAGTCTCAATCTGTCCGTGATCGGTGGTTATAATACCCGCGCGGGCTGACGAGTATGGGTCGGTATGTAATAATTTAAAATCCATTATATATAAACTAAAAGTTTGTTTTCTATTAAAGTTCGTGCTAATTATAATAATAAAATTCAATTAACTTACAAAGTTACAAAAAATAATTGACATATGAAAAAGCATTTTTTGTAATCTTACTTATTTTGATATTTTATAGCTTAATAATTAATATGTTAGTAGTTGTTTTGATAAACAAAAAAAATAGGTTGTGCTAAAAGAGTTTAGCCACAACCTATTCAATTTTTATTTTATAATGGTATTATAAAGCTATTTTGTGGATTGAGTTATTTATTTTTACGATATATAGTCCACGAGATAGAGTGATGCTCATTTCGTTGCCTGAGTAGATTAACGAACCACACATATTGAACACTTGATAGTCGGCTCCGAAGTTTTTGACGTGCAAAACATTGCCAGTTGTATATATTTCGATAGGCGTAGACTCTATGTTGATAGAGTTGGTCGATGTCGAAGTGTTGTCGGTTATTAGGCGCACCGCAAAACCAGCAATGCGCGAGTGAGTTAAGGTAGCATCTATTGTCGATGCACCAAAATTCAACATAAATGCCTCTTCGTCTTTGCTTGATGTAGAAGACCAATAGTATCCGTGAGTTTTAGAACTATAGATGTCAATGCCTCCATCGCTGTATACAAATCTAAATCCTGTAGTTGGGAGAAATAGCGCACCAAGATTTTCTAATACCTTCCATTCATCTAACGAATATTCGTTGATGGTTTTAAAATGCTCTTCGCCGTATTTATCTTCAGATGCACCTCCTGGATTGAATGTAAAATCTTCGGGTATTACACAATTATCAGGAAGTATAATCAAACCATTTATTCCGTTCACACAAGCAAGCCCGTGCAACGCCTCTGCGTTTTCACGACGCACTAGTATGTAATACCACTCTATGTAGGTCGGTGTACGCCACAATCCAGCTTTATTGCCAGCATTTATGATAGCATTATTTAATCCCCAATCCTATAAAGTTTTTTCTATTTCGTCCGAACCATTGCCATAGTCCGATGGAGTAGTCGAAATCATATAAGGATATTTTTCGTCGTAACCCGATGTTCCCCAACCAAATAGGTCAATCCATCCATCATATGTGGCTGACACATTGGTGTTTTCAGTTGTGAGTGCATCGTATTGATTTTCAGCAAAACGCCACGTGTTCGTTGATGCTTGATATTGTAAGTTGCCTTGTGCGAAGCATACTTTTTTCGACGCGCTTACCGAAAATAAGCCTTTAAGGGCACCTTTTGGTTGCGCATTTAAAGTCAAGATAGACCCCAAAACTAAAATAAAGAGTAGATGTAACTTTTTCATAACTTATGACAAATGCGTTAGAGTTTGTTTATTATGCAAAGGTATGAATTATTTTTGACT
>JAZLDO010000147.1:0-1865 GCA_045614825.1 Candidatus Aphodosoma sp. | reverse complement strand
CAATTCAATGCCTTCTTTTGTGCGGCGTAAGGGACTCGAACCCCCACGTCTCTCGACACTAGATCCTAAGTCTAGCGCGGCTACCAATTACGCCAACGCCGCATCATTGGGTTTGCGACTGCAAAGTTACGACTTTTATTTCGTTTGTGCAAGTATTTTACTAATTTTTTTTGCTCGGTTTATATTTTTGTTGCTTCGAAGGTGAATTCTTCCCTCGCACACCTCTGTGTTTGTAGAACTTACGCTTTTTCTTTTCATCACCATTGTTGAGGGTTGATTCGTCAATTACAGGAGCAAGAGAGGCTATTTCGGTAGGTAATTGACAACGTTGAATAGTCTTCTCTAATAGTTTTTCGATTTTATCGAGGCGTGGTTTATCCTTTGGTGTAACGAAAGTAATACCCTCGCCACGAGCACCTGCTCGCGCAGTACGACCAATACGATGGACATAATCTTCAGACTGACCAGGCACATCGTAGTTAACTACAAACTCAATATCATCGATATCAATGCCGCGTGACACCACATCAGTAGCCACAAGGAGTTGGATTTTGTTGTTCTTGAAATCAAGAAGAGTCTGTGTGCGCTCGGCATTCTCAAGGTCGGAATGGATTTGCGCCACCTTCAAACCACGACAACGAAGCGAATGATAAAGGTCGCGAACTTTCTCTTTTGACGAAGCAAAGATAATACCTTTTGAAAATTGAGAGTTGTTCTGCTGAACATTCGGATCATCAGACACAGCATTCTGTACCTCTACTTTCTTAGCGAACATATCCATCACAAGAGGGAGTTTTTGCTCTTCGTGAAGGATATATACACTTTGCGTGATGCCTTCGGCGGGTTTTGAGACAGCGATTTTAACTTCAGCTGGATTATTGAGTACCTGACGAGCAAGTTTCTCTACCTCTTTTGGAAATGTAGCTGAGAACATAAGAGTTTGACGCTCTTTTGGGAGATAAGAGATAATCTCCATGATATCGTCGTAGAAACCAATGTCGAGCATTCGGTCAGCCTCATCAAGAATAAGGAAATCGACATGCGATAAATCAACTTTACAATGACGAAGGAGCGAAAGCAGACGACCTGGAGTGGCAATGGCAATGTCGCCACCTTGCTCGAGAGCACGTTGTTGCTGAGCAAATGCTACCCCATCGTTGCCACCATAGATGGCAATCCAAGTAGTGTCTTGATAATAAGCAAAACCAGCAAGGAGTTGATCGACTTGTTGAGCTAACTCGCGAGTAGGTACAAGCACGAGCGCATTAACCTTATTCACTGGCGAACCACCACGACTAAGCAGTTCTAGCACAGGGAGCAGGTATGCAGCCGTTTTACCCGTGCCAGTTTGGGCAGATGCCAAAAGGTCGTACCCTTCGAGTACAAGCGGAATAGCACGCTCCTGAATAGGAGTGCACTCGACAAAATTCATTATGTCGAGTGCATCCAATAGGTCGTCATTTATATCTAATTCGTCGAAAAACACGATAAAAATTTTTGTTTTAACAGAAGTACAAAACTATTTATTCATAAGGAAAAATAATTTTATAATAATAAAAAATCAATCCAGGCTCATTTAATTTTTAAGTACATGCCTTGCCGCTAATCTCATATTTAGTATTAAGGCTTGTACTTGATAAAACAAATTATCCTCTCTCAGAAAATTAAATACTCACTAAACAAAATAAACCAACAAATAAAATATGTACTTATGTTGAAAAACGATATTAACAGAAAATCAATATTAAGAGTTGTGCAGTGAGCACACGGAGGAACATTGTAAGTGGATAGACAGTTGCATAACCAACGGCAGGTGCATCATTGCCAGCTGTAGCATTGCTATAAGCGAGCGCAGGTGGGTCGGT